>NZ_CP136758.1:300000-600000 GCF_032930845.1 Parvularcula sp. LCG005 | reverse complement strand
CCTGATCGAACTCGCCGAAAATTGACTCAAGCTTGTCGGCCGGGATGCCGATGCCGGTGTCCGTTACCTCAATCTGCCACCATTCTTCGTCCGTCGCGCACTCCTCGCACGGGCCGACCGAAATCATGACATAGCCATTGGTCGTGAACTTGACGGCATTGCCAACAAGGTTTGTCACGATCTGGCGCAGACGCCCCGCATCACCCAGAAGGGATGGTGGCAGTCCCGGGGCGCAACGCGCGACCAGCTCAATCCCCTTTTCCACGGCCCGCGGGCCAAGCAGGGTTGCGACATCTTCAACGGCACTGCGCATGTCGAATGGCGTTGGATCAAGCTCCAACTTGCCCGACTCGATTTTGGAGAAATCCAGAACATCATTGATGATCGTCAGAAGCGCCGTGCCCGAGGATGAAATCGTCTCGGCAAAGAGTTTCTGACGGTCGTTGAGCTCCGTCTCAAGCAGCAGCTCTGACATCCCCAGAACGCCGTTCATGGGCGTCCGGATTTCATGGCTCATATTGGCGAGGAAGGCTGATTTCGCCTGGCTTGCCGCTTCGGCACGCTGCTTGGCTTCCTGGGCTTCCTGTGAGGCCTGCTCCAAAGCAGAGGTCCGATTGGCCACCCGGTGTTCGAGTTCGTCCACACTGTCCTGCAGGCGGTGCGACAGGCTCTGGAATGAGCGTGCCAGCGAGCCGAACTCGTCCCGGCGCTCCGTTCCGGGAAGATCCTGGACCAAACCGCCGCTCTCCATCGATCGCACGGCGGTTTCGAGGCTTTGCATCGGACGCGTCACGCTACTCAAGGCCCAACGCAGCACAAGCGTGAGGAACAGGAGCAGAAAGGCGCTTTTGGTGATCGCCGCCACCAGAAGCCCCTGCATTTCGCGGTTCAGGCTGGCGTCTGAAAAGCCCACCAGAATTTCGCCGAGGTCGGAGCCCTCGGGCGAGCGGACGATGGCCCGGTGTACATAGGCGGCGTTTTCATCCGGTACGCCGACCGTCACGAACTGTGCGCCTGAAAATTCCGCGATCCGCGCCCAGCTGATCGAGCGGTGCTCCAACAGCTTTTCGGCAAAGCCGCGAATGATGTCTGTGTCAAAATCATAAAGTGGCGACGCCACTGAAAGCGCTGTCGCTTCAGTCAGCAACACCCGGTCTTCGTTGAACCGTTCGACCATGGCCTGATGCGATGTCGAATATTCAAAGACGACGCTGGCAAACAGCGTGGCAAAGACCAGCACGCTTGTGACAATGGTCACGCGCAGGCTGAGCTTTTCATAAAATTTGTTGATGAAGCTCATGCTCATGTCATTCCCGTCCCATCAGGAGCGAGGCGGTTTCAAGTCCGCCTTCGGGTACGATAACGGGCACGCCAAACGCAGCGGGAAAGTCCGTTTCGCAATTATCGAGTTCATTCAGTAGACGTTCGTATTGAACGATATTCTCACGGCGCAGTGGCGACAGGGCCGACACGAACTGGCTTTCTGATGGGCGACGAGGCGCAGCGCGCTTCAGCACATGGTCGACCAATATGCCTATGGCGAGCGCCACGTCCGCATTATGTCCACCGAGGCTTGCCGCATAATACCCCTCTTCCATCAGCTTGCGGGCCGGGTCCGTCCAATCATAGCCGCCGACCACGACGCCCTCTCGGCGGTCGATCATGTCCATGGCGGCGAGCGCCATCGTGTCATTCGCGGCCCACAGGACATCGACCTTGCCATAACGAATGGACATCATGCGCGCCTTCTGCGCCGCCACAATGGGCGACCAGTTCGCATAGGCGATCTGGATCAGCTCTGCATCCGACGCTTCCTCGACCGCACGTCGCAGTCCCTTTGACCGGGCGATGGAGACGGGATTGATCCCCTCGCCGGAAATGCCGACGATCCGAATGGGCGGCTCAATATCGCGTCGACGCGCTTCGTCGAGGAGGATATTGGCAAGATCGTATCCGGCTCGCTCATCATCAGGAACGACGTGCACGACGTAGTAAGGATATTTCTGCTTCGGATTGCCTGTGAGGGCGTAGTTCACATCGCTAAGTGGTGTGATGGCAAAACCGGTGAAAACGCCCTCTGAGTCCAGATAGCGGACCAGTTGTGCTGCGTAGGTCATCTGCGTCACGACCACGGCCGCTTTGGGCTGGTATTCCGCGACATGCGTTTCGAGCGCGGCCATGCCCGCGGCTTCTTCAGGTGACAGATTGAGCACTTCGAACCGAAAACCGTAACTGACGGCGGCGGCGCGCGCGAAGCGAACGACGCCCGTCATCCAGGGGTCATTGGGCGTGTAGGTCACCATGATCAGCGTCAGCACGGGCGACGCCTCATCCACGTCGCAGCCTTTGGCTGAAACGGGCTGCAGCGACGCCAGAATAAACGCGAGGCTGATCGCAATGAAACGCATGCGGGACCCTTTTTTGCTCTACTCCCGCGCCTGTCTAACCAAACATCACTAACGTCGGCCTTATTTAAACGTGAAATTTGTCGCCTTGGGCGGCACGAGAGGCGCGAATGCGCGTCAGGCGCGGCATCTGATCTTCACTGTCGCAGTCGTGACGATACGGCGGTGGCATCTGTCGGTCTGCGCGCTTTCCCGCTACGGTCGATTGGTTTACGGTTCGTTAGAAGTGAAACTAAGGTTCTCTATGAAACGCTCCCTGATTGCCGCTTTGTGCCTGTCCACTGCCTTCGTCCTGCCCGGTGCAGCGATGGCCAAACGTCTGACCGAGAAGGACGCCGCCACATTCCTGACCGAGGTCGAGACGACCTATAAGGATGTGTGGGAGGAAGCCGCCCGCATCTCCTGGATCAAGGCGACCTACATCAATTACGACAGCAATTGGCTTGAAGCGAAAATCTCTGCCGAGCTGACCGAGATGGCCGTCGAATACGCGAACCGGGCGAAGGATTTCGACACGACCAAACTGCCGACCGAGATGCGGCGCAAGATGGACATCCTGAAGGCCGGCATCACCCTGCCCGCCCCTGCCGGTCCTGACGCCGCCAAGGCCTTGGCCGAGCTGACGACCCGCCTCGACAGTACCTATTCCACCGGCAAGATCGAGTTCGAAGGCCGCGTTGTGCCGCAGAATGAGACTGAGCTTCTGATGCGGGAACTGCGCGACCCGGCCAAGCTGGAAGAAGTCTGGACCAAATGGCGTGAAGTCTCAAAGCCCATGAAGCAGGACTATGCGGACATGGTGGAGATCGCCAATGCCGGCGCGAAAGAACTGGGCTTTGACGATCTGGGCCAGATGTGGCGATCCAATTACGACATGGATCCCGATGCGTTCGCCGTCGAGGTTGATCGCCTGTGGGGCCAGGTCAAACCGCTTTATGAGAACCTGCAGTGCCACGTGAAGTACAAGCTCAATGAAGAATATGGCGACGAGGTCGTGCCGCTCGACCAGCCCATTCGCGCCGACCTTCTCGGCAATATGTGGGCCCAGAGCTGGGGCGCGCTCTACGATATCGCGGCACCGGAAACGCCCGAGGGCGCCAGCCTCGACATGACGAGCCTGCTGAAGGAAAATGGCTACACGCCGCTTAAAATGGTGAAGACCGCCGAAGGCTTCTTTACCTCGCTTGGCTTCCCGCCTCTGCCGGAGACGTTCTATGAGCGCTCGCAGATCACCAAACCTGAAGGCCGGGATGTTGTCTGCCACGCATCAGCCTGGAACCTCGACAATGTCGACGACCTGCGCATCAAGATGTGTACGGAAGTGAATGAGGACGACTTCACGACCGTCCATCACGAGCTCGGGCACAATTTCTATCAGCGCGCCTACAATGAGCAGCCCATCCTGTTCCGCGGCGGGGCCAATGACGGCTTCCATGAGGCTATTGGCGACATGGTCGCGCTGTCGATCACGCCGGAATATCTGCAGCAGATCGGCATGATTGATGAGGTGCCGTCGGCCGAGGGTGACCTCGCCATCCTCATGCAGCGCGCGCTGGACGGCGTTGCTTTCCTCCCCTTCGGCCTGCTCGTGGACAAATGGCGGTGGGAAGTCTTCTCAGGCGAGCTGACGCCGGAAACGTACAATGAAGGCTGGTGGTCGCTGCGCGAGGAGTATCAGGGTATTCGCCCGCCAAACGATCGCCCCGCTGATGCCTTCGATCCGGGTTCGAAGTATCACATTCCCGGCAACACGCCTTACATGCGCTACTTCCTTGCCCGGATTCTGCAGTTCCAGTTCTATCAGGCCGCCTGCGACCAGATCGGCTGGGAAGGTCCGCTTCACCGGTGCTCGTTCTACGGCTCTGAGGACGTCGGTGCGAAGTTTGCCGCGATGCTTGAGCAGGGCAACAGCCAGCCATGGCCCGATACACTGGAAATGTTCACCGGCACCCGCGAAATGGACGGCTCTGCCATGGTCGAATATTTCCGCCCTCTGATGGATTATCTTGAGGAAGAAAATAAAGACCGCCAGTGCGGCTGGTAATCTGACACCCACCAAGGCTGGCACCCGGCGGGGTTGCCAGCCTTTTTTATGCTCTTGAGGCAAACTTGCGAGGTTCGACAGGATGCTTTTTCTACCGCTTGTCATGGTCGCCCTGTCCAATACACTCCCCCTCATGCCAACGCCCGGCGATGAAACAAACACTGCGCAAGCCGACGCCCTCCCCGCGCCGCGGCCCGATCACGTCGAGGATCGCTTCGCCCGACTCGCGCTCACTTGTGTGCACAAGGAATATCCCAACAAGATCAGCCATGTCCTGAGCAGCACGGAGGATGCCCAAGCGCCGTCATCGCTGTATCCTGCCTTTTATGGGTGTTTTGACTGGCACTCCTCGGTGCACGGACACTGGCTTCTGGTTCGACTCCTGAAGGCTGAACCAGATGGCCCCTACGCTGAATTGATCAGGGAAGCCCTGGCAACGTCTTTCACGGCCGAGAACATCGCCGGGGAAACCGCCTATTTCGCGACAGAGGGCCGGGCCTCTTTTGAACGGCCCTACGGCACCGCATGGTTTCTCCAGCTCATTGCCGAGCTGGATGAATGGGACGACCCCCAAGGGATGGAGTGGCGAGAGACCCTGCGGCCGCTGGAAGCCGTCATCGTCGCCAAGACATCGGACTGGCTGCCCAAACTTGCCTATCCCATTCGTCTGGGCACACACAATCAGACCGCCTTCGCCTTCGGGTTGATGATCGACTATGTACGGACCACCGGGAACGAGGCGTTCGAAGCGCTTCTCACCGACAAGGTTCTCGCCTTCCACCTCGAAGACCGAAACTGTCCGCTAGCGTACGAACCTTCTGGCGAGGACTTCCTCTCGCCGTGCCTGCACGAAGCAGACCTGATGCGCCGGGTGCTGCCTTCTGACCAGTTTGCGGAATGGCTCAGCGGTTTCCTGCCGACCATCCCCACCACGGGCTCTGGCGACTGGCTCGCACCGGGTATTGTCGAGGACCCGACCGATGGCAAGCTGGTCCATCTCGACGGCGTGAACCTGTCCCGCGCTTGGGCGCTCGAAGGCATAGCCGCCGCCCTGCCTGCCGATGATGCGCGCCGCGCCAGCCTCTTGGCCAGTGCTGCTCTGCACAGGGAGACAAGCATCAAGGCCGTCTCGGATGTCCACTACGCCGGCTCCCACTGGCTGGGCAGTTTTGCGACCTACCTGACGACCAAGCGCGGCATTACGGGCGCCGGTACCCCGGAATGAAACTGAAGATCGGCCCGGGCGCGCTTGTCGCCGCCGCCTTTATCGGGCCCGGCACGGTCACCACCTGTACACTGGCGGGGGCGAATTTCGGCTTTGCCCTCCTCTGGGCGCTGGTCTTCGCAACGATGGCCACGATTGTCCTGCAGGATATGGCCGCAAGGTTGGGCGCAGGCGGCGGTCTGGGCCTTGCCGAAGCGCTAGGCCAGATGATCCCCGTCGGCCCGGCACGCTGGTTGATGATGATCCTTGTGCTGACCGCTATCGGCCTTGGCAATGCTGCCTATGAGGCGGGCAATCTGATGGGCGGGACGCTCGGTCTCAATGCCCTGATCGGGCGAGATACCACCAGTGGATGGCACAGCTGGCCCCTTGTCCTGAGCGCCGGGGTCGCCCTCGCGCTGGGACGCTACCAGATGCTCGAGCGGATCCTGATCGGCCTCGTCATCATCATGGCCCTGGCGTTCGTGGCGGCGGCTGTTCTGGTACATCCTTCGCTCAGTGCTCTTCTTGCGGGACTGCGCCCCGCCATACCGGAAGGTGGCCTCCTGACCACCATTGCCCTGATCGGCACAACAATTGTTCCGTACAACCTGTTCCTGCACGCCAGTGCTGCGCGTCAGCGATGGGCGGGCGGCGGCGACGTCGGTGCCGCGCGCAGTGACACCGCTGTTTCAGTGAGCCTTGGCGGCGTGGTCTCGATCCTTGTTCTGGCGACGGCGGCCACCGCGCTCTTCGGCCAGGCCCTGAGCATTCAGAGCGCAGGCGATATGGCGCGCAGTCTCGAGCCAACCTTCGGGCCGATGGCGCGCGTGCTCATCGGCGCCGGGTTGCTCGCCGCGGGCCTGACCTCAGCGATCACCGCACCCCTCGCCGCAGGGTTCGTGGTCGCTGAGTTTTTTGGTCGGGATGAGACGTCATCCCGACGGTTGCGGGTCATCACCAGCCTTGCCATCCTGTTGATCGGCACGGTGATTGGCTTCCTGGGTATCCGGCCCGTGACGCTGATCCTCGTGGCGCAGGCTGCCAATGGCCTCCTGCTGCCGATCATCGCCGTCTTTCTGTTGTGGGTCATGAACCGGCGTGGCATTCTGGGTGCCCACGCCAACAGTCTTGCGAGCAATCTGGCGGGCAGTGTCGTGGTGCTGGTCGCCGTCCTTCTGGGCCTGCGCGGCGTGGCCCGGGCGCTTGGTATCTGGCCCTGAGGGGCACAAGCCTTGACGCAAGGGGCCCAAAAGCGCAGGAGCGCGCGTCTTAACGCATAAAATTGAAAGGTTCTGCTGAAATGGAGTTTCGCGTCGCCGTTGTCGGGGCCACCGGTATGGTGGGTCAAGAGGTCCTTGCGATCCTGTCAGAGCGGCTCTTCCCAGCGAAGGAAGTGATCGCGCTCGCCTCCCGGTCGTCACAGGGTCGGGAAGTGTCCTTTGGAGACAAGACACTGAAGTGCCAGGATCTGGCCCAGTTCGATTTCTCGAAGGCGGACATTGCGATTTTCGCCGCTGGCGGATCCATTTCGGAAGAATTCGGCCCCAAGGCCGCCAAGGCCGGCTGCGTCGTCATCGACAACTCATCCCATTTCCGCCTTGACCCGGACGTGCCGCTGATCGTGCCAGAGGTGAACCCGGACGCCGTGCGTGGCTTCAAGAAAAAGAACATCATTGCCAACCCGAACTGCTCGACCGCGCAGCTCGTCGTGGCGCTGAAGCCGCTGCATGATCGGGCGAAAATCAAGCGCGTTGTCGTCTCAACCTACCAGTCCGTGTCCGGTGCCGGGCGCGAGGCCGCCGATGAGCTGTTCACCCAGACCAAAGGCATCTTCGTCAACGATCATCCCGATCCGGAGCGCTTCACCAAGCAGATCGCTTTCAACGTCATCCCGCATATCGACGTGTTTCTGGACGATGGGTCGACCAAGGAAGAGTTCAAAATGGTTGCCGAGACCAAGAAGATTCTCGACCCATCAATCAAGCTCAACGCCACCGCCGTGCGTGTGCCTGTCTTTGTCGGCCACTCCGAAGCGGTGAACATCGAGTTTGAAAACGAGATCACCGATGACGAAGCGCGGGACATCCTGCGCGAGGCCCCCGGCTGCATGGTCATCGATAAACGTGAAGATGGCGGCTACATCACGCCAGTGGAATGCGTCGGCGACTTTGCGACGTTCATCAGCCGGATCCGTGTCGACCCGACCGTCGAGAACGGCCTGAATATCTGGGTTGTGTCGGACAATCTGCGGAAGGGTGCAGCGCTGAATGCCGTGCAGATTGCCGAACTGCTGATCAATCGCAATCTGATCGAAGATCGCAGCTAAAGCCCGCTCTTCACCGCTATCTAAAAGGCCGGGACGCAATCCCGGCCTTTTTCATGGTGCGCGTCCCGATCAATTTTCTGAAGTGAAGATGCAACAAACTGCCGACTGTGGTCGTTGCAATGGCATGAACACACATAATACACCCGCCACAAACGATGGAGGCGCAGATATTCTGCGCATCCTCGTCGCCATCCTCCTGCCGCCACTTGGCGTCTTTTTGCAGGAGGGGATTAAAACACAATTCTGGATTAATCTGGTCCTGACATTGCTCGGTTATATTCCGGGCATCATCCACGCCGTCTACATTATCCTCAAACGATAGTGTGACAGCCCAGGGACCGGTCAGTAGAAATGCTGACCGGTCTTTGCGAAATTATCCGGCTGGCATCCCCCGTGATGTGAGCCTATGGGCCGTTCATGACCGGAACGAGCCAAAATAATGAGACCCGCCTTGGTGTTCTCTCCTCTGCTGCTGCCTACAGCATGTGGGGCCTTTTCCCGCTTTACTTCCTCGCACTGCGCGGAACGGCGGCGGACGAAATTCTCAGTCACCGCATTTTATGGTCCGTCCCCTTCGGGGCACTGATCATCACCCTGCGTAGCCAATGGCCTGAGATCCGCCGTGGCCTTACGACCCCTTTTATTCTGATGCGGTTGGCCATGGCCGCCGGTGTTATCGCCGTGAACTGGCTGATCTACATTATCGCGGTACAGAATAACCACATTTTTGAAGCCAGCCTCGGCTATTACATCAACCCGCTCATGTACGTGCTGGTGGGCGTCGTCGTGCTCAAGGAACGACTGCGGCAGAAGCAGCTTTTTGCCGTCGTCCTGGCCGCCACTGGCGTTGCGATATTGACCGTATATGGAGGAAAATTCCCTCTCGTCTCGGTCGTTCTGGCGGCCAGTTTTACGGCCTATGGTTTCATTCGGAAGCGCACAGATATCGGCGCGATGCCAGGCCTCTTTATCGAGACGCTGTTGCTGTCGCCAATCGCTGGCAGCTATCTTCTCTGGCTACTGATGACCAGTGAAACGGGAATTGCCAGTGGAGACACGGCAACGGTGTCTCTCCTCGTCATGGCGGGCCCGATCACGGTCCTTCCCCTTCTGCTGTTCGCTATCGGCGCGCGGCGCCTGACCTTAGCTACACTTGGCTTTCTGCAATTCATCGGACCGACGCTGCAGTTCATGATTGGCCTCATTGAGGGAGAACCCTTCACCCGCGCGCACCAGATTTGCTTTGGCATGATCTGGCTGGCCGCAGCACTCTTTGCCTACGATGCCTGGCAGTCGCGGCCCCGCGCTGTTGCTGCCCGCGCCGCGCGAGCAGCGGGGCCATCTGCGCGGCCGGTGAAATAGGAAAAAGTGGCGGGACACCATCGAGGGGAACGAGGGGGGGGATGACAGCGCCCCGCCGGGGGATCGCTTCGCAGCGACCTTGACCAGAAGATGGGCCCCCCTCTCCGAAAAGAAAGGGGGACTGCCAGCGAAGATTGATTAACGATTTGTCAGAACAAGGAAGACTCTGCAGCGGGACACTCAGCGCGCCGTCAATTGTGTCCATCCCGCAGGATTACGTCGGTCCAGCGCGACAATTCGGCGCACACCATCCTGTCCTTCGATGATAACACAGATTAATCCGTCTCCTGCGGAAACGGAAATGACCGTGTCGCCACTGGCCAGATCGAGCGTTGGCAGGTCAGCAAGATCGGCACCTGTCGCGATGGCCATTGGCGCGGCCGCATCGTCATTCTTGCCGAGCGCCATCATCTTGACGACGATCAGCAGGGTGCCAAGGCACAGGAGCACACCCAGCCCCACAACGATGCCTTTCAGCACCGCGAGATTGGGGCCCGGCGGCGCTTGATCGGGGGAATTCATTTCTTCTGTCATGCAAAGGCGTTTGACATAAACCGCGCGCGAACGCACCAGTCCTTCAATGACGACAGAACCCATCACAATCGAAGTCGACGAGGACAATGCCGGTGAGAGGCTGGACAAATGGTTCAGCCAGCAGGTCGACACCCTGTCACGCGCGCGCGTAAAGGCACTCATCGAAGGCGGCGCCCTGACCCGCGACGGCACCGTCTGCGAAGACCCGAAATGGAAGATCCGCGCCGGCGAGGTCTTTGTCCTGACACCGCCGCCCGTCGCGGACCCCACGCCGCGGCCCGAGAACATCCCGCTGGATGTCCTGTTCGAGGATGACGACCTGATCGTCATCAACAAGCCCGCTGGCCTTGTGGTCCATCCGGCCGCCGGCAACTGGACCGGGACGCTGGTCAATGCCCTCCTCCATCATTGCGGCGATACGCTGTCCGGAATCGGGGGCGTGGCGCGGCCGGGCATTGTACATCGGCTCGACAAGGAAACATCGGGCGTGATGGTGGTCGCGAAGAACGACCAGGCCCACCAGGGGCTGAGCGACCAATGGGCCGTCCACGATATTGAGCGTGCCTATCTTGCCGTTTGCCATGGCAGCCCCCGCCCCACGGTCGGCACCATTCATCTGCCGATGGCCCGGGCACAGAACGACCGCAAGAAGATGACGGTGGTTGGCTGGGACCGACCGGAAGGCAAAGAGGCCGTCACCCACTTCAAACGGGTCGAGGCCTATGGCGATGGTCGCGCCAAACTTGCCGGCGATGTCCTTGCGTCGCTGGTCGAGTGTCGCCTGGAGACCGGCCGCACCCATCAGATCCGTGTTCACATGAGCCATATCGGCCATCCGCTGATCGGTGATCAGGTCTACGGCCGCTCCGGCGTGCCGGGTCTGCGGCCGGGGGATCCTGCCGCTGATCATGCCCTTGAAGTCGTACGGAACTTCCGGCGACAGGCGCTGCACGCCGCTGTTCTGGGATTTGAACACCCGGTCACGGGCGAGGACCTGCGATTTGAAACGGCACCGCCTGCGGACTTCAATGTCCTGACAGATGCCATGAGAGCACTGTGACGCGCTTGTCCCCGCCCTTTTGAGTTGCGGCACAATGGCCTGCGGCAAGTCTTGGGCGGAACCAATGCCGCGCGCACACGCTATCTGAGAAACCCCCTAGGGCATTGCCCTTCTAGGGAACCAATCAAGATGTCGGGCGTTGCCGAAGACGCAACTTTCTATCAACGCCCTCTTTTTTATAAGCCTGTAAGCCCCCATCTGGTGATGACGATTTTGGGGCACGCCTTCCGCTGAGGAAGATCGAGGGACGAATATATCATGGCGAATGCTTTAACACCGACCGGCTCTGCGCTGACCCCTGAAGGCGGGTTGTCACGCTATCTGTCGGAAATCCGCAAATTTCCAATGCTGGAAAAAGACCAGGAATACATGCTCGCCAAGCGTTTTGCCGAACATGCTGACCCTGATGCCGCCCAGCAATTGATTACCTCTCACCTCCGCCTCGTGGCCAAGATCGCCATGGGCTATCGCGGCTACGGCCTGCCCACCGGAGAAGTCATCTCGGAGGGCAATGTCGGCCTGATGCAGGCCGTCAAGAAATTCGATCCTGACAAGGGCTTTCGCCTTTCCACATACGCCATGTGGTGGATCCGCGCCGCGATCCAGGAATACATCCTGCGGTCATGGAGCCTTGTGAAAATCGGCACCACCGCCGCGCAGAAGAAGCTTTTCTTCAACCTGCGCCGCCTCAAGGGGCAGATCGATGCTGTGGACGATGGCGACCTGAAGCCCGATGAGGTGGAGCACATCGCCACCAAACTGGGTGTTACCCATGATGAGGTCGTGTCCATGAACCGCCGGATGGCCGGGGGCGACAACTCGCTCAACGCGCCAATGCGGACGGACGGCGACGGTGGTTCGGAGTGGCAGGACTGGCTCGTTGACGACAATGCCGTCAACGCTGAAGCCCAACTTGCCAATTCTGATGAGTTCGACACGCGCATGGACCTGCTGCAGCGGGCCATGGGCGAGCTCAATGAGCGCGAACGTCACATCCTCTCCGAGCGCCGCCTGACCGAGTCGCCAAAGACGCTCGAAGATCTGTCCACAGAATATAGCGTCTCGCGCGAGCGTATTCGGCAGATTGAGGTCCGCGCCTTTGAAAAACTGCAGAAGGCCATGAAACGCCTCGACCGTGAGATGCGTGAAGACACGTTGAAGTAAGTCGGTGTGAGCAGAGCGTGACTGCTTGCGCTCTGCCCCTAATGTTGCATCGCACCACGATCTGTGGTTGACCGCCCTCTGATCTGATCATCAGAGGCTCCACCTTATGCTGAAACCAACCCTCGCCGCTTTTGCGGAAAAGCTTTCTATTGCCCCGCGTGAAGCCGGGCCGTTGGGTATTGGGCAGATCAAGACCGACATCCTGTCTGGCCTGACCGTGGCACTGGCCCTAGTCCCGGAAGCCGTTGCATTCGCCTTTGTGGCTGGCGTGAACCCACTTGTGGGCCTCTACGCGGCGTTCATGGTGGGCCTGATTACGGCGCTGATCGGCGGACGTCCCGGAATGATTTCCGGTGCGACCGGCGCACTGGCTGTGGTGATGGTCGCGCTCGTTGCGCAGCACGGCGTCGAATATCTCTTCGCCACCGTCGTTCTCATGGGGATCATGCAGATCTTCGCCGGCGTCTTCCGCCTCGGCAAATTCATGCGACTGGTCCCGCACCCTGTCATGCTGGGCTTTGTAAACGGCCTCGCCATCGTGATCTTCCTGGCGCAGCTGTCCCAGTTCAAAGTGCCCGGCAGCGTCGTGACCACCGATCACGGCATGACGGGTGGTGAGTGGCTCAGCGGCCTGCCCCTCGTCATGATGCTGGGGCTTGTCGCTCTCACCATGGCCATCATCTGGGTCACGCCGAAGATCACACGGGCCATTCCAGCTCCCCTCGCCGGTATCGGCATTGTTGCGGCCCTCGTTATCGGTTTTGGTATTGATGTGCCTCGGGTCGGCGATCTCGCTTCGATCAAGGGGGGTCTGCCGCCCTTCCACCTGCCGATGGTGCCGCTCAGTCTTGAAACATTCCAGATCATCTTTCCGTATGCCCTCATTCTGGCAGCGATCGGCCTGATCGAGAGTTTGCTGACCCTGAACCTTGTCGGCGAGATCACCGGCCAGCGCGGCGGCGCATCACAGGAATGCATCGCCCAGGGCACGGCCAATGTCGTCACCGGCTTTTTCGGCGGCATGGGCGGCTGCGCCATGATCGGCCAGTCCATGATCAACGTGAAGTCCGGCGGCCGCACACGCATTGCCGGGGTTGCCGCGGCGCTGTTTCTGCTCGCCTTCATCCTCTTTGCCTCACCGCTGATCGAAATGATCCCCCTGGCCGCTCTTGTAGGCGTGATGTTCATGGTCGTGATCGGCACCTTCGCCTGGCGCAGTCTGGTGATCATGCAGAAAATTCCGCTGATCGACGCCTTTGTCATCGTCCTCGTGACCGTCGTCACCGTCTGGCACGATCTGGCCGTTGCCGTCGTCGTCGGAGTCATTGTCTCAGCGCTCGCCTATGCCTGGAACAACGCTTCGCGCATTCACGCCCGCACACGGATGAATGATGATGGCCACAAGGTCTATGAGATCGACGGACCGTTGTTCTTCGGCTCGGCCAGTGGTTTCACAGAACTCTTCGATCCGGCAGGCGACCCTGACCGCGTCATCGTCGATTTCATGAACAGTCGTGTGGTGGATCAGTCCGCCCTCCAGGCGATTGAGGACATTGCCGCCAAATATGAGGGCCAGGGCAAGGAAATCCGCCTGCGGCACCTGACGCCGGTCTGTCACCGGCTTCTGGGGCGCGCCGGTCAGCTGATGATCGACAGCGACGATGATCCACAATATGGCGTCGCGGTGGACTATTCCGTTCGCACAGGACGGTTAAGCGGCGGCCACTGATTGGCTACGGTAGTCTACTGACACGGATCTTTCTGGTCCCATGTCGTCACATCTGCTAATAACCCGGAATAAGAATGTCGGACGGTCATGTCGACTCTTAAGGTCATCGCCGTCACGGGACACGGGTGTTGGTTGGAGAGCCGTCAATGGCGCTTAGACTATTAATGCATGGCCTGCGCATACTCGCCGCGTCTGTGGCGATTATATATGCTTTGGGACAGTTGTTCATCGTCATTGGCTACCGCTTTTTCAGCGACGGCGCGATCGGCTTCGGCGACTTGGAGCTCTTATTATTCGAGCTGTTCTGGGTGGTCGTACCCATGGGTCTGGCCGCTTGGCTCCTGCGAGGATATTTCAGGATATTCCGTCCGCAGGCGTCAAAGAATCGAACTTAAAATATCATTCGACGTGTTATTGTCAGGATGGGATGCTGATTGCCGACAAAGCCCCACCAACATCCCATGCGCAAACTTTCAACAAACCTCTTCGCAAATCACCAGCGCGTGATCAGATATCCAGTTCAGCCTCAAGGGCGTTCGACTGGATGAACTCCCGCCGCGGCTCGACGATATCACCCATCAGCTTGCTGAACACATCATCGGCTTCATCGGCTTCATCGATATGAACCTGCAGCAACTGGCGCGCATCGGCATCCAGCGTGGTTTCCCACAATTGCTCGGGGTTCATCTCCCCCAGCCCCTTATACCGCTGCATCTTGTTGCCATGCTGCCCCGCAGCCTTCACCGCCCGCAGCAGGCTGCCGGGGCCATAGACGGCAATCTCGGACT
This sequence comes from Parvularcula sp. LCG005, assembly GCF_032930845.1. Taxonomy (GTDB): domain Bacteria; phylum Pseudomonadota; class Alphaproteobacteria; order Caulobacterales; family Parvularculaceae; genus Parvularcula. The sequence goes on along the minus strand of NZ_CP136758.1, from coordinate 585,381 downwards.
CTTTGCGACGCAGGATGGCGGGTGCTTCAAAGATTGCTCTCAGCGGATCAATGGCTGCTGCCAGACGTTTTGCATCGCCACTGGCCAGCACTTCTGCACCCAGATGATAGTTCTCATCCACACCCCGCAATGTCCGGGAAATATCGACCCCGCCATTGCCGTCAGGTTTGACCACCCAGCCGCGTTCATATTCCTCAGACACCAGATCAAGACGCTCGGCCATCTTGGCGGCCATGGCATCGGTGACGTCGTCCGACCCCATGACACCGGCCATTGCGCTTTGCACGATGATCATCCGCGGAAAACGGTCCGGGAATGGCGCCATGCGGGCCTGTGCCGCACGCGCGGCACTGATCGCCGTTTCAAGATCTGACCCGACCATGACTTCCCCGTTGGACAGGGTAAGCGATGCCCCCTCAAGGCCTTCATGGTACAGATAGTTTTCAAGCGCTGCTTCATCCAGCAGATATTGCTCGGACTTGCCACGCACCACCTTATAGAGCGGCGGTTGCGCGATATAGAGATAACCGCGTCGGATGATCTCCGGCATCTGACGATAGAAGAAGGTCAGCAGGAGCGTCCGAATATGCGCGCCATCGACGTCAGCATCGGTCATGATGACGATCTTGTGATAGCGCAGCTTGTCGATATTGAAATCGTCGCGGCCAATCCCCGTCCCCAGAGCGGTGATCAGCGTACCGACCTCCTGGCTCGACAGCATCTTGTCAAACCGTGCCCGTTCCACGTTCAGGATCTTGCCCTTGAGCGGCAGAATGGCTTGGTTTTCTCGATTGCGGGCCTGCTTGGCAGAGCCGCCAGCGGAGTCCCCTTCCACTAGGAACAGTTCGGATTTGGCCGGATCGCGTTCCTGACAGTCCGCCAGTTTGCCGGGCAAGGACGAAATGTCGAGCGCGCCTTTGCGGCGGGTCAATTCACGGGCCTTCTTGGCCGCTTCGCGGGCGGCGGCCGCTTCGACAACCTTGTTGACGATTTTCTTGGCGTCAGAAGGATGCTCTTCAAACCATTCGTTCAAAGCCTCGTTCAGCGCGCTTTCAACAACAGGGCGAACCTCAGATGAAACCAGCTTGTCTTTGGTCTGTGAGCTGAATTTCGGATCAGGCACCTTGACGGACAGAACACAGGTCAGGCCTTCGCGCGCATCATCGCCCGTCAGGCTGACTTTTTCTTTCTTCAGAATGCCCGACGATGCCGCATAGCCGTTCACCACGCGGGTCAGCGCGCCCCGGAAGCCCGCAAGGTGCGTGCCGCCATCGCGCTGAGGAATATTGTTGGTGAAGCACAGCACCCGCTCGTGATAGCTCTCATTCCACCACAGCGCCGCCTCGACCGTGATGCCGTCTTTCTCGGTCGTCACATAGAGGGGCTGACTGACAATCGCCTGTTTGGAGCTGTCCAGATACCTTACGAATTCGACCAGACCCCCATCATAGTGCAGGGTCAATTCCACTGGGTCGACGTGGCGCGCATCGCGCAGCACAATCCGAACGCCGGAGTTCAGGAAAGCGAGCTCGCGCAGGCGACGCTCCAGCGTCTCAAAGTCAAACTCGGTAATTGCAAAAATATCGGCAGACGGATGGAAGGTGATTTCCGTACCGCGCTTGTCCGTATCGCCGAGCACTTTGAGGTCCTCAACGGCGTCGCCATTGCGGAACTCCATCTCATGGACCTTGCCATTGCGATAGATCCGCAGCTTCAGCCAGTCGGAAAGCGCGTTGACCACCGAGACGCCCACGCCGTGCAGGCCGCCAGAGACCTTGTAGGAATTCTGGTCGAATTTCCCGCCCGCGTGCAGCTGGGTCATGATGACCTGCGCCGCCGACATCCCCTCGCCTTCGTGCATGTCCGTCGGAATGCCGCGGCCATTATCGGAGACCGTGACCGAGCCATCGTCATTCAGGCTCATGAAGACAGTGTCGCAATGCCCCGCGAGTGCCTCGTCGATGGAATTGTCGATGACCTCATAGACCATATGGTGCAGGCCCGACCCGTCATCGGTATCGCCGATATACATGCCGGGGCGTTTGCGCACGGCATCGAGCCCTTTCAGGACCTTGATCGACTGGGCCCCGTACTCATCCTGGACGAGTTCCACAGGCACTTCACTGTCGGTCGGTTCCGGGGCTTCGGCAGCGTCACCGCTCATCCGCAAATCCATTCTTCTTAAGCTTGATTTCGTGCCTTCAGATGTACCTGACTCGCACGCTCAGGACAAATGCCAAACGCCCTATTCTCTAGGTTTTTCGCGGTTTTCAGGGATTTTTCGACAGTTCCTACAGCTGTTCGGTAATCCCGTCGGCGGCGACGTTGAAATGCTGCGCCCGCGCACCCCACGGCGCAAAAAGTTCGCTATCCGTTCCAGTCATAAACGCTTGGCATCCCAGCTCCGTCAGAATGTCGGCCAGCGCCGCCCGACGGTCCGAGTCGAGGTGAGCCGCGACTTCATCCAGCAGCAGGAACAGGGGCGCATCCGCCGCTTCATCAAGCGCCGCTGCATGGGCCAGGACCAGGCCGATCAGAAGCGCCTTCTGCTCCCCGGTCGAGCAGAGCCGCGCCGGCTGGGCCTTTTCCAGATGAATAACCTCAAAGTCAGAGCGGTGAGGTCCAATCAGGGCCCGCCCGGCCTCCGCATCCCGCCGTCGGGACCGCGCCAGTGCCTCGGCAAAGTCGTCCTCCACTGTGGCCGCGTCCTGCGTCCCCAGCGCTTCTTCAAGGCGACCACTGAGCGACAGGCTTGCCGACGGAAAGGCCCCGCTGCGCAGTGCTGCGTAGCCTCGCACAAGCTCTCCTGCCATCACGCGCCGTGACGCGGCGATGGCAACGCCATTTTCCGCCATCTGGCGTTCAAGAATGGTCAGCACCTGCGGGTCGCTGCGGCCGGACAACAGGGCTGCCGTCCGCTGACGCATCGCCTTTTCATACTGGGTTGAAGACTGCGCATGGGCCTTGTCCCGGGACAGGGTCATCCGGTCGAGAAATCGCCGCCGCTCAGAAGCGCCCTCAACGAACAGGCGGTCCTGGGCCGGGGTCAGCCAGCTGAAGTTCAGATAATCGAGAAAGACGCCGGCACTGGGCGCTGAGCTACCATCGACCCGGGCGACTTTCCGGAACGGCGCGGGCGGCGTTGCCATGACCGATAAGGGCGTTGGCTCAAAGTCCGCCTCCCCCATGAGTTGAACACCAACACCCCAACCGCCTTGTGTCCCCTGCCGCTGCATGTCGCCAAGCGCGGCGCGGCGCAGCCCCCGCCCCGGAGATACCATCGACAGCGCTTCGAGCAGATTGGTCTTGCCCGAGCCGTTTGCGCCGGACAGCGCCACCGATCGGCCATCGAGCACCAGGTCGAGCTGGCGATAGGAACGAAAATCCTGAAGCGTGATACGCCGGATACGGCGCATTGTCGTCACACCCGCAATGGCATCAGGACGTAAAGCGCGCGGGGATCTTCCGCATCGGTGACCACGGTGGGGGATGCAGAATCCGCAAAGTGGAAGACCGCTGTCTCACCATCGACCTGATTGGCGATGTCGAGCAAATATTTGGCATTAAAGCCGATATCGAGCTTCTCAGCCTGATAGTCGACTGACAGCTCTTCCGTCGCGCTCCCCGCCTCGGGGTTGTTCACAAGCAGCTTCAGCATGTCGTCTTCGAGTGACAGCTTGACCGAGCGTGTCTTGTCAGCAGACACCGTCGACACCCGATCCACGGCGCGGCGGAAATCTGCATTGTCGACGGTCAGCACACGGTCGTTACCGTCGGGAATGACCCGGCGATAGTCGGGGAACGTCCCGTCGATCAGCTTTGATGTCAGCTGAATATCGTTGGAGAAGAACCGGATACGGGATTCAGACACGGTGATCTCAATCTCATCGCCCGCATCCTCGAGCAGGCGCCGCAGCTCCAGCACAGCTTTGCGGGGAACGATCACGCCGGGAATATCCTCGGCGCCGTTTGGCAAATCCGCATCAAGGCGCGCCAACCGGTGACCATCCGTCGCGACGGCGCGCAGCGATGGAGACCCGCCATCCAACTCCGCATGCAGATAGATACCGTTGAGATAGTAACGCGTTTCTTCCTGCGACATCGCAAAGCGTGTCTTGTCGATCAGACGCCGCAGGGCGTTTGCGGGCATGGTGAAGTGCACGCCATCATCGCTCTGATTGGTCAGGGCCGGAAAATCCTGATCCGGGAGGATCGCCAGCTGGAATGACGACTTGCCCGACTCAATGGCCAAACGCCCGGTCTCGCCGCGGGTTTCCAGAAGGATCTGGCCGCCATCGGGCAGCTTCTTGACGATGTCGAACAGAGTGACCGCCGATGCCGTCGCAGCACCCGGTTGCTCGATATCCGCCGGCACTTTTTCCAGGATCTCGATATCGAGGTCTGTGGCTGTCAGCGACAGCGTGCCCCCGTCGGCCCGCATCAGCACGTTGGACAGGATCGGAATGGTGTTCCGGCGTTCAACAACACTTTGAGCGTGGCTCAAGGCTTTGAGCAGTGTAGCGCGTTCGATGGTGACTTTCATGCGGATAGAGCCTGATGGTGGCTGGCAGGGCGGTGATATAACCACAGCCCTCGCCCGGATGCCAGCGTCTTTGCACGGAAGGGTGGAAGAACCCTTGCCGCCCTACTTTCGCGCCGACTGATCGAACCGGTCAAAGATGCGCGTGATCTTGTCCGCAAAGATCGCGTCGGTCTCGGCAATGATTTCAGCCTTGTCGATCGAATGCATGACCGTCGTGTGGTCACGCTGGATCATGCTGCCAATGGCGGCCAGCGCAGAATCCGTCAGCTTGCGCGCCACGAGGCAGAAGGCCTGCCGCGCGCGGACCAGCGCCTGTTTACGCGACTTGCTTGTCATGTCCTTGGCGGAAACCTCGAAGACCTCGATCACGTAGCGGAACAGCTCATCAAGAGATGTTTCCTGGGGCCGGTCAGCCAGACACTGGGACAGGATCTCCCGCACCTGATCATCCGTCAGCACCACATCCGTGCCGTCCGGCGGATCGAGCCGCAGCGTGAACAGGCGCATGACGCCTTCGAGTTCACGGATGGACGTCTCGCAGCGGCGGGCGATCAGTTCGACATGACGCTGCGGGAAGGTCCGGCCGGTCCGGTCTTCAAACTGGGACGCCACCTGCTGTGCCACACGCAGACGCAGCTCGTAATCAGGCCGGTCCACGGAAACGCACAGCCCGCCCTGCAGACGATCGGACAGACGCTGTGAGATCCCCGTCTCCGCGAGTTCAGCAGGAGACATAGCCCCGGCGATCAGCACCGGCTTGCCCACTTGGTGCAGGCGGTCGATGAGACAGGCCAGCTCTTCTTGGGTCCGCTTGCGGCCGCGCAGCAGATGGACATCGTCGAACACCAGAATGTCCGTATCCTGCAGATATTCCTTCAGATCCTTGACGCCGTTCGACACACAAGCGTCAGATACATCGGCCACGAGGCTGTCATAGTGCAGGTACATCAGGCGCGCGGTCGGATAACGACGCAGCCATTCAACGGATGCGGCGTTCAGGAGGTGTGACTTCCCTCGCCCGCTAGCGCCGAAAATATAGGTGATCGGTGAGCCGGCCCCGTCGAGCAGTCGCGTGATCGCGTGGCGCGCCAGGCGGTTCGTGTCATTGACGCAGAAACGGTCGAGGGTCTGCGCGCTGTTCAGCGCCCCATCGTTCAGGACACGACGCAGATTAGGGTCCGCCGCCGACGTTGCTGCGCGGTCCGGCACTGCCGGCAAATCGCCGAAATTTTTGGTAGTCAGCCGGTCGGTCGAGCGGAGCGCAGACGTTTTCATGGGGGCTTCTTGCACTTTCTCTCCATCCGCCTGACGCGAGACGTCGGCAGGACGGAGAATGTTGGGGATACTGTTAGGAGAACCCGTCACTTCTATCGCTGTGACGGGGCCGCAGGTCTTATGCCAGACATAACGGACAGGATCACTGAAGCGTTCCGAGATCACGTTCGCAGCGAAGGCATTTTTTGCGAGCAGGACGACCGTGCCCCCCTGCCAGGCACCAAGCTGCAGATGGTCAAAATAACTCGCATAAACGTCTGCGCCCAGATGGTCTCTCAGACCGCTCTTGAAGGCAGAGAAATGATCTGCGTGGTCAGTTGATGCGTTTAACGGTGCCATTATCTACTTGTCTCACGACGCAGCCGCAGGGAAAGTGACGCGCAACAAGCACGACAGCTTATCCGTGGACGGAATGATTGATTATGCAGGACCAAATGGTCCTGAAAGTCACTGTGGGTCAGAGACCCGACTGCACGTTAACGCCGCGCTGGTCGATATGCCGGGAGAGACCTGCCACTAATACCAAGTCGCTCGCTATCACCAGAAATTCCGTACTGAGATGGAAATTTCGGTGTGATCCAGCGTGCGTTTGGCATCTTGCCCCTCATTTATATATCGCCCGAACAAGGGTCAGCACCATCATCACGCTACGGGCTGAAATAGCCCAGTCGATAAGGCGGTGTTTCACCTATTATCTCGCTTCAGCGGAGCCCTACCCAGAACGTCTCGCTGTGTAGGCTAAGATACATTTTTCAAAGCCTGAAAAGCAATATGCACAACCGCAAAAAACTGAGATTTTAGGGCTTGCCAGGGTCCGCCATTTTGGGAACGGCAATAAATCAAACGGTTACGGATGATGTCTCACAGCAAAAATAACAACTGATGATATTTATCTCCCATCCATTCACGAAAATCGCTCACCCCCTGCAAATTGCTTGCAATTATGAATTTTTTCTAAACCGCACGGCTTGCGCCAGGGGCCCGTCGAGCGTTTCGGGGATGCTTTCGTACGCGGAAACAAAAAAGGGCCCGGAGAAAATCTCCGGGCCCTTTTCTGAAAGATCAGTGTACTAATCTCAGGCGCCGATGGCCTTGATCCGACCGGACAGTCGGGACATTTTCCGGGACGCCATATTCTTGTGGAAGATACCGTGGCCGACAGCCCGCTGCATTTCAGATTGAGCGACCTTCAGGGCGTCTTGTGCGCCCGTGCTGTCACCGGCAGCGATCGCCTCTTCCACTTTACGCAGATAGGTGCGAACGCGGCTCCGGCGGGCCTTGTTGACCGCGGTGCGCCGTTCAATCTTACGGACCATCTTCTTGGCCGAAGACGTATTCGCCATTTCTAAAAACCTTTGTCAGTTTGAGACAGACCGCACCCATTAAAGAAGCAATTTTGCACAGTCAACCGCCTAGCGCTGGCAAGGCGCACAAAAGAATGTGGACCGCCCGCTCTGGGTCAGGCGCTGCACCGGCTTGGCGCAGCTCGGACAGGGCTCGCCCTCCCGGTCGTAGACCTGAAAGCCATGCTGGAACCGGCCCATCGAGCCATCGGCTGCCACGTAATCCCGTAAAGATGAGCCGCCTGCGGCAATGGCATCGCGCAGGATGTCCTTGATCGCCGCCACGAGGCGCGCCGCCCGGGCGGGCCCCAGCGTATAGGCCAGCCGGCGGGGGGAAAGCCTGGCGCGGAACAGGGCCTCGCAGACATAGATATTTCCAAGCCCTGCCACCACACGCTGATCGAGCAGCGCGGTCTTGAGCGGCGTCCGGCGGCCTTTGAGCCGGGCCAGCAAGGTATCGGCGGTGAACCCATCGCCAAGCGGCTCTGGTCCCATGCCTGCAAAATGGCTGGACTGATCAAGGTCGTCCGTGGGGACGATATCCATGAAACCAAACCGGCGGGGATCGGCATAATTGATGGTGGCGGGCCCCGCCGAACCGCCATCGACATCGAGACGGACATGGACGTGACGGTCTGCCGCCACCTGCTGGACATAGACGCCAGGCGTTCCCTCACCGACCACGGTGAAGCGGCCCGACATGCCCAGATGCATGATCAGGCTCTCCCCCAGGGTCAGATCAGCCACGAGGTATTTGGCCCGGCGGCGCAGGGCCACAATACGCTGCCCCTGCAGGCGTTCACGGAAATGATCGGGGAGCGGAAACCGCAGATCAGGCCGAAAGGCGTGTACCGCATTCAGTCGCGCGCCGGTCAGGTACGGCGCCAATCCCCGCCTGACCGTCTCGACCTCTGGCAATTCGGGCATGGCTCAGATCCACCGCCGCGTCTTGGCCGCGTAAGCCTGCCATTCCATGCCGAATTTCTCGGCCAGATGGGCTTCCTCTTTCTTGATCTGCAGCTCTGTGACGAGGACCACAAAAAGACTGGCGCCGATCAGAAACCACCAGCTCTGACCGACAAAGATGAACCCGACGATGATCAGGACATTGGCGAGATAGATGGGGTTACGCGACCAGCTGAACGGGCCCGTGGTGACCAGCGCCTCAGCGGGTTTCGTCGGCATGATATTGGTCTTGCGCTGGCGGAACAGCCAGAAGACCCACAAATCGATGCCGATCCCGAGAGCAACGAGCAGGCCGCCCACATAGACGGGCACGGGCGGTGGAGGCAGAGGTGAAAGCCGCTGCATCCCGAAGCCGATCAATAGCGCGACGACAACCAGCATGGGTGGCCACGGCAATCGGCTTGGGCCAGCCATGCGATTGCCGGCGCTATCGTCCATCAAAGCCCTCTACTGTTTGTAGACCATGGAGCGCAGCTCATTGCGCTGGCTCTCGGAGAGAGTGGGCAGGCTGTCGATGACCTGAAGCGTCTCGGACACCGAGACGAAACCGGTTTTCAGCTCGCGGTCGAGGAGCACTTCAGACTGGCTGACGCCAGAGCTGACGGTCAGGAGATTGTCGCCCTGCCCCGCGGCATCGCGCAGATCGGACAGGATGGCACCCGCAGCAAGGCCACGGATAATTTCAGGATCTTCGTCATTCAGTTCGACGACGATAGCGGCGCCATGGATGTTCACAATGGCCATGGTGAGGCGACCATCAATTGTACCACTGACGACTTCGTAGGGACGTTCTTCCTCCGCCGGGGCATTGCCCGACAACGCTGCAGCACCGGCAGCCACGCCGACCAACTTCTTCAGCATGCTCCAGCCTCCTCTTGATCGTGTCATAATGCATGATCCGTCTTATTCTTGTTGCGACCGCGAGCCGTTCCCGGTCGTGAGCGATGTCTCCCGCTCGCGCCCATTAGATGGGGTAATTGGCTGGCTTGTCCATCCTGAAAGACATTAACTGGCGAAACCGTAAAAGGGCGTCGTTACAATGTCTCAAGCATATCGCGTGCCGGAACCAAATCTGTCCCGAATATCATAGCGCGATGCTTTCACCGGGGCAGAACATTAACGATGTGTCCGGCAACGCCCGATGACTCAGCCGAACACCTTGCGCAGGATCTCACTGGTCCGCTTGGCCGGATTGGCCCGAATCGCCGCCTCTTCCTGTGCGATGTAATAGAAGAGCCCGTCCAGTCCGCGCTCGATCCCGTGATCAATCAGATCGTCCTTCGCGTCCTGTCCCAGCTGCGGCGCCAGCGGAATGGCATCGAGACGGGCGATAAGATTGTCGAAGGTCTGGATCGCCCCCGCCCTCTGCAGGCTCGACACCATGATCGGCCGGAACAGCGCCGTCAGCTGCGGCGTCGTCCGCGCCTTGAAATAATCCGTTGCCGCCGTTGAACTGCCGCGCACGATGCCGATCGCATCGCTGACCGACATGGAGCGGATCGTATCGAGGAAGATCGAGCGCGCCGCCGGGGCGGCGATCTCTGCCCCGCGGTTCAGCTGAAGCTCCAGATCGTCGAGCAGACCGGACAGACCAAAGCGGGACAGGTTGGATTGAAGCTCTGACAACCGGCCGGGCAGCGGTATGTGAATCTTGCCATCGCGGAAATAGCCGTCTGTCTGTCCCACCTGGGTCACGGCAGCGGCAACGCCATTGTCGAGCGCCGCCTTGATACCGGCGACGGCGTCCGCCGTTGTCAGCCCGCCTGTCCCGGACGTGCCGCCCAGTACGGCGCCCAGCACCGCCTCCTGCTCCGCCGTGGTACAGCCGACCGCACCCAGCGTTGAACCAATGATGAACAGACGGCGGGTCAATCGCGACATGGCAGCGCTCCTTCTCCGCCCCACAGTGGCAAAAGTTAAAACCCGGGTCGAGGCGGGTTTGAACGGTCAGCCATAAAAGGAGGGGCGGCCTGTCGCCAGGCCGCCCCGCGCCATCAAGAAGTACAAAGCCCCCTCAGGCCTTCTTGCGGCGACGCCGAACACCAAGGCTCAAAAGACCGGCACTGAACAATGGCAGTGCTGCGGACCATGGTGTTTGTTTTCGCATGCACTTCACGTGGTCGTCGGCACCAATGAAGTGCCGCCCCTCGTTGCGATTGATCCTGCAACAGCAATTGCAGCTTGCGCGCCAAGCCGGGGATTGAGCCCGAAAAAACAATCTCAGATGGGATGTTTTCTGGGGTTGGCATGCGCACCCTGACAGAGTGTACGCCGTTAACCTTCCCGGTTTAGATTGGGGATACCGGTGCTGTCCGCCGGGGGCCGGCCAAATGCCGCCGCTGCCGTCCCGGACTGTGACAGACCGATGTGCCAACACTAGACACTGACCATCAGGATGATCATGCCCCATCAGGACCCGTTCAAACTCAATGATACGCTCGTCCCCGCGGGCAGCCGGATGATCGTCGACCTGCCCATCAGCGCCCTGTCCAACCGCCTGCCCATGAGCCTGCCGGTTCAGGTGATCCACGGCCGGCGCCCCGGGCCGACCATGTTTGTCAGCGCGGCGGTGCACGGGGACGAAATCATTGGTGTCGAGATCTTGCGCCGTCTGATGAAGCGTCCGGCCCTAGACCGCCTTAAAGGCACGCTGATGCTGATCCCCGTGGTGAACGGCTATGGCTTCCTGAACCATTCGCGGTACCTGCCCGACCGGCGGGACCTGAACCGCTGCTTCCCGGGCAGCGCGACAGGCTCGCTCGCTCATCGTCTTTCCAACATGTTCCTGGAACAGGTCGTCAAACGCGCCGATTATGGAATCGATCTGCACTCGGCCGCCATTCACCGTTCGAACCTGCCGCAGATCCGGATTCATGAGGGCGATGCCACCCTGATGGATCTGGCGCGGGCCTTCGGTGCCCAGGTCGTCCTGACCTCCTCCTTGCGCGATGGATCCTTGCGGGAAAGTGCGTCGCAGATGGGCGTGCCGGTCATGCTGTTCGAAGGCGGTGAAGGCCTCCGGTTTGACGAGCACGCCATCCGCGCCGGGGTTGCCGGCATTCTGCGCGTCATGGCCCATGTGGGCATGATTGATCAGACCAGTGCCACACCGGCCCGCCACGCCCCTTACGTCTCCAATGCGTCATCCTGGGTGCGCGCACCGGCAGGCGGCATTTTGCGCCTCTCGGTTTCGCTAGGCGGAATGGTCAAGAAGGGCGATGTGGTTGGTGCACTGAACGACCTTTTCGGCGAACAGGAGCAGACCCTCACCGCACCGGCCGATGGCATTGTCATTGGTCAGACGAACCTGCCCGTTGTCAATGAAGGCGATGCGGTCCTGCACATCGCCGAACCTGCCCGGCGCAAGACCGCCAAGGAGAAGAAGCAGGAGGCAACCCGGCCACCGCAGCCCGCCCTCGCCTATGAGGATGAGATTATCTAGGCTAATGCACCCGCCTATCCTTTGATTGAGGAACGCCATGACCGCCTCCGCGCTCGTATCGGCCGATGCCCTTCTCTCAGGCGGCGACCTGCCAAAATTCGTCGATGGCTCTTGGTACCTTGGCGGCGACCGCAATCCCGCACAGGAATATCTCGAGGCCCACCTGCCCGGCGCGGTGCGGTTCGATCTGGACGAGGTTGCCGACCACAAGACGGACCTGCCCCACATGCTGCCGGCACCGGCGGCATTCGCTTCCGCAGTTGGGCGGTTCGGTTTGTCGCATACAGATGATATTGTGATTTACGAGGCGGGGAACCTGCTCGCCAGTCCTCGGGTGTGGTGGACCTTCCGCGCAATGGGCGTGCAGTCTGTCCGCATACTGGATGGCGGGATGAGAGCCTGGCGGGAAGCTGGCGGCGCCATCCATCAGGGGCACTACACGCCTGAGGCTGTCCGGTTCGACGCGCGGTTTGATCCGTCCGTCGTTGTCGGATGCGGTGACATTCAAGAGATTGTCAGCACTCAATCAGCGCAGATCATTGATGCGCGTCCAGCCGCCCGTTTCCGCGGCGAAGCGCCAGAACCGCGCCCCGGCCTAAGGTGTGGGGCGATGCCCGGCGCCATCAATATACCGAGCAGCAGCCTCCTCACCGATGGCCGAATGAAGTCCGAAGAGGCGCTGAAGGCGATTTTTGCCGATGCCGGCGTCGATGCCCAACGTCCCATCGTGACCACCTGCGGGTCGGGCGTCACCGCCGCCCTCCTCCTTCTTGGCCTCGAGGTCGCAGGCTACCTTAACATCCGGCTCTATGACGGGTCGTGGGCGGAATGGGGGCGGACGGATGCCGACAACTGTCCCGTCCAGACGATCTAGCCCATAACAAAAAGGCGCCCCGCGGGGCGCCTTTCCGATATTATCCGCATCAGGCTTTTTTCTTGCGTAACCGGAGCGCGGCGAGGCCCGACGCGAAAAGGACAGCGGCGCCGGGTAGCGGCACTTCGGGGACCACGTCACTGACCTCGATCGTGGCGTCTACACCTTCACCCGGGCTGTTGCCCAGCTCGGCGATAAACAGAAACAACGATGCACCCACGGGTACGGATGGTCCGAAGATGGCCGTAAGCATGCCGCCATCACCCAAGGTGAGCGAACCGGTGTCGAAGAATACGCCATCAATGGCGCCCAGTGTCGCCTGGGCTTCATCAACGGTGGTGGCATCAATGGCGCCTGATGTCGGACCAGGGTCCTGAGCATCGGGAAGAAACATGGTATCAAGTGTAGGCCTGACGCTACCGGCCATGAACAGGAACGCTGTCGCAGAGATCTGGTCGGCGGTCGTGTTGAAGTCTCCGTCGATGTCGAGGAAGATCGCATCGAGATCGAAGCCAGAATAAATCCCGGGCGAACCGCCCGTTCCACTATTGCTGTCTGTGATCTTGATGGCGGCAATTTCTGCCAGGCCGATGCCGGTCAGATCAGCTCGAAAGACCGTTGCCGTACTACCTGGCGCAGTGGCCACTGTGCCCTGATTGGTTAATGACAAGGTGACTGTTGCGGCCGACGCAGTCGCGCCAAGACCGATCATGAGACTGGCTGCACCTGCAGCCAACAGTTTATGCATCATCTTGGATCCCCCCAAATAAATATGCCTATTGACGGTACGCCGAAATTCCGGCTGCACAAGCGAAATTTGTCATGGGAACCTGAGTTCTTGCAGTTGCCGCGTTTTCTATTTTGCCCCGCTATGGAAGGTGACCTCCCTCGTGGGTCCTCTTGAGCCCAAAAAAAAGGCGCCCCGAAGGACGCCTTTTCGTTTCGACGATGATCGAAATGCCAAGGGCATTTCTTACATCATGCCGCCCCGGCATGTTGGCCTTGGCCAACATGCCTCCACACTCAGATGATGGGCGGCTTTATGATGCTCGAAATGCCAACGGCATTTCTTACATCATGCCGCCCATGCCGCCCATGTCAGGCATTGCTGGTGCGGCGCCTTCTTTTTTTGGTGCTTCCGCGATCATCGCCTCCGTCGTGATGAGGAGACCAGCGATCGAAGCTGCATCCTGAAGCGCCGTACGGACGACCTTTGCAGGGTCCACGATGCCTTTTTCGATCAGGTTGCCATACACTTCGTTCTGCGCATCAAAGCCGAACTTGACGTCATCCTGCTCGAGCAGTTTGCCGACCACGATCGAACCTTCAACACCGGCGTTCTCAACGATCTGACGCAGTGGCGCTTGGAGCGCACGGCGGACGATCTTGATGCCAGCGTTCTGGTCAGCGTTGGCGCCTTCCAGAGAGTCGAGCGAACGGGATGCATACAGAAGAGCCGTACCGCCACCTGGGACGATGCCTTCTTCGACCGCTGCGCGGGTCGCGTTCAGGGCGTCATCAACGCGGTCTTTGCGCTCTTTGACTTCAACTTCCGTCGCACCGCCAACCTTGATGACAGCAACACCGCCAGCCAGCTTGGCCAGACGCTCTTGCAGTTTCTCACGGTCGTAGTCGGAAGATGTCTCGTCGATCTGGCGACGGATCTGAGCCGTACGGGCTTCAATGTCAGACTTCTCACCAGCACCATCAACGATGACCGTGTCTTCTTTCGAGATCACGACGCGTTTGGCGCGGCCCAGCATGTCGATGCCGACATTTTCCAGCTTGATGCCGAGGTCTTCAGAGACAACCTGACCACCGGTGAGGATGGCGATGTCTTCCAGCATGGCCTTGCGGCGATCACCAAAGCCAGGAGCTTTGACAGCAGCAATCTTCAAACCACCGCGCAGTTTGTTGACCACGAGGGTTGCCAGCGCTTCGCCTTCAACGTCTTCCGAGATGATGAGCAGCGGCTTGGAGGTCTGAACAACAGACTCGAGCAGCGGCAGCATCGACTGCAGGTTCGAGAGTTTTTTCTCGTGCAGCAGGATGTAGACGTCTTCCAGCTCGGCAACCATTTTGTCAGGGTTGGTGACAAAATAAGGCGACAGGTAGCCGCGGTCGAACTGCATGCCTTCGACAACTTCCAGCTCGGTTTCAGCGGTCTTGGATTCCTCGACCGTGATCACGCCTTCATTGCCGACTTTTTCCATTGCCTTGGCAATCATTTCGCCAATCGAGGCTTCGCCGTTGGCGGAAATCGTACCGACCTGAGCAATGCCAGCCGTGCCCGACACAGGGGTCGACGCAGACTTGATGGCTTCAAGAACAGTGGTCACAGCGAGATCAACGCCGCGCTTCAGGTCCATTGGGTTCATGCCGGCGGCGACAGATTTGGCGCCTTCCTTCACGATGGCTTGGGCCAGAACCGTAGCAGTCGTCGTACCGTCACCAGCAATGTCGTTGGTCTTGGAAGCGACTTCCTTGATCAGCTGGGCGCCCATGTTTTCGAACTTGTCTTCCAGTTCGATTTCCTTGGCGACCGAAACACCGTCCTTGGTGGTGCGTGGTGAGCCATACGACTTCTCGATGACCACGTTGCGGCCTTTCGGGCCGAGGGTCACTTTCACGGCGTTGGCGAGGATGTCGACACCGCGGAGCATCCGCTCACGGGCGTCGGCATTGAAGCGTACTTCTTTAGCAGCCATTCTCTTAATCCTTTAATTCTGTACGAAGATGAAAAATGCGCGTTCCGGCTCAGTCGATGATGCCGAGAATGTCGCTTTCTTTCATGATGAGGAGGTCTTCGCCGTCGATCTTTACTTCCGTGCCGGACCATTTGCCGAACAGGATGGTGTCGCCAGCCTTGACGTCGAGGGCGATGATTTCGTTATCGTCACCACGGGCACCAGAGCCCACGGCCACAACTTCACCCTGCTGTGGTTTTTCTTTGGCGGTGTCAGGGATGATGATGCCGCCTTTGGTTTTCGTATCTTCTTCGATACGGCGGACCAAAACGCGATCGTGGAGCGGTCTAAAAGCCATCGTCTATGTCTCCAATGACGTTTGTGTAGAAGCGGATTCGCAATTTTTGCCAGCGGCTTTTCCAATCGGGCCCATCACTCAAAATACTGATCTGAAAAACATTTCCCAGATCGTGAAGCTCACAACGAGGCGAACAGGAGAGCGATTAGCACTCGAGAGGTCCGGCTGCTAACGGCCCGCAAGTAAGGGTCAGCCCCGAAAGTGTCAAGGGCGGGCGATGGCGATGATTTACACAAAATGACCGCTATGCGATTAGCCGCCGGTGACCGCGACCGGCAGTATGGCCGAATGCCTGCGTCGCTTCTTGTTCAAAGGACTGCCAATGTTTCTTTCAGCCCTTTTTCTCGCCCCTGCCCTGACCCTGTCCCCCGCACCAGAGGGAGCGGCACTGACCGCCACCTACAAGTTGGAAGCGCCCGTCACAGAATTCGTGCTGGGAGAGAATGATGGTCAGCAGCGCGCGGGGGCCTGGCTCCCCATCGGCGATGGCTGGATTTTTGACGGCACCACCATCACACGGGAGGATGGCGCGGGTTTTGACGAGGTCGCCTTCCAGGTCAGTGAAGACATTGAATTTCACGACCGCAAATACGTGGTCAGCTCGATCATTGGTGAGGATGGCTGGGCCCTCTACCTGCCTGCCTTCAGCCCTTCGGATGATGAGGTCAGCGTGCGCTTTGAAGGCTTTCCGGAAGATACGGCGCTTCTCCTCCCCGGCAATGACGGCGATCTGAACGCGCCCTTGATGGTCAGCGAAGACGACAATCGGTCCTTGTTCATCGGCCCCTCTACCTATGTTTTTGATGACGTCGTTCAGGTCGTTGCAGGCCCCGAACTGCCTGTCGGTATTCGCGATATTCTGCGCGACAAAGCAGATCAGATAGCGCGCACACTGACCATGCGCCTGGGCGACGCCCCAGATGAAAAGCCGCTTATTCTTGTCAGCTATCGGCCCGAAGGCGCGCGCAATAATTGGAAAGGCGGTGCGTTTGATCGGGGCACGATCAAGGTTGATATCCGTACGGATCTTTCTGGCCAGACCGAAACGCAGGCCGACCATATGGCCAGCTTCATCGCCCATGAAATGACGCATCTGTGGCTCAATGGTGTGTGGGACACGACCGAGAACCAGAGCCAGCCCTGGCTGCATGAAGGCGCGGCAGAATATATCTCCCGCCGACTGACGACATCCGGGGATGAATTCACCGGCCTGATCAGCAGCAATTTCGAGCGCTGCGCCAGCCAGTTGGGCAACAACGCACTGTCCGACACGAACATCGCGGGACAGAACGGCACCCCCTATGATTGCGGCTTCATCGTGCAGTGGGTGGCCGAGACAGCCTCCCTCAAGCGTCGCAAGGGCGACATTCTTGATCTGTGGAAGGACGTCGTAACCACCGCGCCCGATGGCGAATATGACAGCGCTCATTTCTTGAGAGTCGCCGAAGATCATGGCGGCCCAGCCTTCGGTCAGTTCGCTGACGCTCTGATCCATGCGGGCGGGCGCCTGCGCTGGGTCTCTATCGGGTCTCCCCTCAGTGGTCTGAAGATAGAATTCGGCCCCTCCCCCGCCGCGTCACAGGAAGGCTGGCGCCTTCTTGCCCTCGCCATCAAGCCGATGATGCAGCACTACTGTAACGGGTATTTCAGCTGGAGCTGGGGGGACGAGGCCATCACCATCGACGCAGACGACAAATGCGGCGAGGCCCTGTCCGGCAAGTTGGTGCTGGCATCTGTGAATGGCGTCAGGCTCACCTCAGCACCGTTTGATGCGCTCAGCACCATCAAGAAGGCGTGCACGGATCAATCCGAAATTACCTTCACGTCAATGACGGGAGAGGATGTTGCCGTTGCTTGTGCGTTCGAGGTCGAGGACCCGACGCCGTCCTATGCCGTCACAGCGCACCCGACGCTGCCGCCCCTCAACCGCTAGTCCCGCGCCAGTCCGGGCAAACCGAACAGCGCCAGCTTTAAGCTCTTGCCGATGCGCGCGGCACGTTCGAGGAAGAAATCGGCTGCGTCCGGGCAAGGTGCAGTCTCTTCCAGTGTCTCGCGGAACAGCACCAGCCAGCGCTCGAAATGTTCGGGCGTGATGTCCCGATGCCTGGCGTGGGCGGGCACGGGCCGTCCCTCATAAACCCCTGTGCCAAGCGCGACAGAGGACCAGAACCGCTTCATGGTGGCCAGATGCGGCGTCCAGTCAGCACCGATGGCGGCGGCGAAGACAGGGCCGAGTGCAGGATCCACGCGCACGGCTTCATAGAACCGCTCAACCAGCAGGCTGATATACGCCTCGTTGATCCCGAGGGCAGCGGCCTGCCCCCGCTCAACGGTGGTACGGTCTGATGGCGACGGTTCTGACATGCACGTTCATCCCACTGTTTTCAGCGCGTTCGGCATCGCCGCATATCGCGCCTTCTGCCCTTGTCACAAGTGTCGCAGGAACAGAGGAGCGCGCGCCGGTGTTCCTGCACAAAAGGAGCGCTTACCATGTCCGCTAAATTGACCATGGGCTTGTCACTCATAGCCCTCACCGCAGCCGCCTGCTCCAGTGAGCCAGCCGCGATCGAAACAGGGTATGGCAGCGATCCGGTCTTGCCGCAGCCCGAAGACAAGCTGATCCCGACCGTCAAAGTAGCCAAGGCCACCGGGTGGCCAGCGGGGGAAATGCCCACACCCGCCAGCGGGCTGAAAGTGAATGCGTTTGCCACCGGCCTGGATCATCCACGCTGGATCTACGTCCTGCCGAACGGAGATGTTCTTGTCGCCGAGAGCAATGCGCCCAAGCGGCCTGAAGATGGTGAAGGCATACGCGGGTTTTTCATGAAGCGCGCCATGGAAAAGGCTGGCGCTGGCGTGCCAAGCGCCGACCGCATCACCATTCTGCGGGACACTGACGATGATGGCGTTGCCGACATTCAACGGGTCTTTCTCGACAACCTGCACTCCCCTTTCGGTATGACGTTGATCGGCGATACGTTTTACGTGGCCAATACGGACGCTATTGTGACCTTCCCCTACACTGAAGGCAGCCTGTCAATCGATGAGACGGGCAGCACACTGACCGAACTGCCAGCGGGTGCCATCAATCACCATTGGACAAAAAATATCATCGCATCCGAGGATGGGACAAAACTCTATGCCACGGTCGGATCAAACTCGAATGTTGGCGAGAATGGTCTCGATGCCGAAGACGGCAGGGCGGCCATCTGGGAAGTAGACGCACAGACCGGTGAGAAAAGACTCTTCGCCACGGGCCTGCGCAACCCCAATGGCATGGACTGGAATCCGGACAATCAAAAGCTCTGGACCGTGGTCAATGAACGCGATGAGCTCGGCGATAATCTGGTCCCTGATTATGCAACGTCCGTCGAGGACGGGGCATTCTATGGCTGGCCTTGGAGCTATTACGGCGACAACGTGGACCGCCGCGTCAAGCCCCCTCGCCCTGATATGGTCGAGCGGGCGATTGCCCCGGACTACGCGCTGGGCTCGCATACCGCTTCGCTCGGGCTGACCTTTGTCCGCGATGAAGCGCTCACCCCCAAACTGAGCAATGGCATGTTTATCGGCCAGCACGGATCATGGAATCGTGAACCACGAAGCGGCTACAAGGTCGTTTTCGTTCCGTTTGCGGATGGCATGCCATCTGGAAATCCGGTGGATGTGCTGACCGGATTTCTGGATGAGGACAAAGCCAGAGGTCGCCCCGTCGACGTTGATATCACGGATGACGGCACGCTCCTGGTATCGGATGATGTTGGCAACACCATCTGGCGGGTCAGCGCCGCCCGGTAATCCTGCCTCAAGGCCCCGCGCAATGCGGGGCTGGCCTTACTCCGGCGCGTTTTCGTCGACGGGGTAGGTTACAAGAAGCAGCTCGGCAATTGATTCCTTCGTGTACGGCTTTTTTGCTGCCGCTGCATGAGGGAATTTTTCTGCCAGCTGGTTCTTCTCTGCATAACCGGTGGCGAAAAGGAACGGAATGCCTCGGCGGGTCAGATCATCAGCGACCTCTTCACTTGTTGTCCGGCCCAAATTCACATCGAGCAGAGCAAAAGTCAGATCCCGCTTTTCAATACAGCGCAGCGCTTCCTCGACATTGGATGCCACGCAGACGCTCGTCGCGCCCAGCTCCTGTACAATATCTTCAGCGTCAAGAGCGATGATCATATTGTCTTCGACAATCATCACATCGCCGTGGAGAAGATCACCATGGGCGAAAACCGTCTTCGGCTCAGCATGGTGTTCGGCAGCATCGGTAAATCCGTCCAGCGAATTAGCAGGAATGCGCAGCGTGGCGGTCAGCCCCGTCAGAGCGTAGTTCAGATCGACTGAACCCTGCAGCTCATACGGAATGGATTTCTCGATGATCGTCGAGCCAAAGCCGCGCCGCGTCGGCGCCTTGACCGGTGGGCCATTGCGCTCGACCCACTCGATGATTAGCGCGCCGTCACGATCTTCGGACAGGGTAATGATGATCTCTCCCCGGCTGTCAGATAACGCACCATATTTTGCAGAGTTGGTGGTCAGTTCATGGATGACGAGTGACAATGTGGTGAAAGCGCTTGGCTGGATCAGTACATCACGCCCCTCGATACTTACCCGGTCGGCTTTTTTCTCAAGGTAGGCATCGACTTCCGTCCGGATCAGCATTTTGAGCGACGAGGAGTTCCAGTTCTGCTCGGTAATCTGATCATGCGCCCGCGCAAGGGCCTGAATACGACCACCGATCAGGTCCGCGAGCCCATCCACCGACGTGACGCTCCCCTTGGACTGGCTGACAACACCGCGGATCAGGTTGAGAATATTCCGGACACGGTGGTTTAACTCTGCGATCAACAGCTCCTGCTGCTGTGCTGCACGGTCGCGCTCCCGATTGGCGGCATCGGTAAGGCGCAGCACCACCTCAAGCAGGGTAACGCGCAGCATTTCGGCAGTGCGTTTATCCCGATCGGTCCACGCGACACTGTGTTCACGGACCGATTCCTGCCATGCTTCGAAACTCTTGCGGGGCGTCAGGCGGGCGCCGTTTGGTCCCATCGTGACGGGCTTCTCAGGATTGCCCGCCCATTTCTTCTTCCGATC
The DNA here is from genome assembly GCF_032930845.1 of Parvularcula sp. LCG005. Classification (GTDB taxonomy): domain Bacteria; phylum Pseudomonadota; class Alphaproteobacteria; order Caulobacterales; family Parvularculaceae; genus Parvularcula. The sequence goes on along the minus strand of NZ_CP136758.1, from coordinate 564,805 downwards.
CGCCTCTTTTCTGAACAGAACCAGATAGTCGCGCGGCTTTCTTGATACCGGCAAGGACAACAGACCAGATGCGCGTGGCGCGTAAGCAGAGGCTGGCGGGTGCAGTTCGGCGATATTGTCGGTCGTATAGATTCGGCTGTTGGCCGAGGTGTTCAGATGACGGACGAGTGCAAGAAATTCTTCCTCGTTCGGTGTGCTGCCGGTCTGGCGAAACACGCCGTTGACCCATCCTACAACGCCGTCGCAGGGAATGGCGGACTGCAGCGAGGCGGCGATCTGGTCAAAGTTTTCCGAAATCGTGTCGCCATTGGCCAATCCGCCCATGAGCCGGTCATGAATGGACTGGATGCGCCGCGTCTCGATCTCGACGACATTGCGCTCATGGTCCTCAAGAACGAAGGAGAACATTTCAGCGAACAACTCAGCGGTCGTTCGGCGTTCAAACGTTACCATATGCGGTGCGTAGTGATGGCAGGCGAACAGGCCCCACAACTCACCTCGCCGCAGAATGGAAATCGACATGGATGCTTTCACGCCCATGTTCCGCAGATACTCAAGGTGGATAGGCGAGACCGCGCGGGTCATCGACAGCGAGAGGTCAAGATCCGTGCCGTCGGACCGCTTTTCAGGCACGATGGGGAAGACCTTTCCGTCGACATTGGTGATTAGCCGCACGAGATTGCGTTTATAAAGTTCGCGCGCCTGCTTGGGAATATCCGTGGCCGGATAATGCAGCCCCAGAAAACTGTCGACACCGCTACGCCGTGCCTCTGCAATCACCTCGCCCGACCCGTCCTGATCGAACCGGTAGGTCATCACCCGATCAAAACCGAGAAGCGCCCGGATTTGCCGTGCAGCTCCATCGCACATTTCCTCGACGGTTTCGAACCTGCGGATGCGATCGATCATGGGCCGGAGTGAGGTCAGTGAAATACGCGAGGCATTCTTGTCGTGGCGTTCAAATTCGATGATGATGGTCTCATCCGACCAGTGCACCCCCACATCAAATGTGGAGTCATCATCGCGCAGGGCCTTGATATCAAACAGGCGCTCGACACTGTCATCGCTGGCCAGATATTGCAGCCGTCCGCGAATGTCGTGAACCGCATCGTCAGACATGAAGCTGGCAAACGGCACACCGATAATATCTTCGGGCGTGAGACCGAGGAGGTCTTTGACGTTGATCGACGCCTGCTGCACGATCCAGTCGCTGCTGACGGCGATCAGGCAGCCAAAGTGCTGCACATGTCCGAGGAACTGGATCGGCTCGCGGTCACAGTTTGTCAGGTCGATTTCGACATCGGTCCCCAGCATTTCATTGTCGGCCATGTGAGGACTCCATCTCAATCGCCAGGCTGTCGCGAAACGCGCCAAAGGCCTGCCGAGCACCAAATTCAAAAGCGGTCAGGTTCATCGAGTTTTTTGGCTCATTTTTCAACTCGTCAATGACCGATTTCCACGCCGTTAATGCCACCCCTTCAGAGAGATAGCGGCTACCATCGCGCAGGCGAGGGTCATCGGACCGCTGCAGTCGCTGGTTGAGCACGGCCGCCCCCAATCGTGAGCCGCAGAAGACATATCGCACCGCCAGAGACGGCAGTTCTTTCCCGTCCGATGCGTCGGCCGTTATGCGTGGTACCTTGGCTTTCAGCTGTTCGAGGTCATGCTCGATCGCGCCGAGCGCCCTTTCATACAGATCCTGCCCGGCTGGATCCCACGCTGCCAGATTTGTTATCGCCCGGTAATGAGCGCGCAGGAACGTGATGAAATCCGCTCCCTGCGATATATCGAGCTGGTCGAAGGCTTTTTCCGTACGATCGTGATCGGCGGCTGTATGTTCTCGAAGATAGTCCCGCACCACAGCCCACGTCTGTCCAAAGTGCGAAAACGCCTGCAACTCGGGCCGGTTCCCTCGATCGCGAGATTTTTCCACTCTTTGGCCAAATCTCGCGTTAAGCGGGAACGATTACCTAGGTCGCGCCTTCTTTCAGTGAACCCGGCGGCCAGTGGTCGCCCCGCGGAAAGGCGGCTTTGTAATGCTGACGCAAAATTTGACACCTCATGACCGGACCGTCGACCTGGCGGGCAAATCTGTCTGCGTGGTTGAAGATTCAGCTATTATCGCCTTTGACATCTGCATGGCACTTGAGGACCAAGGCGCTGACGTCATCGGCCCTTTCGCAACCCTGAGGGACGCCGCGGCGACCCTGTCCGACACGAAGCCCGACGCCGCTGTTCTGGACGTGGATCTGCCTGACGGCAAAAGCTTTCCTCTGGCATCGCGCTTGCGCAGCATGGATATCCCGGTCGTTTTCTACAGTGGCTCCACGCGCCCAGCGACCTTTGAGCGGGACTTCCCGCAAACAAGCTGGTGCACCAAACCCCTGCCCAGTGAAAGGCTGGTGGCAACCATTGCGGCCAGCCTTCAATAACCAGTCTGGCGGCGGCGCGGGCCCCAAGGACATACCGTCTGAATTTGCATCCGGCCCGGATAGTCGCTAGCCCACGCTCTGTTTGTAGCAAATGGAGGTGGGCTCACCGTGGAAACCGGCACACTCATATCGCTCGGTCTATATTTCGCCTTGATGATGGGCATCGGCTTTTATGCTTTCCGCACATCTACTGGGGATACGTCTGAATACATGCTCGGCGGCCGCCAGCTCGGTCCGGCCGTCACCTCCCTCTCCGCTGGCGCCTCCGATATGTCCGGGTGGATGTTGCTCGGCCTGCCCGGGGCCGCGTTTGTGTCAGGCGTCCCGGCAGCGTGGATCGCGATTGGCCTGACCGTCGGCGCATTGCTCAACTATATTCTCGTGGCCCCCAGATTACGGGTCTATACCGAGGTCGCCGATGATGCGCTGACCATTCCGGACTATTTCGAGAAACGCTTCAAGGACCGCACCCACCTGCTGCGCGTCTTTTCTTCCATCGTCATCGTGCTGTTCTTTACTCTCTATACGTCGGCGACACTGGTCGGCGGCGGCAAGCTGTTCGAGAGCGCTTTTGGCCAGACATATATCACTGGCCTGTGGATCACGGCGGGCGTCGTCATGGCCTACACATTCGTCGGCGGCTTTCTTGCGGTCAGTCTGACCGACTTTGTGCAGGGCTGCATCATGTTCGTCGCGCTCATTCTGGTGCCGGTCGTGGCTTTTACCCAGCTCGGCGACGATATGAGCCTGACGCAGATCTTCGCCAGCATGGATGACGGGTTCAGGGCCGACGTCGAGGGATCCATCGGGAATGTCTCCCTGAACCTGTTCTCAGGCGCGACAGTGCTTGGCACGATCTCACTCTTGGCGTGGGGTCTTGGCTATTTTGGCCAGCCGCACATCATCGTCCGTTTCATGGCGATCAAATCGTTCCGTGACGTGCCGGCCGCCCGCAATATCGGCATGTCGTGGATGATCGTCGCTCTCATCGGCTCAATCACCACAGGGATCGTGGGCGTTGCGTATTTCATCGAGAACGGGTTGCCAGTCGAATACCTTAATCAGGATGGCCGGTTTGACCCTGAGACGGTGTTCATCGTTCTTGGCCAGACCCTGTTTCATCCGTTGATCGCGGGTTTCCTTTTGGCCGCCATTCTCGCCGCCATCATGTCGACGATTTCGTCGCAGTTGCTGGTCGCATCCAGTTCGCTGACAGAAGATTTCTACAAACTGTTCCTGCGGAAATCGGCAAGCGACAAGGAACTCGTCATGGTGGGTCGCCTCGCCGTGATCGCCGTTGCCGTGGTCGCCATCCTGATTGCCTATAATCCGGATGCCAGCGTTCTGGACCTCGTTGCCGATGCATGGGCCGGCTTCGGTGCCGCCTTCGGGCCACTGATCCTCCTGTCGCTGCACTGGAAGCGGATGACGATGCCAGCAGCCTTTGCCGGTATGATGGTCGGCGCCGTCACCGTCATCTTCTGGACCTATGGTACCGTTCCTGCGATCCAGATCGGTGCAGGCAGCCTGGATCAGCTGTATTCGATCGTACCGGGCTTTAGTCTCAGCTGGCTGACCATCTATATCGTCAGCCTTCTGACCCAGCCTAAAGAGGCTGTGGCTGCGACCTTTGATGAGGTCGACGCCATCATCAAGAATGGCTGAGCTCAATGACATGGACGTCAGGGCGTGGATGACCCGCGCCCTGGCCCTTGCAGACCAGGCGGCGTCGGCGGGAGAAGTCCCCGTCGGCGCCGTTATTCTTGATCCGGACATGAGACTGCTGGCCGAGGCGGCAAACCAGCCCATCGGTCTGTCCGACCCTTCGGCCCATGCAGAACTGCTCGCCATTCGCAAGGCCGCTGCCGTACTGGGGAATTATCGCCTGACCGGATGTACGCTGATCGTCACGCTGGAGCCGTGCGCGATGTGCGCAGGTGCCCTGTCCCACGCGCGTCTCGCCCACGTCATCTATGGCGCGTCCGACCCCAAAGGCGGAGCCGTGGCACATGGCCCGAAGCTCTTTGACCAGCCGACCATCCATCATCGCCCGTTGGTCACGGATGGTGTCATGGCCGATGAATGCGGCGCGGTGCTGAAGTCATTTTTTGCCGCCCGTCGGCGGTGAACCGCGGACTAGCGCGTGATGACCGAGACCGGTGCACCCGCGGGTGATACACTTGGCGGCACGAATGAAGCACCGCCAAACAGAATTGATCCACCCGTTGAGACAATCCGCAGGACCAGTTCGCCATCCTCTGAGCGGTAGGAGATATCGCCCCGCCCGGCCTGGCTGGAAATCAGCTTGTGCGATTTGCGGGCATCGTCAGGACAGTCCGCTGAACCAGCCGTGCACAGGAAACGGATGGAGGCTTCGCGCGCCTCCCGGCGAAAAACGAATTGCAGAGAAGAGCCGACAACGGCGTACACGTCCGTCTCATCGCGATTGGTTTTCGGTACCAGCCCTGTGGGGGCGACCAGACGGCTGAAAGCATCATCCTGGATGAAAGCGGACAGACTGCCATCACCCGCTGTAGCTCGGCTGGCAATCATGACTCCGTTCAGGCCGGTCAGAACGGTGAGCGCCGCGATGAGGTTGCGCACCCGACGACGACGCTGACGGCGGCTGAAAATACGCGTGCTGGAAGATACGATCTGTACCATGGCCACTCCCGGAACTGCACCCCACATCTTCAGGATATACATTCACAATGAGGCACAAAAAAGGCAGTACAGATTTTCACTGTACTGCCTTTTTATTCAATACTGTATCAAATTGTAAGCGTCAAGCCGCGAAGTACTGGCCGCCATTGGCAGTCAGCACCATACCGGTCATGAAGCCCGACTGTTCACCCACCAGGAACGACACCATGTGCGCGATCTCCTCAGGCGTACCAAGACGACCCACGGGGATTTGCGAGACAATGCTTTCGAGCACTTTCTCATTCATGGCCGCGACCATGTCCGTGCCGATATAGCCAGGCGCAATCGCGTTGACGGTAATCCCTTTCCGGGCGCTTTCCTGGGCCAGCGCTCGCGTGAAGCCCAAGAGCCCCGCTTTCGCCGCCGAATAGTTCGTCTGGCCGAATTGGCCTTTTTGTCCGTTGATGGACGAGATATTCACGATACGGCCGAAATTGCGATCCCGCATGGCGTTGATGACGGGACGTGTCATGTTGAACACGGAATCAAGGTTGGTGCTGATGACCTGGCCCCACTGGTCGGGGGTCATTTTGTGAAATGCGCCATCGCGCGTGATGCCGGCATTGTTCACGAGCACGGCCACCTCGCCAAGATCGCTTTCAATTTCCCCGACGACCTTCTCGCAGGCCTCGTAGTCCGACACATCACATTGGTAGGTTTTGACGCCGATCGCGTCTTCGGCCTTTTTGGCAGCTTCAGCGTTTCCGCCATAGAGGGCCGCAACCTTGAAACCGTCCTTCACAAGGCGTTCCGAGATGGAATAGCCAATGCCGCGGGTGCCGCCGGTGACGATTGCTACTTTGCTCATTTACACTCTCCCAGAGTTCTGTTTTTCATTTTGATCTTCGGTACACTGTAGATGGGGCTGGATGGTGCAGGTCCAGCCCCTTTTACCTATCCTCAGATGCTTTCAACACACATGGCAACACCCATGCCCCCGCCAATGCACAACGTTGCCAGACCCTTGGACTTGCCGTGGGTTTTCAACGCGTAGAGCAGTGTGGTGAGGACCCGTGCGCCCGATGCACCGATGGGGTGGCCAAGCGCGATGGCACCGCCATGCACGTTCACTTTCGACGGATCCCAGTCGAGTTCACGGCCGACGGACAGCGCCTGCGCGGCAAACGCCTCGTTGGCTTCGATCAAGTCGAGATCCTTCAGCGACCAGCCCGCCTTTTCCAGCGCCTTGCGGCTCGCCGGTGCAGGACCGATCCCCATGATTGAAGGATCCACGCCGCAATGGGCATGGGAGGCGATGCGGGCCAGCGGCGTGGCACCGGATGCCTTGAGTGCTTCTTCAGACATGATGACGAGCGCTGCAGCCCCATCATTCAGGCCGGACGCATTGCCCGCCGTAACCGAGCCGTCCTTGGCAAAGGCAGGACGCAGGCCAGCCAGCTTTTCAGCCGTCGTGCCGCCCCGGATATATTCATCCTGTTCGAGAACCGTGTCGCCCTTCCGGCCTGGCACCGTGACGGACACGATCTCCTTGGCGAAGTGACCGGCTTCCTGCGCAGCGGCCGCCTTTTGTTGCGATGCAGCAGAAAACTCGTCCTGCTCTTCGCGGGTGACGCCATATTTATTGGCGAGGTTCTCGGCCGTCTGGCCCATGTGGTAGTTGTTGAACGCATCCCACAAACCGTCGACGATCATGGTGTCGACGAGGGACACAGGCCCCATCTTGGTCCCGTTGCGCAGGTTCTGGGCATGCATGGACGCCGACATGTTTTCCTGGCCACCGGCGATGATCACATTTGCGTCACCGCACTGGATGGCCTGGGCGGCCAGCATCGCGGCGCGCAGGCCCGATCCGCAAACCTGGTTGATGGTCATGGCCGGACGTTCTTGCGGGATACCGGCCTTCATGGAAGCCTGGCGTGCCGGGTTCTGGCCAAGGCCAGCGGTCAGGACGTTGCCCATGATGACTTCGTCCACTCGGTCCCCTTCGATCCCGGCGCGGGACAGGGCTTCAGCGATGACCACCTGGCCCAGTTCCGGGGCGGACAGCGGTGCAAGCGTGCCGCCGAAGCTGCCAATAGGCGTCCGTGTGGCGGCGGCGATATAAACGGGGCGATGATCTGACATAATTGTCTCCTCTAAGTTGTTGTGCACCAGCACAGTCACCTTGGGCTTTCACTCTGCGCTATATTGCGCTAGCGAAACGAGTAACTCGCCCTGCAGATGCGCGGCATTAACTTCGTTGAGCGGAAAACCAACCAATGCACAATCACGAACCGAACGTTCGACTGCAACGCAAGAACGGAGCGCACAATATGAATGGCGGCAATACCGACAACGACCAGGTCGAAAGCATCGTCATCAAGAAATACGCGAATCGCCGGTTGTACAATACGGCGACCAGCTCCTACGTGACGCTCGACCATCTGGCCGAAATGGTCCGCAAGGGCGAAGAATTCAACGTTGTCGATGCCAAGACAGGTGATGATCTCACCCGTGCGGTCCTGACGCAAATTATCTTTGAGCAGGAAAACAAGGAAGGGCAGAACATGTTGCCCGTGCCGTTCCTGCGCCAGCTCATCGGCCTGTACGGCGACAATCTTCAGTCCTTCGTGCCGAGCTATCTGGAAATGTCGATGGACGCATTCCGGAAGAATCAGGAAGCGATGCGGCAGTCCATGTCTGAGGCCTTCACAGCGCCGCAGAGCGGTATGCGCATTTTTGAAGACGCCGCGCGCAAGAACATGGCGTTTTTTGAACAGGGCCTGAAAATGTTCGGTCTCGCCCGCCCCGAAGGCGGCGCGACGAATCAGTCCGAGGTCGAGACCTTGCGGCGCGAAGTCGAATCCCTGCGCGAGCAGCTGGACGCAGCCAAGAAGTAAGCCTCCTTCGCCACAATGACGAAAGCCGACCTCACGGGTCGGCTTTTTTGTGGGCATTCGCGCTGTGTTGTCTGGTCGCCGTTCGTCAGCGCGAATTGCTGCGTCGGGCGGCGCGCAGGGCGCGGCTCAGTCCGCCAAGCCCCCGGCGCCGGTTCAGGCCGAAGAGAGAGCCTGCACGGTGAAGCAATGTCTGTGTCGCCCGAATGGAAAAACCAATCCAGACCATCGCGCAGACAAAGCTGACAAACCCCATCGGATATTGCGTTGGAAAGTGCCGGCGGAAATAGCGATTAAGGCTATAGGCCTTGCGCCGCTCAACACCGATCCGGCCCACACGGCTTGATGATTTCATGTGCAGGATGTCCACGGTCGGGCAGAACAGCACATGCCCTTCCCCCTCCTGCCGGAACCGTAGGCAGAAATCGACATCCTCCGCATGCAGAAAATAGCTCTCGTCCATGCCGCCAATGGAAAAATAGTCCGCGCGCGGTGTCAACATACAGGCCCCGGAGATGACCGGCATCTCCACCGTCTTGCCCGGACAGGGATCGCAATGATTGTTGAAGCGACGGAAATAAGGGTGGCGCGGTGCCCATTTGTCGAGGCGCAGCATCTCAACAAGCGCGGTCCAGGGGGTCAACGTCGCCCGGCGTGAGCCGGCCTGCTCGGTCCCGTCGGGATTGACCAGCTTGCCGCCGATGAGCCACGGCCCACCCTTGCCATGCTTGTAGCCCTGCTCCCGCAACGCGGCCGCTGCCCCCGTGGGCAAGATGGCGTCGGGGTTGAGAATGAAAAGCTCTGACCCGGTTGCGACCCGCGCGCCCAGATTGCATCCGGTCGCAAAACCCACATTGTTATGCCCGGTCAGTATATGCAGCTTGTCTTCAAGGGCGGCGAGATCGATGAGGCTTTCAACCGTTGATGGCCAGTTGCCATTGTCCACGACAATGACTTCACTCACCGCATCCTGCTGCAGGGCCGAATGGATCGAGCGCCACAATAGCGGTCCGGTATAATAGGTGACGATAATGACCGAAACGGATGCCACATCGGCGGCCGTCTCTTCAATGGGCTCAACTCTGGCAGCTATTCCCACGTGCGACGGTCCTCGTGACTGGTCAACTCTATCCCCGAAACGACCTTAATGACAGGACTGTTAGCGAGCAACAGTCCGTTGCCATAAATCTGTTGCGGCGCGTCATTTTTGTGGCAACACCGTGTTTTTATTGCCCGTTCCGCAAAATATCCGGGAAGTCCGTTGTCGGCTGAGTTGGTAAACGAGTGGTTTCTGCGGGAACTGAAAGCTTCAGCCCGCGGTCGGGGCCATCCAGGACCTCGAGCTCAATGACCGCGATGGGCTGGTCTGCCGGAAACGCAACGCGGAACGCGCCCTCGTCCAGCTCGAAGCGTTCAGGGTCCTTGGTCCCGGTGGTCCAGCCAAGGCGGGGATTGGCCACCGACACGACGTAAAGGGGCTCTCCCTGCCGACCGAGTGCCCTGATCACGACCTCGCGATCCGTAATGATGCCCTCGGTAGGCACCCCCAGATCGAGACCGGTCCGGACGGCGTATTGTCCTTTCGTGGCCTCAACGGCCACGACCAGAACTTTCTGCATAGGGACTTCTACGAAGTCGCTGGGAGGATCCTGCAGCGTCTTATCCTGCGCCAACGCGCTCACCGAAGAGCCCATCACTGAAACCGCAGCTGTGACGGCCATGAGGGCGGACAGGTTTTTCAATTTTATCATCATGATCACTTCCCTCCTCAATTCGGCAACTGGCCGTAAAACCAGTTTGCCCGGCGGATTCCCGTTCGCGCAAAGTCTGGCATGAATGCATCCTGGTCGTTCAGCATGATGCACTGGGCACTGGCTGGTTCAGGGGCCCACCAGTCATCCTCGATATTGCGGCAGTCGGTGGCGGGCCATCCATTCGCAATATTGTACGCCTCACAATCAGCCTTCGAACCATAGGTGTTATGATGAGGGTCGGATGAATTGGTATGCGCCCCGCCTGCATATTCGTCTTTGAGATTGAAGGCGGCATGGCCGCTTTCATGCATGGCCGTGCCGATATTGACCGGTTCAGTACCGAAATTTCCGCCGCTGGCCCAGTCCCGCTTGACCGTCGTGTGGATGACAGCCGCATGATCGATAATCGTACTGTCCCGCACGGACGACGGGATGGTCAGGCGCCGAGGACCCGGGGCATCATAGTCGGTAATCGTGCCGCGATCCTTGGAATACCAGAACGCCCACATGGCCTTCTGTCCCCGGACGACATTGTTGATGTGGTACCCGTCATACACAAGATCCCTCACATCGGGCATCATCTGTCGCGCCGTCGTGTAGCTGTCACTGTCGGGCACAAACGCCACGTCGATCCGGCTGGCCGGTGCGGCTCGGGCTTCCCCGCTCAATAACAGGATCGGTGAGTTCCCCCACGGATGATCGCCGGCCCAGAACCGCCAGCCTTCCGTGCGGCGTCGACCACTTTCATCCTCGACTTCAACGCGAAAGAGAATGGACGTGCCGTTGGGAAATCCACCCTCGTAGACGCTCGATTCCGTGGCGTTCAGCGTCCCCGATGGATAGCTCCAGCTGTCCAGCGCGCCCCATTGCCCACCCGGCCGGCGTCTGGCCGCGCGCATGCCGCTTGAATTGGTGTACTGCTCATATTCGTAGACATATAGCGTCGCACGACGCAGCCCCTCTCGATCCGTCGCTTCAAACTCGAAGGTGACGTCCGATCCACTTGCCGGATTGAAGGGGCCGTAGGTGGCCGTCACACGTGGCGACGTCGCGCAGCCGCAGACGAGCGCCAGACCGGCGGCCAGCGAGGCCACCTGACGAAATGGTTTTGTCATCATCTCTCTCCCGGCCCCCGCGATACACCTATCACGGGAATTGGAGCAAGAATGAGGCGCAGTGCGCGCTGCTATATTTCAGTGCAGGTCGTTTTCGTTCAACCGGACAAGGGCCCAGGCGCCCAACATCGGCGCTGCGATCCGCCACAGGGTCCACAGGCTGGCGTCCACCGCAGCGTACACGATGGAGATGGCGATCAATGCAGCAGCCGCTGCAAAGATGTCCCGCCCCATTGAAGACTGCACAAGCGCACGGCCGCCCCGGTAAAGCGCGAGCACCGTCAGCCCCACACCGACAAGGCCGAGCTCATACCAGATGTGATAGTAGATATTATGCGGATGAGTGGGGATGACGTTGGCTGCGCCGGTGAAGTTTGCCATTGATATCCGACCAAGCGCCTCGCCGAGAACACGCGCGCTTTCGACACCATGGCCGAAGAGGAATCCGAAGACCGTGTCCGGCGTTTCCCCCCAGATGGTCTTCCAGACGATCAGCCGCATGCGCCAGCTGGCCGGACCTTCCTCCAGGGCACCAAGCACGTCGGGCGATGGCAGGAGCATCGCCATGATCGGGAAAAACACAAAGCCGGCCGCCGCCATGGCCATCAGCCCCCCGACGGTCCAGCGGGGCCGCCACAGGGCCAGCGCCGCCGCGACCGCCCCGACAACAACGGCCAGCGCATTGGCGGTGATACCGAAATGCAGGGACGCCCAGAAGGTGATGAGCGTCAGAACGACTGCCAGTGGGGGCCCTACCCTGCCGTGCCGTCGCCAGAAAAAGACAGCAACAGCCGGCGCCAGACTGATGACTTCGAGAATCCCGCGGCCCGTCGCCACATCATCCTTATCAGGACGGTTTTCCGGCGGCACAATATCGCGGATGAGACCGCCAGTGGTCGCTTCAAAACCAAGAAGCACGATGCCAAGCGCCGCCGCCCAGAAAAAGAACCGCGTCGACATCACGTCGCCGGAGCGCATGGCCGCGGCGCCCAACGAGCCCAAAGCGAGCAGATAGAGCGGCCAGGCACCCGCCTCTTCATAGGGCGACCAGAGGCAGGTCAGCATGGCGTAGCCGAGCAATGCAAATGTCGCCTGTGCCCACGGGCCAGGCCGATAGTGGCGCAGACTGATCAGCCCAGGCACGGCGATAAGCGCGAGCGCCATGGGCAAATTGCGATGCGACAAGACAAGCGCAACAGGCAACAGGATCGCGCCAAGAAGGCGCGCGCCGGTCCCCAGTCGCGACGACCACTCAGTCACGAAGGTCAGGCGCCAGAGCCTCGACAGGCAGCGTTGCCAACGCGTCGTCAAGCGTGACAACTGTTGAGTCCTTCGATCCAAGGCGACGCAGGCTGAGTTTTTTCTCCTCCGCCTCACGAGCCCCGATGACGGCGATGACCGGCACCTTCTGATCGGAATGTTCGCGCACCTTGTAGTTGATCTTCTCATTGCGAAGATCGGTCTCGACGCGCATGCCGCGGGCGCGCAGCTGGGCAGCGACCTCTTCGGCGAAATCATTCACTTCAGTCGTGATGGTCGCGATGACGACCTGGGTTGGCGCCAGCCACATGGGCATCCGGCCAGCATGGTTTTCGATCAGGATACCGACGAACCGTTCCATGGACCCAAGGATCGCCCGGTGCAGCATGACGGGGCGCTTCTTGGCGCCATCCTCATCCACATACGAAGCGTCCAAGCGTTCTGGCAGAAGCGGGTCAAGCTGCAGCGTGCCGCACTGCCACGACCGGCCAATGGCGTCCCGCAGATGATATTCGAGCTTGGGCGCATAGAAAGCTCCCTCACCCGGCAGGACGTCATATTCGAGACCGGCTTCCTTGAGGGCATCGGCGAGCGTCTGCTCCATCCGGTCCCATTCTTCTTCGGTGCCGATCCGCTGCTCAGGCCGGGTCGCAAGTGCCACGCGGACCTCTTCAAAACCGAGGTCCTGATAGACGGATGAAGCCAGCGCGCAGAATTTGCGGGTTTCCTCGGCAATCTGGTCCCAGCGGCAGAAGATATGCGCATCATCCTGCGTGAATTGACGCACACGCATGATCCCGTGCAGCGCCCCGTGCGGCTCGTTCCGGTGACAGCATCCGAATTCGGCCATCCGCAGCGGCAGGTCGCGATAGGATTTGATGCCCTGATTGAAGATCTGCACGTGGGCGGGACAGTTCATGGGCTTGATCGCCATGAGCTTGGCTTTGGGATCGAACACCGCGCCGTCGCTCAGCGTGTCGGGCACATCATCAGGGACCACGAACATGTTCTGGGCATATTTGCCCCAGTGGCCGGATTTCTCCCACAGCTTGGCGTCGAGCAGCTGCGGGGTTTTCACCTCCACATAGCCGTCCTTGTTCAGCTGGCGGCGGATATAGGCCTCAAGCTCCAGCCACATGGTGTAGCCCTTGGGATGCCAGAAGACGGAGCCATGGGCTTCTTCCTGAAGGTGGAAAAGGTCCATCTGCTTGCCCAGCTTGCGATGGTCGCGCTTCTCGGCTTCTTCAATGCGCGTCAGATAGGCCTTGAGGTCTTTTTCATTGGCCCAGGCGGTGCCGTAGATCCGGTGCAGCACTTCATTGCGGGAATCGCCGCGCCAATAGGCCCCGGCCAGCTTCATCAGTTTAAACGCCTTGCCGATATTCTTCGTGGACGGAAGATGCGGGCCACGGCAGAGGTCATACCACTCGCCGTGATGATAGACCTTGATGTCTTCACCCTCGGGGAACGACCGGATCAGTTCTGCCTTGTATTTCTCACCCTGCGCCTCGAACCGGGCGATGGCCTCGTCGCGGTCGACAAGCTCCTTGGTCGTGCGCAAATCCGCATCAACCAGTTCGCCCATTCTTTTCTCGATCGCTTCGAAATCCTCGGTTGAGAACGGGGTCTCGCGCGCGAAGTCGTAATAGAAGCCATCCTCGATCACAGGACCGATTGTGACCTGCGTACCGGGAAACAGCGACTGGACCGCCTGGGCGAGCAGGTGCGCCGCATCGTGGCGGATCAGCTCAAGCCCTTCGGGATCGCGGTCGGTAACAATCGCCACTTCGGCATCATGGTCGATCTCATCCCACAGGTCCGACACCTCGCCATCAACTTTGACGGCGAGCGCCTTCTTGGCGAGGGATTTGGAAATGTCCTCGGCGATCTGCAGGCCGGTGACCGGATGGTCAAAGCTGCGCTGGGCGCCGTCTGGAAGAGTGATGACTGGCATCGGAACGTCTTTCTATGGGCGGTATGCCGCCGGTATCGTTCTGGGGTGTCTGTTTAAGCCCGATCTGCGGCGGGTGGCCAGTGTCGTCAAGACTTACCCACGACTTCCGCGAGGTGGCGGCACCGGATCATAGCCGCTCGTCCCACCCGGTCGGCATCTGAGCACGCGGCTGACCGTCAGCCTGAGAGCGCGCAAGGGCGAGTGAAGCCGAAACGCGTCCATGCCGTAATGGGAGCATGTCGGCTCATGGCGACAGCGCACACCGAGAAAATAAAGAACTGGCGAAAGGGTCAGCTGATAGACACGCAAGAAGAAAAGCGCCGCCCGCCGCAAAATTGCGCTCATGCGCCCTGCTCCGCCGCCTCGATCTGATCAAGGCAGGCGACCACAGCGTCGAACACCAGCAGCGTCGACGCATGGCGGGCAGGATAGTCGCGGATTGGTTCCAGCTTGGCCATCTCGGCCCAGCGCTCACCGGCCGGGGGCGCTGCGCCCTCCTTCAGCATGGCGATCATGTCAGCGCGCAACTGGCGAACCTCTGCCGTACTGGCCCCGCGAATGGATTTGGCGAGCAGGGATGAGGAGGCCTGCCCCAGGGCGCATGCCTTCACGTCGAGTGCGATGTCCCGGACCACGCCGTCCGCGACCTTGAGGGCTACTTCGACATCCGAGCCGCAGACCTTGGACACCTTGCGCGCAATCGCATCGGCATCAGGCATATCAGTGCGCGCCGGCATGTCCGCGGCGGCATCCAGCAGCTGTTCGGAATAAAGGTCGTTGAGCATTAGCGCTATGTAGCGATCACTGTCCTGACCCGAAAGCCCCCGTTCACGCCCCAGACCTTGCCTTGGCGGCTGATTTTCCTGCAGAAAGGCCTATGGCCGCAGAACAAGACGACCGGACCCGCTGGGCAGAAGACCGCACGATCATGGCGAATGAGCGGACCTTTGCCGGATGGCTCCGCACCGGGCTGGCGGCGGTGGGCCTCGGCGTCGGGTTCAACGCCCTGTTCAGGGCCACAGACCCGACCTGGGTGGCCAAAGCGATCGCCACGATCTTCATCCTCACGGGCATTTTCATCTTCTGGGGTGCCCAGCACGAGGCAACCAACGTGCTCAAGCGCCTGAACAGCCATTGCGCCGACCCAACCTCACCGCGCCGCATGCAGGTGATGTCAGCATTGTTCTCCGTCGCAGCGGCCCTGCTCGTCGTCGCAATCTGGATCATGAATGGATATTCGGGCGGCGCGTGAGCCCTCTCATTGTTGCGGGATCAAAAGCCGTCTAGGTTCGTGCCGATTGTCACAACAAAGATTGGGGAGCGTCATGACCGCCTATACAAAAATGCTTTTTGCCGCAGGCGTCATCATGGCCCTCGGTGCGTGTTCACCGGGCGACCAGGCCGACAGCACACTGACGGCTACGGAAACCCCGGCAGCGGAACAGGCCGAAGCTGCGACGCTGACAGAAACACCGGCAGTCGCTGTTGAGGCTGATCCGATGGCCGCGGCCCTCGCGCATCCTGATCGCCCGGCCGAAGAACGGACGCGCGACGCAAGCCGCCTCCCCGCCGAAACGCTGGACTTTGCAGGGCTGGAGCCCGGCATGACGGTCCTCGAAATGGAAGCGGGTGGCGGCTATTTCACGGAAATCATCGCCCGCGTCATCGGCGCGGATGGCACGCTCTACATGCAAAATCCGCCAGCTTTTGATGGCTTTTTGGGCGACAGCCTGACGGTCCGACTCGGCGACGACCGCCTGCCAAATGTCTCGGTACTGAGAACCAATTTCGATGACCTTCAGGTGGAAGACGGCAGCATTGACCTCATCACTTGGATACAGGGACCGCATGAGCTGTGGTTTGCGCCGAACGGCCAGAACCTTGGCGATCCTGCCGGGGCATTCGCAGAGATTACCCGCGTTCTGAAACCGGGCGGTCGCCTTCTGCTCGTTGACCACCGCGCTGCCGATGGCGCCGGGACCGAGGCCGGGGCGACCTTGCACCGGATTGAAGCGTCGATCGTCGAGGACATGGCGATCACTGCCGGCCTGACGAAAACCGCAGAGTCCGACATCCTCAGCCGTGAAGATGATCCGTTGACGGCCAATGTCTTTGACGAAGCCATTCGCGGCAAGACCGACCAGTTCGTCCTGCTTTTCACCAAATAGGTTGACGTCAAATATACCCTGTTCAGGGTATTAACGAGGCAGCACGCCCATGGTCTCCTGCTCCCCGTTCAGGGGAGGATTGCGGATGCATTTCGCAATCCATGAGTAGGAGTGACATCATGATATATCCATTGGCCCTGGTGGCTGGCGCAGGCTTCTTTTTGTTGGGGGCCTCGCAGGCCGCCGTCGTCACGACAGGCGTTAATCTCGTCGTTAACGGCGATGCCGAAACCGGTACGATTGATGGCTGGATCGGTAACGCCACGGTCATTTCATCGGCGCCTGAGGTTTACGAGGGCAGCTACAGTTTTGGCAGCGGCACAGGACCCGCAACCGAAACACTGGAACAGACGATCGATCTGAGTGATCTGCTGGCACTGATTTCGACGGGCACGGCCCAATATAACCTGTCCGCCCAATTGCAGAACCGGTCCGCAAGCGGCGTTCTGGACAGTGCGCGGCTCAGCCTGCAATTCTTTGACGTGGCCGATGCGCAGATTGGCAGCACAGTGACGCTGACCGATCCGACATCAACGCCTTATGCCTTCAGCCTGGAGACGGCGAGCGACCTTATTCCCGCAACGGCGCAATATGCGGTCCTTCGGCTGGTCTTCAATCGGACCGGGTTCAGTTCGACAGACGCCTATGCCGACGATATCAGCTTCAGCATCGTCGACACATCCGAGGTGCCCGTTCCGGGGGCCATGGTCCTCATGCTGACGGCTCTGACGGGCGGCACAATCGCGCGTCGCGCGAAGAAGGCCCGATAGTCTGACGGGGCGCTGAGCGCCCTGTCACGCCTTGGCCGCCATCACCGGCTGGCGAAGAATGGTCTTGAGCTTCTCGGGTGCCGACTTGCGGGGGTCGGACAGGTAGATCTCATGATGGTGACCATTTTCCACGAGGCCCCGTGCCGGAATAATCTCCCGGTGCAATTGATCGATGATCGGGGCCTCGTCTGCATAGGGACCAATATGCACCATCTGCAGTGAAAGGCCTTCGCTGAAGGCCTCGAACCGCAGTGACTCCGGTGGTGGCGCATCGTGCTTTGCGGCTGTTTTGTCAAAGGCGCGCTCAAAAATCGCGGGCGTTATGAAGTCGGGCTGCATGATCATTAGCGTCCACTGCCATTTATCCCGGTTGCCGTGGCGGTAATCTTCATAATCAACCGCCCACCACAATCCTTCCAGCGGCATCACCACGTAGTCACGGTCAAGCTCGGTCTTGGCGTGGAATTTTGCGGCGTAGCTGATCCCGTAAAGCCACTGGACCGCCTCAAGATAGGCGGGTGCATCACCGGGGCTGCTCTGCCCGTCGACCATGACGAAATTCATGGGCGGCACGTCCACCAGCTCGAACGTTTTCGCCCGCGTCTGGTAGAATGCCTTCAGATCTTTTTTCAGATCGGTCTTGGTCATTGGTCTCTCCCTCTCCCATCATGTCACACAGGGGAAAGGCAGACCATGCCGATCATCAGCCGCGGCGCCAGGTAACGCCTTGCGGGCCATCCTCCAGAATGATGCCTTTCGCCGTCAGCTCATCGCGAATGGCGTCAGCCCGGGCAAAATCCCTGGACTTGCGCGCGTCGAGCCGCTCAGCGATCAGTGCCTCAATATCGTCCGCTGACAGATCACCATCGGCACCGCCCTGGAACCACTCCGCGCTTGAGACGCCAAAAAGACCGAGGAGACGGCCACTCGCGCGAAGCCGCGCGGCCGCAGCCGTGTCCCCGTGGGCGGCACTGTTCCGCAGATCGTGAAGCACGGCGATTGCCTGCGGGGTGTTCAGATCATCCCCCAGCGCTGCGACAAAGCGTTCATCGGGCGCGACCGCATCGTCCACGCCGTCGATGATGCGGTAGAACCCATCAAGCTGGGTGCGGGCGGCGCCAATCAGATCGTCGGACCAATCGAGCGGTTGCCGATAGTGCGCCGACAGCAGCGCAAAGCGCAGCGCTTCACCCGGCCACCGCTCCAGCAGTTCCTGCGGCGTTTCGATATTGCCCACACTTTTGGACATCTTCTCACCCGACAGGCGCAGCATGCCGTTATGGACCCAATAGTTCGCTAACGGAATACCGCCGGTCTCAGCCCCGCAGCAGCTCTGGGCGATCTCGTTTTCGTGGTGCGGAAAGCGCAGATCCTGCCCGCCGAGATGGATGTCGATCGTCTCGCCGAGGACAGAGCGGATCATCGCTGAGCATTCGAGGTGCCAGCCAGGACGTCCCCGGCCCGAGATCGGCCAGTCGGCGGGCACGTCCCAGCCCGGCTCATCATCAGCCGACGGCTTCCAGAGGACGAAATCGGCTGCGTCCCGCTTGTAGGGGGCTACCTCCACCCGCGCGCCCGCAATGATGGCATCGCGATCGAGCCCGGATAAGGCGCCGTACGCCTCAAAGCTGTTCACATCGAACAGGATATGCCCCTGCCCCTCATAGGCATGACCGCGGTCGAGCAGCGCCGAAACCAAGGCCTGCATTCCCTCAATATGCTCGGTCGCGCGCGGTGCCATGTCAGGCCGCTCGCAGCCCAGCGCATCAAGCCCGTCGAGATAGATCTGTGTGGCACGGTCCGTAATGACGCCGATTTCGACCCCCTCATCGCGGGCCGCCTTCATGATCTTGTCGTCAATATCGGTGAAATTGCGGGCGTAGCGCACTTTGTCGCGCCCATAGTGATGACGCATCAGGCGGACCAGGCTGTCCGCGACCACGGCGGCTCGCGCATTGCCAATGTGAGGCGGCGCATAAACCGTTGGTCCACAACAATAAATCGTCACTTCACCTGGCTTTTGCGGGGTGAATTTCTGTTTGCTGCGGCGGTAGCTGTCATATAGGGAAAGGGTCATCATGGCCGCGATTTGCCCCGAACCTGCGGGCGGCGCAACGCAGTCTTGCCGGATTTGCGATTGTCGATGGAACTCCTTGCCTCCATATCGCCTATTCGGTTGCGACCGACCTGGCAGAACAGGTGCACGCGCCAGACCCGATGTTGCGGCGGGGCGATCCCACAACGGAATGATAGGACAGACCTATGAGCGTCATTGCCTACGACAATCCAAAAGCAGCAGCGCTAAAAGGCGCGGCACAGGGCAACAGTGTCACGCCCGAAGAAGCCGAAGCAGCCGTGCGGACCCTCATCAAATGGGCCGGCGACGATCCCACGCGCGAGGGCCTGATCGACACCCCTTCCCGGGTGGCGAAAGCCTTCAAGGAATGGTTCTCCGGGTATACCGAGGACGCCGAGACCGTGTTGTCCCGTACCTTCGAAGAGGTCGAGGGCTATGATGACATCGTCCTGATGAAAAACATTCGGCTCGAAAGCTATTGCGAACACCACATGGCACCGATCATTGGTCGGGCGCATATCGGCTACATGCCGAACGGCAAGGTCGTGGGCATTTCGAAGCTCGCCCGCCTCGTCGACATCTATGGCAAGCGCCTGCAGGTGCAGGAAAAAATGACGGCCCAGATCGCCGATACCCTGACCAAGGTGCTCGATCCCCTCGGCGTGGCGGTGGTCATTGAGGCTGAGCATCAGTGCATGTCGACGCGCGGCGTCCACAAGCACGGTGTCGATACGCTGACGACGCGATTTACGGGCGTCTTCAAGGAAAACCCGGACATGGAAGCGCGCTTTTTCAAGCTGATCGGTCGCTGATGCCCGCCTGTGGCCCTGTACGGGCCACAGGGCTTTCCGCTAGTTCTCCGGCATGACCGATTCCATCGACGAAACCCACGACTTCCGCCCCCGCTTTGGCGCTGACGGCCTGATGCCGGTCATTGCTGTGGATCACGCCAGCGGCGAGGTCCTGATGCTGGCCTACATGAATGAAGAGGCTTTGCGCCTGACCCGTCAGACCGGCGAGGTCCATTACTGGTCCCGGTCACGCCAGGAGATCTGGCACAAGGGAGCAACGTCAGGTCATACGCAGAAGGTGGTTCGTCTTCTGACGGATTGCGATCAGGATACGTTGGTCGCCAGAGTCATCCAGGAAGGCGCGGCCTGTCACACGGGTCGGCAGACCTGTTTCTATCGTCAGGTCCCCGTTGCTCTGCCCGATGGTAAATCGACTTTAACGACGCCAGGTAAACTGACGTTCACGGACTGAGCGTATGACGATCATCTGGGGCGCAGGCTGACTTGCCGAAAGGCGAGCCGCATCCCTGAGGTTGACGATGAACGACGCCGAACAGCCCCTTCTCGCCCGTGAGGTCCGCCTTCAGGCGCGCTTCTGGCAATCGCCCTTCGCGCTCATCGCAGCGATTGTCGTCACCTCACAGATCGCCATCATTGCCTATGGCCACGCGATCGGCCGCGCCGCGCCGTTTGATGTCATGTCCATGCTGACCGTCATCAGCGCCATGTTGCTGGCAGCAGGCATCTGGCCCACCTGGAATTTCCTGCAGGTCGACAGTCGGGCGATTGAACAGCATGCGGGTCTGACCGGACTGAAAGTATCCTGGCGTCAGGTGAAGTCGCTTGTCCCATCAGGTCATGGGGTCGAGCTTGTCTATGTCGTCGATGGCCATAACGGTCCCGTCGTGCGCCGGGCGCAGGTCATGAACCGATATGGTCTTTCTGCGGAGCGCTTCTGTGATGTGATGACCCAGGCGTGGCTGCGGTTTGGTACCCGCCTATTCTAACGCCGGACGAGGGCGCTGAACGCCATGATCCAGAACAAGATCGGCCCCATGACCAGCGCGTAGAACAGCTCCGCCTCCGACAGGCTGCGGATGACGAACACCGCCGTCAGGGTAATGAAGAACGGATCTGCAAACCGTTGGTCCCGCCACCACGTTGCAACAATGCCGTAGACCGCCCGACCATAGACCGACAGCGACACCAGAAGACCGATCAACCCCAGATCGACGATCAGCTGATAGTACAGATTGTGAAACGAGAACGTCTGGGTCATCGTCTGAAATCGCGTGGTCAATTGCAGCGCGGTCCAGTTGTCGACCAGCCAGAAATTCGCCGCCCCCACGCCGAGCCAGGGCGCCTCAGCGATCGCCCGATTGCCGAGTGCCCAGATTTCCGTCCGTTTCGTCAGGGTACGGTCCTTGCCAAAGGCATCGAGCAGGTCATTGACCGGTTCGATGTGATAGACATTGACGAGGATCAGGAGAGCCAGCGCGCCCGTGGCGAGTACGCCCAAGACCAGAGCCGGGCGCAGGCCCCGCACCGACGCAGCTGGGGCCCAGACCAGCGCAAGCAGCCCCGCCACTGGCACCATGACAGCCAAAAGGATGACCGCGGTGGCAGAATTGGACCGGGCCACGAGAAAGAGCGCGAGCGGCAGCAGGATGAGGGCGGTCAACTTCCACAAGCCGCGATAGCCGGGCCGCAACAGAATGGCCGCCCCAGCCAGGGTGAGAAACAGCATCCGCTGGCCCAACACGTTTTTGTGCGCGAACACACCGCTCCACCCCCCAACACCGCCGGACGCATCAATGATGAGGCTCGCCAGTGCCAATCCACCCTGGCTCAGCAGAACCGCCACCGCGATCTGCCTGGGGTCCAGACGGGCAGCGAATAGAGCCGCAAATCCCATGGTCAGGCTCAACAATGCGCCGTGACGGAATGCAGCCATGGGCCGGTCGGCCCAGATCATCGACAGAAAGCAGAACAGCGGCAGCGCCAGAAACCATCGCCCCTGCCACAACACCGGCGCCAATGATCGCCACCGCAGGGCGCCATAGGCAAGCAGCAGCAGCGTCACGAGCGGCCGCACCGGCTGGGCCATCGGAAAGTCGAGCGGCAGCACCACCAGCGCCAGAACCAGCATCATCTCATCGACGACATCGCCGCGGCCCGCCTGCAGGGACGGTGCAGCTCGTGCGCGCAAGGGCGTCGACATGGTGAAATTCGTGGTCATGACCCAAGGCGTGCCGCAAAAATCGCACCAGACAAAGGTCGATCCACGCCACGCGATGACGTTTCTTCATGACAAATCGCGCTATGACCGTTGGCGTGACAGATATATCGCCCTCTTCGCCACCTGCCGGCCTTGGCGCGCGCATTCTCGCCGTCGTCCCTTGCCTCAACGAGGCCGCGATGATCGAGGCGTGCCTGACCTCGCTCATGAACGACGCAAGCGATATCGAGCTGATCGTCATGGATGGTGGCAGCAACGACGGCACGCAGGCCATCGTCATCGCCCTGCAGGACCGCTTTCCGCAGATTATTCTCCGGCATAACCCCAGACGCAGCCAGGCGGCCGCGCTCAACATCGCCGCCGCCGACGAAGCTACATCGCGCGACATTCTGATCCGCTGTGATGCCCATGCGGTCTATCCACCAGGTTTCCTTCTGGCGGTGGCGCAACGCCTGATCGAGACCGAGTGCGACAGCCTCGTGGTACCGATGGATGCCGTGCCGGGCCCATCACCCACGATCATCGGCCGGGCCAACGCCCTGCTCGCGGATACGCGGTTCGGTGCGGGCGGATCCGCCCATCGTGGTGGCCGGCGGTCCGGATTTGTCGATCATGGCCATCATGCAGGCTTTCGGCGCGAGCGGTTCACCGCGCTTGGCGGCTATGACGAGAGCCTCATCGCCAATGAAGACGCAGAATACGATACGCGCCTGCTCGCCGATGGCGGGCGGATCTGGCTCGATGCGGACATCCGTATTCAATACATCCCGCGCCAGTCGCTCCTCGGCCTATGGAAGCAATATTTCCGCTATGGTCAGGGGCGCGCGCTGCATGTCCGTCGCCACCGGCAGCCCCTCAAGCTGCGGCAGTGGATCCCTATTGGTCATACGGCCGCGCTGGTCCTATCACTGGTGGCGGCGCCCCTCTGGCCGCTCACGCTGATCTATCCGGCCACCTATCTTTTGATCCTTGCCCTGTTCGGTCTGTACAAGGCGATTGCGGCGTCAGCGCCTTGTGCCCTGTTGGCACCCGCTGTTCTGGGGACCGAACATCTGGCGTGGGGGCTGGGTTTCCTGCGCGCCAGCCTGAACACCCAGAGGCCCAGATGAGCCGCCTGACCGTTGCCATCTGCACCTATCGCCGCCCCTTCCTCGCAGAGACAATCCTCTCGGTCGACGCTCAGATCGGCGTGCAAATTGACCGTGTGCTGATCGTTGATAATGATGAGACGCCATCAGCCAAGACACTGGTTGAGCAACTGCAGCCGAGTGTTTCCCTGCCCCTCATCTATATCCACGCCCCTGCGCGGAATATCGCCATCGCCCGGAATGCAGCGCTCGATGCCGCCCGGGGCGACCATCTCGCCTTTATTGATGATGACGAGCATGCAGCGCCCGACTGGCTGGCTCATCTGTGCACCGCCCTGACGCCTGGCATCGCGGCCGTTTTCGGTCCGGTGATCGCCACCTATCCCGATGACGCGCCCGCATGGATGAAGTCGCTCTCACCCCACAGTCACATCGTTCCCGCCACCCGGGGGGGGATCATGACCGGCCACACGGCCAGCTGCGTGATCGACATGACCCACCCGGCCTTTTTCGATGCCATCTTCCCGGTGGATCGCGGCGTTCGCCAAAGTGAGGACAGCGCCTTCTTTGAAGAGGCCTATGCCCGCGGGGCGCGATATGTCCGCCTCGATGAGGGGCTTGTCTATGAGCCGGTCCTGCCCGACCGGATGGAAACCGACTGGCTGCTGGCGCGGAAGGCGAGACACGGGCGGGCCTATGGCGTTCGACAGCGTCAGGGGCGCGGCTGGTTTCTCGCTGCCAGATCGGCGGCGAAATGGCTTTATTGCTGGATAGCGGCCCGCCGCTTTGGCGAGCAAACGCCGCAGCACTGGCGATACCAGATCCGCTGCGCCCTTCATAAGGGGATCGTCCGCGGCGCCCTGACAGGCCGGATTCCGCCGGGTAGCGGTTAGTGATCAGTCCTTCGCCCCCATAAGAACCTTCACCTTTGTGCGAAAATGGGTCACAACGCTTGGGTATGGGCAATCTGGGTAAGTGAGGGATCAGCATGTCACGATCACTTGAACGCGCGGTTCGGTTCACCGGACCAGGCGGCGCGATCATGAATATGGTGCTTTTTCTCGGCGTTGTCGGGGTTGTGGGCTATACACTGTCGCCCTGGTCGCCCAATCCGAATGAACTGCTGGTTACCTCGTTCCAGGCCAATCCATGGCTGAACGGTCTGATCCTGTTCGTCCTTTTCATCGGCATCATCTATAATTTCCGGCAGGCCATGGTGATCGAACCGGCGATTCGCTGGGTGTCGGGCTTCCGCAACTCGGTGGACCCGTCGCGCACGCGCCTGCCCCGCCCGCCGACACTGATTGGCGCCATGTCACGCATCCTGCTCGACGCCGATGAGCGCGGAGGCCGTCTGTCGGCTTCCTCATCGCGGGCCATTCTTGATTCCATCGGCACCCGCATTGATGAAGGCCGCGAATTTGGCCGCTATGCTGGCAATCTTCTCGTTTTCCTCGGCCTGCTCGGCACATTCTGGGGCCTCCTGCAAACCGTTACGGAAGTCTCAGGCGTGATTGCAGCGCTTGGCGCAGACACAGGCTCAGACTCGGCGTCGGCCGTCAGCCAGCTGATCAATCGGCTGAATGCGCCGCTCGCCGGCATGAACACGGCCTTCTCGTCCTCGCTCTTCGGTCTCGGCGGCAGCCTCGTGCTTGGCTTCCTCGATATTCAGGCCGGACAGGCCCAGAACCGCTTCTATTCCGACCTCGAAGACTGGCTGTCGGGTATCACCGACAATTCCACGATCATTACAGGCGATGGCAAGTCCGTCAGCCTCGATGGCGGCGACATGCTCGCCAGCCTGCATGCTGCGATCAAGGAGTTGAACGCTGGCAACGCCCAGAACACGCGGGCCCTGCAGAAGGAAATCCGCGATCTGGGTCATATGCTGCTCGAGGGCGAACAGCCCGAGAAACGGCGCTAAGGGGCAAGAGTTCATGGCACGTCGCCGCGCAACGACCCAGGGGGCGAATATCTGGCCCGGCTTTGTCGACGGTCTGTCGACATTGCTGCTGGTGCTGATGTTCGTTCTGTCCATCTTCGTCGTTGCGCAGTTCTATCTCGGCGAGCAGTTGACCCAGAAAGAACAGCTCCTCTCAGAACAGGACAGCGCCATTGCCAGGCTGAAGGACCAGCTCGCAGAACTGGCCAAGGATCTCAGCCTTGCCAAGGCCGACAACGCCAAGCTGTCCGATGAACGCGATCAGCTCATGGTCGATCTGCAGATCCTGCAGGACACGATCGACGAGAAGGATGGCCAGCTTGCGTCGCTCGGGGCCGCCGTTGCCGCGTCCGCCGAAGAGCTGGAAGCCGAGAAAGCATTGAGCGAAGATCAGAAATCAGAGATCGCAACGCTGAACGCCCAGCTGGCCGCCCTGCGGCGCCAGCTCGCCTCGCTGCAGGAAGCGCTGGAGGCCGCCGAAGCCAAAGACCTCGAACAACAGGCCCAGATCGAAAATCTGTCCTCGCGCCTCAATGCTGCCCTCGCCCGCAAGGTGCAGGAACTGGCGGAAGTCCGCTCACGCTTCTTTGAAGCGCTGCGCGATGCCCTCGGCAACCGGACCGATGTCCGCGTGGTGGGTGACCGGTTCGTGTTTGAAAGCGACATCCTGTTTGGTTCATGCTCTGCCACGATCAGCCCGGCTGGCCAGGCCGAGTTGGGCAAACTGGCGAGAGTTCTGTTGGAAATCCAGGGCGAGATACCGTCCGACGTGGCGTGGGTTCTGCGCGTCGATGGCCATGCGGACCAGTCGCCGCTGGGCCCCACCTGCCGGCTGCAGTTTGACAGCAACTGGCACCTGTCAGCTGAGCGTGCCATTTCGGTGGTTCAGTATTTGTCGAGCCAGGGCGTGCCAAACCGGCGCCTCGTGGCCGCGGGCTTTGGCGAGTATCAGCCTCTCGTATCTGGTCGTGATTCAGCCTCGCTGGCCCAGAACCGTCGGATCGAATTCAAGCTGACAGAGCGCTGAGAAAGCGGGCCTAAAGGATAACGAAGGCTTAATAAATCGCCTTCTTATCCTCCGCTTCCCAATCTCCCATATCGTGTATTCCAAGAGGTTCTGTACTTCGCTGCGGCCGCGTCCCCTCCTCTCCCCAAGCGGTCGTGAGCGCTATGATCTCTTGCGGATAGCTGGTGCGCTCTACGACCCCCCTCAGGTAGCGCACAGCAAATAGCGGCCCTGGTCTTCAGCACCGGGGCCGCCTTTTTTTTTGCAATGGAAAAATTTCAGGCTGCCGCGTCGTCCAGCGTCCAGTCGGGACGGGCAAAGTGGCAGGTGTAGCCGTTGGGGTGCTTTTCCAGATAATCCTGATGAAAATCTTCAGCCAGGGTGAACACGCCAGCGGGCGCAATTTCGGTCACCACAGGGCCAGGCCACAGACCGGACTTGTCGACAGCCGCGATGACGCGCTCAGCGGTCTCTTTTTGCTCTTCTGATGTGTACCAGATCGCGCTGCGATACTGCGTCCCGATATCATTACCCTGCCGGTTCTTGGTCGAAGGGTCATGGATCTGGAAGAACCAGTGCAGCAGCTTTTCGTAAGACACTACGGCCGGATCATAAACGATCTCAATCGCCTCAGCATGACCCGTCATGCCCGTCTTCACATCTGTGTAAGTCGGGTCATCAAACGCCCCGCCGGTATAGCCCACGCGTGTCCGGAGGACGCCAGGGACGTTGCGGATCAGATCCTGCATCCCCCAGAAGCAGCCGCCCGCCAGCAGCGCGCGATCAGTCGTTTTTGCATCATCGGTCATTTCATATCTCCTTGATCGGAAGGCTTCGCACCTGCGTAGCGCAAACGGCCGAGCAGGCCGGCAACGGCCTCGCCTGACGGGCCCCATTTGCGGGCCTGCGCCTTCACCTTCTCAAATTGCATCACATTGTCGATCCGCTGATCGAGGAAGTGCCACGTGGCCGAGCGGGGATCGCCCATCTCTCCGTCCCCTTCATCAGCGAACCAGCGGGTCAATGTCGAAAGATAGACGGCACTCAACGTCGCCCGCTTGGTATAGAAATTGGCATCGGTGGAGCGATCGCCAAGGGCCTCCCACATCTGACCGGCACTGCGCCACGCCAATTGGGCACCAAGACCCGCCAGGTGCGGCAGCGCCAGCGTCGCGGCGGCTCGTCTCGCTGCTTCCCGATGATTTTCAAGCTGTTCGATCCGTTGCCGGACCAGCCATTTGATCTTGTCGCGAATTTTCTCAGGGCGCGCGTTCAGACCGACAAACCGCTCCCGCATCAGGCGGTCTTCTTCCGATGCCCAGAAGTCAAGAACGTCCCTGACTCCTTTAGGAAACAATATCTTGACATCACCTCTTGCGACTTCACGTGAGGTATAACCCTCCGACAGAGCGGCCCGGTCAATGGCGGTCCGGGTCCAACCATCAAAGGCGGCTTCAGACAGGATAGCCTCAAGCAGGACCCGCCGGTCATCATCGCGACCGTCATCCTGAGAAGATGATGAATTTAGCGCCGGTATCGGCAATGGAGAATTGGACAGTGTCATTTCTTTCTGATATGCGCCTTTTCTCGCTCCCGTCCAGCCGGATGGCGAGCACTCAGTTTTAAACCTCGAATACGCCCCAGATGGGCTCTACACCAACGGGTCAATAAAGGAGAACGCGTCATCGTTACCATCGTCGTGCGCGACAACAATGTCGAGCAAGCCCTCCGCGCGCTGAAAAAGAAAATGCAGCGCGAAGGGACCTTCCGTGAAATGAAACGCCGCAAGTATTATGAAAAGCCATCTGAGAAGAAGGCTCGTCAGAAAGCTGAGGCCGTTCGCCGTGCGCGGAAGCTGCATCGCAAGAAACTGCAGCGCGAAGGCCTGATCTAGGTCTTACCCACGATTTTCATGACGAATTGCCGCGACCGGGCTTGAATTGCTCGTCGCGGCTTTTTGCGTTGTGGTCTTGCCTTGTGCGCACGGCGCAACACTGCGTTGCGGCTTTGACCAATTGTCCCAACGACCCAGAATGGCGACATTCCTCCCAACACAATGGAGGATGCCATGAGCACCACTGCAGTCAAATCGCCCACGACGCCGAAAATGGTTCTGCGCCCCGCTGCAAAGAGGGGGCACGCGGATCATGGCTGGCTGAAGTCCGCCCACAGTTTTTCCTTTGCCAGCTACTACGATCCGCAGCACACGCATTTTGAGGCCCTGAGGGTCATCAATGATGACTTTGTCGCTGCGGGAGGCGGCTTTCCGCCTCACCCGCACCAGGATTTCGAGATCTTCTCCTACGTCCTGGAGGGCCAGATCGAGCACAAGGACAGCTTGGGCAACGGGTCTGTGGTTGGCGCGGGCGGCATTCAATTCATGACGACGGGGTCTGGCGTCCGGCATTCGGAATATAATCCAAGCCAGACGGACGATCTGCGCTTTCTGCAGATCTGGCTGATGCCGGCGACCCGCGGCGCCCGCCCCCGCTATGAGGTCAAGCAGCTGTCGCCAGAGGAAAAGGCGGGGAAACTCGCCCTTTTCATCGCTGAGGACGGCCGCGATGGCGCGATCCGCACATTGGCGCCCGCTGATGTCTATGCGGGCACGTTTGATGGAGAGCAGGCGACCAGTTTTGACATTCGTCGGGGTCGCAAAGCCTGGCTGCAGATGGCGCGCGGAAGCGCCAGCGTGAACGGCCAGAAGCTTGGTCGCGGAGATGGTCTCGCCATTGTCGAGCCGGGCACAGTGACGATTTCCGAGGGTCAGGACGCCGAGATTCTGCTGTTTGACCTCCAGACGATCAGCTAGGCTGAAACAACCCAAGCGGGAAAATCACGCAATGACGGGTCAGGCGACGCGAAACCGCGTCGCCTGACCTGCAATTAAAGCCCTATTGCGCCGCACAAAATGAGTTTTATTCTTTCTCAATTTCAACGGTATGCTTAACATCGCGTATCACGACGCGATCAGGGGGATGATCATCATGAGACAGAATTTGCTGAAGTCTTTGCCATTACGGATGGTCGCCGCCACGCTGACGCTCTTCACGACGATGGGGATCGCGTCCGCTGCGACCTATTCTGTCAAGTTGCAGCCCATAACGATCTGTGAGCCCGCCGTTCCAGAGAGCTGCGTTCTGCCCACATTTGACGTGGACTATCTGAACGCGATTTTCGGTGTCATCGGCATCTTCGTCGACGTTCAGCCCAGCTATCAGATCACGGCCGTCACGCCGACACGCGAGGCCGGTACGAACAATGTCAGACCGGTGGAGACGCTGACGGATTACACCGACTTCCAAGACGCCATGGGTTTCGATCCGAATACCATCTATATCGGCTTTACGGACAGTATGATCGATACGATCCTGGGCCTCGCCTATGTGAACGATCCGGATGACACTTACCCAGCCCCATACGGTCTCGTTGAAAATCTGGCCGCGCTGGCGATCCTGGCCGGTGACGCGGTGACGCCAGCTCAACAGGGCCAGGTCACCCGCTTCATCACCGCCGTTCTGGCGCATGAGATGGGTCACGTCCTCAGCGCCATTCATCCAGAGGGCGACAATTCATCCCTGATGGCTGAATATATCAGCGCCACCCCGTTTGCAGATCCAAGTTTCGTAGCGATGTTCTCGCCTTTCTCGGCCGAGCAGATCCTGCGGAGCAATCTGCTGGAGCCTGTGGTTGTGCCCCTGCCTGCCGCCCTGCCGCTCTTTGCGGCCGGCTTTGGCGGGTTGCTGTGGGGTCGTCGACGGGCCACTGCCGCCGCCTGATCAATCAGAAGATACCAACTCAAAAACGCCCGCCTGAAGCCAGGCGGGCGTTTTTCATGTCTGAGGGGTTCGTTCCTTGGCTGATTAGAAACCGAGGGCGATGGACGCGCGCAGCAGGCTGTCCGTGGCCTCACGCCCGACGGGGGGATCAGTCTCATGGGTGACCTTGTAGGACAGCCGCGATGACAGCGCTTCGGTCAGCTTGGTCTTGATCGCCGCTTCGGTCGACAGGGTCGTGTTCTCTTCGGAATAGGTCACGTCGAGATCGTGCTCGATGGCGACATTCTCACGCAGCGTCCAGTTGAGGTCACTGCCGGCATAGAGCGCAAATTCCGTCTCGGAATCTTCGAAATCTTCCGGTACCGGCCCCTCCGGTGTCTCGAGTACCGTGTACTGCACCCCCGGACCGGCGAGAACGTCCCACGTCGTGCGGTCATTCTCGATCAGGCTGTGCCCGAGACCGGCGCCCAGAAAAGCGCGGCTTTCAAAGCCTGAAAAGCTGTCCTGTTCATACCGCGCCCGGCCATAGATGAAGGTGCGGTCACCGGTCTGGATCTCCATCCGGTACCGGGCAAACCAGTTGTCCTGCGTGACGGCGCTCACGTCTTCCCCGTCATCATCACGGGTCGTCGATTCGGCGTAGTTGGCGCCGGCAGCCACATCATGGGTGTACCGCCCAAGCACGCGGCGCGCATCGAGCTTCAGGCCCAGAACCGTGTTCTCGGTATTGCCCGAAGCGGACGCAGCGGAGAATTCGACCGAGCCGTCCCAGTTTTCTTTGCCCTTGTCGTCGGCCGCGAGAGGCTCAACGGCGAATGTGCCGACCACGCCCAGCAAACTCATCGTCATCAGATCCATCATCGGCTCCTTCCTTTTTCTCGTTATTCAGTCGGATGTATTGTCGGGACTGTCGGCCCCCTTCTCAACCCCGCAGCCACCGCATTTTGGTAAACAGAGGGTTACGACGCCTCCATGGCCGACTGGCGGCCACAAAAAAGCCCCGGACAGCGAACCGTCCGGGGCCAGAAGTGTTCAGACCACGAAGGTCTTAATTGTCACCTTCAGTGTCGCGCAGGGCGGCACCGAGAATGTCGCCGAGCGACGCACCGCTATCGGCAGAGCCGAACTGTTCGACGGCTTCTTTCTCTTCAGCCATCTCACGCGATTTGATCGAGAGCGACAGACGACGCGACTGGGAGTCCAGTGCGACGATCCGGGCGTCGACCTTGTCACCGATTGCGAAACGCTCAGGGCGCTGTTCGTTACGGTCACGGCTAAGGTCCGATTTGCGGATGAAGGCTTTAGGCCCGCCATCGCCACCAACGCGAACTTCGATCCCGCCGTTTTCAACGGCCGTCACTTCACACGTTACATCGTCGCCGCGGCGCAGTTCACCGATCGCATCCATTGGATCGTTGGCAACCTGCTTGATGCCGAGGGAGATACGCTCTTTGTCCGGATCAACGTCAAGGACCTTGGCCTGGACAACCTGGCCTTTGGAGTATTCCTTGATCGCGTCATCGCCTGACCGCTCCCAATCGAGATCGGAAAGGTGGACCATGCCGTCCATGTCGTCGTCGATACCAACGAACAGACCGAACTCGGTGATGTTCTTGATTTCGCCTTCGATGACGGAGCCGATGGGGTGACGCTCAGCAAAGCTCTCCCATGGATTCGACAGGGTCTGCTTGAGGCCCAGCGAAATCCGGCGCTTCTGCTCGTCGACTTCCAGCACCATGACGTCCACTTCCTGGCTTGGAGAGACGATGGATGATGGCGGCACGTTTTTCTTGACCCACGACATTTCAGAAACGTGGACGAGGCCTTCAATGCCATCTTCCAGTTCAACAAACGCGCCGTAGTCGGTGATGTTCGTGACCTTGCCGTGGAACTTGCCACCGATTGGGTACTTGGCGGAAACGCCTTCCCATGGATCGGGCTGCAGCTGCTTCATGCCGAGCGAGATACGTGACGTTTCTGGGTTGATCTTGATGATCTTGACCCGGACCGTGTCGTTCACGTTCAACACTTCGGATGGGTGGTTGACCCGGCTCCAGCTCATGTCGGTGACGTGCAGCAGGCCATCGACGCCTGGTGCCAGCTCGACGAACGCACCGTAATCGGTGATGTTCTTGACGACGCCATCGCGCTCGTCACCCTCGTTCAGGTCACGGACGACTTCCTGGCGATGTTCTGCACGATCCTCTTCGAGAACCGAACGACGGGACACCACGATATTGCCGCGGCGCTTGTCCATTTTCAGGATCTTGAAGGGCTGAGTGATGTTCATCAGCGGGCTCGCATCGCGAACCGGACGAATGTCCACCTGGCTGCCTGGCAGGAACGCCACAGCGCCGCCGAGGTCGACTGTGAAGCCACCCTTCACGCGGTTGAAGATGACGCCTTCGACGCGATCTTCATCCTCGAATGATTTTTCAAGACGTTCCCATGCCTCTTCGCGGCGCGCACGGTCACGGCTGATGACGGCTTCGCCATGGGCATTTTCGATACGATCGATGAAAACGTCGACCTGATCGCCAACCTTGACTTTTTTGTCAGATGACGGATCAAAGAATTCACGCAAAGGCACGCGGCCTTCAGTCTTGAGGCCAACATCAACGATGGCCATGTCTTTTTCGATACCGGTGATGGTACCTTTGACAACGGTCTGTTCGAAGGAGACGCGATCAACGACCGAGGCTTCGAACATTTCCGCGAAATCGTCGCGGGACGGGTTAAACGTTTCGGACAAAATTTCCTCAAAGGGTGGCGGCAAGCCGCCTGGTTCGGGCCAGTCCTTCGTCGCGGGAAGAAAGAGCCAGCGTTGAGAGATCAAAATGCGCGTCCACCAATCCGGGCAATAGCCTTAAATCAACGGAAAAATCAGGGCGATAACGCGCATCTCTCCTTGTCTGGCCATGTGGATGGCGGGGCACACCCCGCGATGGGCGGCGGTTTATCCCCAAAGTGCGCCGGTAGCAAGGGCGCTTGGCCGCTTCCCCGTTCGAAGGGCGGCCCGGAAGATCCGGACCGCCCAACGCCGTCTCCACGTCAGGTCAGGTGATGAAGACGGTAACCTGTGGGTCGCCATGTCCGATGCGTTGGAGAGAACTGCCATCTGCAAGGGATACCAGAATTATGGCGATTGAACGTCGCTCGTAAAGCGAACAATTCCAAAGGGTTAACGCGTCAACGACGCGCTGCCCGCCGCCCCGGCCAGTGCCGCGTTGAAAGCCTCAAGACCGATCTTCCCTTGATTTATTATCGATAAACAGCAAAATCAGTAGCGCGCCATCAGGAATGCCCCATGCTCTTGCGTTGCCTTCTCCCGCTTGCCGCCCTCAGTCTTGCCAGCTGCGCCTCTCCGCCGGTTGAGGCCGAGGATGTCACCGCAGTTCACCCCCCACTCCATGTCGAGGTCGATGGTGCTGGTGAGCCGGCCCTTGTCTTTATCAGCGGCAATGGGGCGGATTTGACGGCCTGGGCACCGATCATGGACGCAGTCTCTGAGATGAATAGCCGTGTGGTACGCTATGATCGCGCCGGCCTTGGTCAAAGTCCGCTCAGCCCACCGCCCTACAGCATTGATGATGAGGCGGCGGCGCTGGAGCGCGCGCTTGCGGACAACGCCGTCAGTGGCCCCATCGTCATTGTCGCTCATTCCTATGGCGGGCTGATCGGCTTTCTTCTCGCTGAGAACTCAAGAGAGATCGTGGGCATGGTCCTTGTGGACGCGTTGATACCGACGGAGCTGTCGCCCCAATACACCGACATGATCCTGGCGCAGTACCGGCCACAATATGACATGGTCCGGGCGCAGGCTCCGCAGCTTGCGAAAGCGGTGATCCCCGTCGTCGAGGCCTATCCCGAAACCGCGGCCCGCATGGCCACTGTGCGTATCCGGACCGATCTGCCGCTGATCGATATCCGAGCGGAAAACGGTACTGTCGCAGACCCGGTCATTGCAGAGGCCGTTCGGATCGCACATTCTCAATTCGTTGGCGCTTCGCGTTATCGTCGGCGTGTGCTGGCCAAGGGCAGCGGTCACAACGTGATGCAGGATCGGCCAGATGTGGTGATCGAAGCCGTTGCCAATATGCTGGCCCTGACGCGCGGCAACTGACCTAGCGCCGATCCTGTCCGCGAGACAGCACTGTGCCAAACGCCACGCCAAGGGCCACGCCGACGCCGACCCACATACCCATCTCTCCGGTAGCAGCACCCATCGCCGCGCCGAAAGCCACGCCCATCGCTATGCTCGGACCCATTCTGTTCATCGTGATCTCCTTCTCTCTTAATTGAAAAATGGAGAATGAACCGACGAATGTCAAGTACGCTTTACATCACTCCCTTCTGAACAGGGCTGGCAATATCGCTCGCTTCCGCCCACACTCCGGGGAAAATGGAGGAACACTGATGCTCACCAAGCCATTTGCTCTTGCTGCCTGCACCGCGATAGCGACATTGACCGGCACGAGCGCCCTCGCCGCTGAGCCGTTCGCATGGCCCGAAGGGAAGAAGGCGGCCGTCGTGCTGACCTATGATGACAGCATGCCGTCGCATCTGGACATTGCGATTCCGGCGCTCGACGCCGCAGGAATCAAAGGCACGTTCTTTCTCAACGGCACCTTCGCAAACGAGTCTGTCGAACGCTGGCGCGCTACCGCTGAAAGCGGTCATGAGCTTGGCAATCACAGTGTCTTTCACCCCTGCCGCGCAGGCTCTTTCGAGATGCCAGAGCAATATCACCTCGAGAACTACAGTGTCGCAACGATGCTCAATGAACTCCGTGTGATGAATAACCTGCTGACGGCGCTCGACGGCAAGGCCATGCACACCTACGCCACGCCTTGCGGCAATACGCTGGCCGGCGGTGAAGACTTTATCGCGCCGATCATGGAAGCGGGTTTTGCACCGGCCATCCGCGGCGTTGCGGCACCCGAGCATGATCCTAACAAGATTGAACTGAACGCGGTTCCCAGTGAATGGTTCCCCGAGGATGCCAGCGGCAAGGACATGATCCGCGCAGTCAAGGCCGTTGAGAAAGAGGGCGGCCTTCTGGTCATCGGATTTCACGGCGTGGGTGCTGATTATCTGACCGTGCCTGCAGCGTCCCACAAAGAGCTCGCGGACTATCTGGGCGCGCATACGGATGAAATCTGGGTGGCACCGTTCGGCGAGGTCATGGCCTGGGTGGCGACGCACCAGTCTGAAGCGGATTAACCGACCGCTTCGTTTCGGTCTTCGATGGCGTTGTCGATGAACCGGCACGCCCTGGCGAAAACTGCGTCGGCGTCCAGCTTTGTCGTGTCGATGAACTGGGCGTCGGCAGCCGGCCGCATCGGTGCCGTTTCCCGGCCCGAATCCCGCGCATCGCGACGCTTGATGTCTTCGAGCGTCATTTCATAGGATAGCCCGCCATCGCGCTGGCGCAGTTCTTCATGCCGTCGCCGCGCGCGCTCTTCCGGCGCTGCCGTGATGTAGAATTTGACGAGGGCATCGGGGCATACGACCGTACCGATGTCCCGGCCGTCAAGCACGGCACCGGCCGCGCCATGAGGCGGCTTGGCCGCGAACTGCCGCTGAAAATCCAGAAGCGCGGCGCGCACCACCGGCAGGGCCGCGACCCGCGATGCCGCACGGCCGACATCCGGGGTACGGATGTCGGCACCGGCAATCTGTTCAAGGGAGAATGATCGCGCGGTCTCACCGGCAGCGGCCTCGTCACCAGGATCGAGATTTTTCGACAACATGACCCAGCCGACACCGCGATAGAGCGTCCCGGTGTCGAGATAGGCCAGCTCGTAATAGCTGGCGATGCGGCGGGAAAGGGTTCCCTTACCCGAGGCGGCTGGTCCATCTACGGCAATAATGATCGGGCGTACTGCAGTCATGGAAGCAGCTTGTAGAGCGTTTTTTCAGATTGTGCAGCCCGAAACCCACCCTAAGGCGCAGAGAATTGCGCCTATTGTTGCGATGCCCTTCCCTCGTGGCGTTCGCCGTCGACAAACGTCATAAGGGCATCAACCTTCTCCCAGGACGAGCGGAACGGGTCTGCGGTCAGCACCGTAATGTCGGCTCTGTAGCCCGGCGCGAGGCGACCGAGCTCATCCTCCCTGAACACGGCGTAGGCGGCCTTGGTCGTGAAGATGGCCAGCGCCTGCTGTTCGGTCAGAGCCTCTTCCGGGTGCCAGTCCGGGCCCTCATAGCCGTTCAGCGCGAACCGGCGCGTGGCCGCGTGAAGTTCAATCGCGGGCTCACCCTGCTCAACCGGTGCATCGGAGCCGCCGACAACGATGGCACCCTGCTCTACCAGCGACCGCCAGGCATAGGCGCCTTTCAGACGCTCTGACCCCAGACGATCTCCTGCGAAATAAAGATCGCCAATGGCGTGACTGGGTTGCATCGACGCAATCACCGCCTGTTTGGCGAAGCGAGCAATATCATCAACCTTCAGGATCTGAGCATGCTCGATCCGCCAGCGATGGTCGGCGATCTGCGGTTCGTAAAGCAGCTTCCAGTACCAGTCGAGCACGATCCGATTGCCCTTGTCGCCAATGGCGTGGGTTGCAACCTGCAGACCCGCATCGAGCGCTTTCTGCATCATCGGCCGCGCCTCATCGCCTGTCATCAGCTGCAGACCCATGGTCGACGGCTCATCGCTGTAGGGTGCAAAGAGAAGAGCCCCGCGTGAGCCCAGAGCGCCGTCGACATAAAATTTGATGCCCATGACACAGACGCGCATATCATCGGTGCACGTTTTTCCTTTTTCCGCTTGGGCGTCCAGCGCCTCGGGCACCAGATAGTTGAACACACGGATCGGCAGTTCGCCTGAGGCCCCCAATTCAGCCATCAAGTCAATCTCACCGGCGTCCACGGACATATTGTGCACGCTTGTCCAGCCGCGCGAAGCGTAGACATCAGCGCCTCTGCGCAAGGCCTCCTTGCGCTCCTCCCGTGTCGGCTTGTCGACCAGACCGGCGACCAGAGATTGCGCATTATCGATGAGGAGACCCGTGGCCCGACCGTTCCGGTCACGGACGATACGCCCGCCTTCGGGATCGGGGGTCTCGTCATCAATACCGGCGGCATCGAGCGCGGCACTGTTGACGACGGCTGCATGACCGTCTGACCGGCCCAGGATGACAATCCGGCCCTCGGCCACGGCATCGAGGTCGTCCCTGTTGGGCATCCGCTTTTCGGGCCAACCGGTCTCGATCCACCCGCGCCCCGTCAGCGGCTGTCCGTCCGGAAGATCCATCAACGCATCAGCCAGACGGGCTTTCAGCATCGCAA
Source organism: Parvularcula sp. LCG005 (assembly GCF_032930845.1). Taxonomy (GTDB): domain Bacteria; phylum Pseudomonadota; class Alphaproteobacteria; order Caulobacterales; family Parvularculaceae; genus Parvularcula. The sequence continues at coordinate 527,594 of NZ_CP136758.1, read as the reverse complement.
TCGACGTGGTGCCTTCAAGGTTCAGTCGCATTTCCCGAAAGCCGATGCCGATCAGGTGGGCATGGGCATCGTGCAGACCCGGCAAGGCAACCGCCCCGTCCGGCAGAGAGATCACGCACGCGCCCTCATTTGGCGCAAGCGAGGCGTCGCCCACCTGCTGAATTTTCCCTTTCGAAAACGAAACGGCGCCCGCCCGTTCACCCGGGGCGGTGACAATATCACCGACAATCCAATGCTCCGGACACTCGGTAACATCAGAAACCACAGGTTGAGCCATGGCGACCGAAAATCCGGTCATTCCCGTCAAGATAGAAATTACGCTGCGTTTCATCATCCGGAACACCAATATCTTTCGTTATATGCCAGCAAAGCCTTGTGAGACTGGCCAGTCCCTATCATAGGTTATGACCTGTACCTTATTATACGACGCAGCGGAAAGGATCACCAATGGCGAGACCTGTAGCCGAATTTCGTCGGCCAGAAATTATTGAGGGCCTGCGGGTCACCCTGATCTCCAAAGGGGTTTCAATGCCGTCCAACGACGACATTGCAAAAAACGCAGGTATGTCGCGCCAACTGGTCCGACATTATTATTCGCGTCAGCAGCCCATCGCCGTTGACCTGGCCAAACGTCTGGCCGTCGAAACCCAAGAGGCTCTGAACCGGGGGCTTAATCAGTCACTGCCAGCGAAACGCCTGGATTTCCTGCTCGACTTCCTGTTCGGGATGGTTGCGGACGACGAACTCAGAATGCCGGGCGATGCCCCAGTGGAAGACGCCCTTCTCTCGCTTGCAGTGGGCGATGATCTGCTGAAAACAGAACTGAACGAAGAATACAGTGTTCTGATCAACCAGGTGAGCGGCGAGATTTCTCGTGCCTACCCGGCGATGGACCATTCCGCCTCGCTCGAACTTGCAGGCGTCGTGATGGCCTTGGCTTCTGGCCACCGCAAACTGGCGAGCTCCCTGGGGCTGTCGTCACAGTCCGACCAGCAGGCGCGAACGGCTGCGGCACGGATCATTGCAAGCTACGCCCAACAGGATACGCTGCCCATGCAGCAGGCCGCCGAAGAATCGAACTGACGTCAGACGTCTCTGCCAACAGCGTCAGCTACTGACGAAAAACCGTCGACAGCGAGGCGTTCGTTCAGCCCTTCCAGGATGTGGCTGACGAGATCCGGTCCCTTGTACACCAGCGCGGTGTAAAGCTGGACCAGAGACGCCCCTTTCAAAATCTTCGTGTACGCATCTTGTGGTCCCGCGATGCCGCCGACACCGATCAGCGGCAAGCGGCCGCCAATGGTCTTGGCAAAATCGTGAAGCACAGCCGTCGATAGCGGGAAGAGCGGGCGCCCGGAAAGCCCGCCCATTTCTTCGCCATGACGCTTCAGCCCCTCGCGCAGACCGATCGTCGTATTCGAGACGATCAGCCCATCGATGCCGGTGGACAGCGCCACCGATGCAATGTCCGCTTTGTCCTCGTCGGTGAGATCCGGGGCGACTTTCAGAAACACAGGGGTCTGCGCTGGCCTCGCCTCCAGCACGGCAGAGAGAAGCGCGGACAGCGCCGAAGCGTCCTGCAACGCCCGCAGACCGGGTGTATTCGGTGATGAGACATTGACCGTACAGAAATCAACATGCGGACCAAGACAGCGTATGCCCGATACGAAATCTGCCGTGCGGTCGACGCTGCTCTTGTTCGCCCCCAGATTGATGCCGATAATGCCAGCCTTGCCAGCACGGCGGGCCAGACGGCCGGCAATCACGTCCTGCCCCTCATTGTTGAAGCCATATCTGTTGATGATGGCGCGATCGGATCGAAGACGGAACACCCGTGGACGGTCATTGCCCGGTTGTGGCTTCGGGGTCGATGCCCCCACTTCCACAAAGCCAAAGCCCATCCGCAACATGGCATCAGGCACCTCGGCATTCTTGTCGAACCCTGCTGCAAGACCAAGCGGGTTCGGCAATGACAGACCCGCGACGGTGGTTGCCAGTGCCGGGAAGCGATCCTGCGGATACCGCGCGCCGACACCCGTCTTCAATGACTGCACGGTGAGCCGGTGCGCCCTTTCAGGATCAAGAAAGCTGAGTGCGAATGTTCCGTATCGCCACAATGACATGGTCAGGCCCTTTGGTAGGAAGAAACGGGTTCACGCGCCTTCGGCATTGTCGACGACATCGAACTGGCCGCTTGGCTGCTTGTTCACGGCCAGTTTATGCTGGACCCATTCTGTCCGGACAAAACCGTAATAGTGCGGAAAAACACCGTGATCGCTGGCGCCCTCCCACTTCAGGTCGTCAGCCAACGTCTTTTCGGCGAACCCGGCGCAGACAAGCTCGTCGCAATCCGCATAGAAGCGTGCGGCTGTTCCCATCACCTGATCGGGACCAGACAGATGGAAGAAGCCGTCCCGCTCATCATCGGCGTTGTAGGGCAGAAACCCCGACGCCAGAGCGATGTCCCAATGCCGTGTTGGCATAAGACGATAGACGAGACCCTTCCTGAACACGCTCACGTGGTCTGGACCTTGCGGCGTCGGCGGACATAGCTTGCCGTGCGGCGCTCAATCTCTTCGATGATAAGGGCTGCAACGTCCTTACCCGACGTTTTTTCAATCCCCTCAAGTCCCGGGCTGGAATTGACCTCCAACACTTTGGGACCGTCAGATGCACGCAGCATGTCGACCCCGGCCATGCCGAGCCCGAGGGATTTTGCGGCCAAGACGGCCGTCTCCCGCTCTTCCTTTGTGATCCGCACTTTCACAGCCGAGCCGCCCTGGTGTAGGTTGGACCGGAATTCACCGGACGCGGCGACCCGCTTGATCGCCGCAATCACTTTGCCGCCAACGACAAAGCAACGCACATCTTCACCGCCCGCTTCCTTGACGAATTGCTGGACGAGGAAATCGGCGCGCAGGCCCCGGAAGGCAGACACCACCGAATCGGCGGCCTTTTTGGTCTCTGCCAGAACGACGCCGCGACCTTGGGTTGATTCAAGCAATTTCACGATCAGGGGCGGCGATCCGATCAGGCCAATCAGATTGTTCGTGTCCTTCGGCGAAGACGCAAACGCGGTTGTCGGCATCCCAATGCCGTCACGCGCAAGGATCTGATGCGCATAAAGCTTGTCCCGCGAGGCGGTAATGGCGTGGGCGGAATTGATGCAGTAGGCGCCAATGGCCTCGAACTGGCGCACCACGGCCGTACCATAGGATGTCACAGACGCGCCAATGCGCGGAATGACAGCGTCATAGTGCGGCAGGGCGCGGCCGTCATAATGCACTTCCGGCCGACCCGCATTGATCAGCATGTAGCAGCGGGTCGTATCGATCATTTCGATCACGTGCTCGCGGCTTTCGGCGGCCTCGACGAGGCGCTTGGTCGAGTACGAATTGGGCTCGCGCGTCAGGATCGCCATGCGGAGAGAGCGACGGGTCGGCGCCCGCTTGGCCACCGCATCGTAGACGGAATAGTCAAGCTTGGGCTGCTGGAACGATGAGGACGGCAGGACCCTTGGTTCCATGTCGAAGGGGAATGACTGCAACGCCTGGCGGCCCAGCAGCATGTGAAAGCTCATGCCCTCCCGATCCGTCAGCGTGCACTGGATCTTCCACTCCTTGTCCCCCATGCGGATCGGCGTTTCGATCACGTACCGCATCTCGGACTCGCCGTTGGAGCTCGTCACCTCACGCCGATCGATGACGTCCGCCGAGCAGTAGATCTCGACTTCAGGCTTTTCAGGAATGGGATGGATACCAAAGCGGACTTTCGGGCGCCCGGAAGGGCCAAAAGGATCAACCGTAAAGGCATGGAGCGAAGAGGTCCGCGCGCCGGTGTCCACTTTCACCTTCAGCGCTGGCAGTCCCAGTTTCGGCAGGGAACACCACTCTTCCCAGCCGAGCATAAATTCAGTTTTGGTCACTCAGTCTCCTCGAGGGTCATATGACGGGCGCGTGCCGCGTGTTCGATGGCCGCAGCCCCCTCATCGCTCACCTTCAAGGCATTGCGAATAAGTTCGAGGACACGGATCTCCGCCATATCGATCGTTTCATCGGCCGTGACCACATCGACTACCGCGGCATAGGCCGTTTCGTTCAGATGGGCCGGCAGGGCCGCCGCCGCCGAATCGATCACCCGGTGCAGGCCGCCATCGGCGGACATGATGCTGCCGGCCTTTTCAGAGGTCGCGACGAGGTTGTCTTCGTCGTTCGCGGTAAACAGCGGAAAGGACCGCACAACGCGGCCAATTGTGCGCAATTCACGCTCATTCATGGTACCGTCGGAAGCTGACGTCAGCACCATGAGATAAATAACTGCTTCTTGGGGGGTCAAATTGACCAAGGATTCCGCCATACGCCTGTTTCCTTATTGATGGTCCGCTTGCTAGTCGGCTCCGCGTCCCATCGCAAATTCATTGCGCACCGTAAAGAAGACGAAAAGGGTTTCCCCGTGTCCGAGCACACCTTCACCACCGAAGACTTCGCCGAGGCCAAGGCATGGCCGTTCCAAGAGGCCAAGGCCCTGGTCAAACGGCTGGAGAAGATGGACAAGGACGCCCCCGTGGTCTTCCAGACGGGCTATGGCCCATCGGGCCTCCCGCATCTTGGGACATTCGGCGAAGTGGCGCGCACCAGCATGGTGCGCCACGCCTTTGAATGTCTGACCGGCCGCTCAACGCGCCTGATCTGCTTTTCCGATGATATGGACGGCATGCGCAAAGTGCCGCCGACCGTGCCCAATCCAGAGCAGCTTGAGGCCTATCTGCAGATGCCGCTGTGCCGCGTGCCCGACCCGTTCGGCACGCATGAAAGCTTTTCGGCCCACAATAATGCCCGTCTGCAGGCCTTTCTCGACCAGTTCGGCTTTGAGTATGAGTTCCAGTCAGCAGCGGCAGCCTATCGCGATGGCCTGTTCGATTCGACACTGGTGCGGGTGCTGGAGGTCTATGACGAGATCATGGACATTATTCTGCCCACGCTGGGTGAAGAACGTCGCCAGACCTACTCCCCCATCCTGCCTATCAGCCCCAGCACCGGCCGTGTTCTCTATGTGCCGATCCTTGAGCGCGACGCTGCGACGGGCGAAGTCGTTTTCGAGGACGAAGATGGCACGAAGGTGACGAGCTCGGTCAAGGGCGGCGCGGTCAAGCTGCAGTGGAAGGCCGATTGGGCCGGCCGCTGGTACGCGCTCGGCGTTGACTATGAGATGGCCGGTGAAGACCTGACTGAATCGGTTCGCCTCTCGAACCGGATCGTGAAGGCGCTGGGGGGCACCCCGCCCGCGGGCTTCAATTATCAGCTCTTCCTCGACGAGAACGGCAACAAGATCTCCAAGACCAAAGGCAACGGCCTGACGATCGAGGAATGGCTGCGCTATGCGGCGCCGGAAAGTCTGTCGCTGTACAATTTCCACCAGCCCAAAAAGGCCAAGAAGCTGTATTTCGACGTCATCCCCAAAACGGTCGACGAGTACTGGCAGCACGTGGCGCGCTATCCCGAGATGGACGGCGCGAAGAAAATCGATAACCCGGCATGGCACGTCCATAGCGGCGAGCCGCCCGCCGTTGTGCCGCCGGTCAGCTTTGGCCTGCTGATGAATATCGTCGACGCCTCAGGCACATCCGACACCGATATCCTGCGCGGCTTTGTGCAGAAGTACCGACCTGATGCCAGCCCGGCGGCCATGGCGGCGCTGGAGCCCATGCTCGGCTATGCGATCAATTACTTCGAAGATTTCGTGAAGCCGAAGAAACAGTTCCGTGCACCAACCGATCAGGAACGTCAGGCCCTTGAGTTCCTGGCGGACCGCTTCGAAGGCATGGATAAAGATCTTGCCGAAGATGATTACCAGACGGCCGTCTTTGATGCCGGCAAATCGGTAAGTTACGAGAACATCCGCGAATGGTTCAAGGGACTGTATGAGGTCGTCTTCGGCCAGTCCGACGGTCCGCGCATGGGGCCCTTCACCAAGATCTACGGCCCCAAACCGACGGCAGCATTGATCCGTGAGGCGCTGGCACGTTAACCGGCCGACGGACATACCGGATCGGATGTCGAGACACGCATTCGGTCCGGTGTCGCCCCCGCGAGGGCGGGGACTAGATAGTCAGCATGATTTATCGCATTGCTCTTGCCTGCGCCCTCATGCTCTGCCTGCCCGACGCGGCGTTTGCGCAGGACGATCGGACACCTGTTGAAGCCGCCGCGTCGCCCGGCACCATCACACTGACCGATGGTGACATCGCCATTGCGGCGGAGGACGCCAATGCGGACGACGCCATTGAGGCCCGCCTGCGCGGTATTTTCGATGTCATTCCGGCGCTCTCCAATGTTGATATCACCGTGCAGCAGGGCGTCGTCCGGCTGAACGGAACGGTCGTCGAAACCGATGCGGCCGATCAGGCGGAGACCTTGGCCGGTCGCGTGAGCGGTGTTGTCGCTGTCGATAACGCTGTGCAAATAGACTCATCCGTTGACAAACGATTGGGACCGGCAGCGCAACGGACCCGCGCCGTCCTCGACGACACGATTTCACTGCTTCCCCTGCTTGCGATCGCGCTTGTCACCGCCATCCTGTTCTGGCTCGCCGGCGCGCTGATCGCCCGACAGAAATGGCTTTGGTCGCGGGTCGCGCCAAATCCCCTGATCAGCAATCTGATCAGAATGGTGGTGCCCATCATATTCGGTCTGTTGGGGGTTGTCATTGCCCTGAACATTCTGGATGCGGTCGCCATTCTGTCCGCTGTCCTCGGCGCGGCGGGCGTTCTCGGCCTCGCCGTCGGTTTTGCCGTGAAGGACACGATCGAGAACTTCATCTCGTCGATCATGCTGTCGATCAGGCAGCCCTTTCGCGCCAATGACCTCGTCGAAATCGATGGCTTGCGCGGTAATGTCGTGCGCCTCACTTCCCGCGCGACCATTCTGATGACGCCGGACGGCAATCATGTCCGTATCCCGAACGCCAATGTGTTCAACGCCATCATCACGAATTACACGCGCAATCCTGAACGCCGGATCACCTTTGCCCTCGGGGTCGATGCCGATGATGACCCGGTGGCAGGGATCGACACCGGGCTGGCGGCTCTGCAGAAACTGGATTTCGTCCTGGCCGAGCCTACACCGACCGCCTGGATCGAAGAGGTTGGCGACAGCAATATCGTTCTGACCTTTGCCCCCTGGATCAATCAGTCCCACACGGATTTTCTCAAAGCCAAATCCGCGTCGATCAGGGCGGTCAAGCAGACACTGGAAGAAAAGGGCTTCACCCTGCCAGAACCGATCTATCGGCTCCGCATCGATGGCGTGCCATCGACGCTGGCAACCGAACTGCCGTCCTCTGCCAAAGAAGGCTCGCAGGCCGCGCCACCAGAGCCCAAGGTGAAAGCCATCGCGAAAGGCGAAATGGACACGCGCCCGGACAAGTCGATCGAGAAAAAAGTCAGCGAGGATCGGGCTGCGACGAGAGAGGAAGACCTGCTCTCAGCCCAGGCGCCGACTGAGTTTGGTGATGAGGGCCAGACACCGAAGGCCTAAATAACGCCAGCTGACGGTTCGTCCACTGGGTCAGGGCCCAAGAGTTCATCATTCTTCTTGAGAAGAAAATTGACCAATTGTCCTGCACACAGACATTTCATGGCCAGTTCAAGCCGGCTCGACGCCTCAACCTTGGCGAAGAGCCGCCGGACGTAAGTATCGACCGTGTGCTCTGAAATGCCCAACTGGTCAGCAATGAGCGGGTTTGTCTGCCCGCGCAGGATACCGACCATGATCTGCCGCTCACGCGGTGTTAGGCTGGCCGATGTACCGTCGTTCTTTAGTTGCTGCTGGCGTTTGAAGAACACATAGCACCCCATTTGCAGCGTCATGCGTTTGGTCTCATCGAGATCAACTTCCCTAGGGAAGACCAGAGCAAACACTGCGGCGAGGCCAGGACCGGCGAGCGTCATGACACCCAGCGAGTCCCGCATCCCGTTATCCCGCATCATTTCTGACATCCTGGCCGTCTGCTCACTCCAATTGAAGGCGTTCTTGACCTCCGAGTGCAGGACGGGTCCGCCCGTCATCAGAAGGCGATTGAGAAAAGGGTCGCGCTCAACATCCGTGATGCCCCGGTAAAAGTCTGTCACCTCTTTTGGAAACGTAGAAATTATGGGCTCCCAGCCACCTTTGAACGTGCCGCCGAACGGCATGACGTGACCGATGACGTCCGTGACGCCGTAATTTTCGAGGAATGAGAGAAAATGCTCCCTGAGCGCACAGACCGCATGGCAATCATGCGCATCGACAATAAACTTCTCTAGAAACAAGGGGTCACCTGGGGTTTGGGACGTCAATAAGGACGCCTCTGCAGAACGTATTGAAAAACGATATCATTAATCGGCAGCGTGCCTAGCAAAACATTTTTGTGGGGAGCAGCACTTAAAGTCGATTGAAGGAAAAACAATCGAAATTGTCAGTTGATAACGCTGATATGGTGGGAGCGCGCCGGTATCATCACGCCGTTTTATCGTCAACAACGCTATACCGCCCTTGTAGCATGCGAAAGGCGGCACGCGGCGTTTCAGTTGTCATATTTTTTCATCAGAATATCTGTTGGGCACTTTACGAATATTCGAGATCTTGAAAAGAAGCCTGAGGCTGTCGGCATAAAAATTCTCTCGCAGGTTGTCGCATGACACAAATTTGCACGTCGACAGACTATTGAGCTCATTCGTGGCGTCAGTGAGAAAATGGGCGAGCCAAGACAAATGTTGCGTCGGTCCCACACGCAGGTCGTTCTGGCCGTTCATGACACCGAATTTTCTTCCTTCATGGCTGAAATACCGTAATATTATAAGTTGGTCAGACAGCGATGTTTTGACAGGCTGCCAGATTTCCAAGGATGTTCATGTCGCACTACTCACTCACCTCCTCGGTCGTGGTGGCGCTTGCGGCACTGTTATGTGCTTGCGCCGAGCCTGCCCCATCAATCGAGGACGCTGTTTCGGCCAATATGAACCGCACTGATCCATCGCTCGTGTCCACGCGTTCAGGACCTGTATCGGGCCTTTTTATGGGCGATGGCAGTGTCCAGTTCCGCGCGATCCCCTATGCAGAAGCGCCGGTGGGCGAACGCCGCTGGCGCGCGCCCGAACCGGTGGCCCCGTGGTCCGACGTTCGCCGCAGTGAAACGCCCGCGCCCGCCTGCCTGCAGGCGGATCTGGGATGGAATGGCACTGACCGCGCCAATATGTCGGAAGACTGCCTCTTCCTCGAAATCAGAACACCGGACATCGAAGCCAGTTCGCTGAAGCCGGTCATGGTCTTTATCCATGGCGGCGCGAATGTGGGCGGTCGCGGCACGTGGGCCGTTGATGGCACACTGCACCAGCAGGATGTGGTGGTGGCCACCCTCCACTACCGCCTCGGCGTATTCGGTTTCATGGCCCATCCCGCCCTCAGCGCCGAGCAGGATGGCGCTTCGGGCAATTACGCGCTCATGGACCAGCAGCTCGGCCTGCAATGGATCAAGGACAATATCGCGGCGTTTGGCGGCGACCCGGAGAACATCACGATATTCGGGGCGTCTGCCGGCAGCCAGGCTGTGGCCCTGCACCAGCAGGCACCCGCGTCCCAGGGGCTTTTCCAAAGAGCCATCCAGCAGAGTGGCTCGTCAAACTTCTCTCTCCCCTCCCGACCTCTTACAGCGGCCGAGACCCTAGGCATGGCAATCGCTGCGAAGGCAGGATTGCCCGCCGAGGCGACCGCGGCCGATCTGCGCGCCCTGCCCGGCAGTGTCCTTCTGGATGCGCAGCAGACTGTGGACCTGCCCGCGGGGATTGAACGCTGGCAGATCTTCATGGCGCCCACTATCGATGGTCGTGTACTGACGGAACCGACCGAAGACGTCCTCGCGCGCGGTGACGCGGCCCCTGTGCCGCTGCTGGCGGGATGGGCTGCAAAAGAAAGCCCGATGTTTGCGAGTGACGAGGACGCCGCGCGGGCGATACCAGCGCTGTTCGGTGAGCACACCGATGGTGCCTTTGCCTATTATGGCTGGGGCGAGGGAAATCTGCCGGTCAGTTCTAATCGGCTTGGGTCGATCGCCATTCAGCTCGCCACAGACATCAACTACCGGTGTCCGATGATATTTACCGGACGGGCAGCGGCCAATGCCGGACAGTCGGTCTGGCTCTATTCATTCGATTACGGACCGACAGACAAGATCAGCCACGGCGTCGAGACAAATTACGTGATGGGTTTCAATTTCCTCGATCACGGCGCGTTGCCGATCCAGTCCTACTGGGCCAATTTTGCCCGCAACGGCGATCCGAACGGTCCGGACCTAGCGCAATGGCCGCCATATACGACATCCAACCGGAGCTATCTCGAGTTCAGCAATAAAGGGCCAGTCGTCGACGCCAACCCGCGCGAACCCTTGTGCGATTGGATGGCGCACCCCTGAGCCTAGCCCATCGAGATCGGGTTAGGACTTTCACGGAAACGCTTCTTGTCCTGAAGATACATGAAGAGCGTAAAGCCCGACACGCCGACATAGGCGGTGATGACGGTCGACAGCACCGCTTCTCCTGGTACGGCGCCGATCGACAGACGCGAGAAAAACTCCGCACGCGATTCAAGGTGTCCCGGATGAATGATGTTCTTGCCGATATAGGCGAGGAACTGCACCGAGAATATCCATAGATAATTCCGCCGAAGCCGACGCCCCAAAGCCCTTGAAAAACTGATGTGATGCTCGGGGCGCTCATAGTCGAGCGCCAGCCTGTCCTGCCATTTGCCCTCTTCGGGGTGCTTTTGACGCCGCAGCAGAGGCGCATAGAAATTGATTTCCAGCCACCGTGCGCGTGCGCGCCAGACGTTGAAGTAGCGGTATCGCCGGGATTCGAGATACAGGAAAACCATGATCAGAAACGTGACCAGCAGGAGCGGCAGTGACGATGCAGCTGGATCTGCATAGGTAATCGACAGGGCCAGACCCAGGGACACGACCGCCCAATTGGTCGTCGCATCAAGCCGCGTGCGCCAGATGGTCGAGCGATAGATCTCGCCGCGGTAAAGATGCGCCATGGCGCCCAGTTCCGCATTGCTGAACGATTCAAAAGGTTCGTCGTCTGCTTCTGCCATTGTTTCCACCGGTCAGTTTTTGGCATAGTGATCCGGTTTGGCTGCGGACGCAAAGGTGGTTCTAAACAGGTCTTTATGAAGACTGATTAGTATGCGATGGCGCGCTTCGCGTATGATGAGCCACCAGCATATTTGATGCTGGACCATTTATGGCACGCTCTCATGTCGTCCGCTCGCCTTTGGCGCACGCTGATTCCCTTGGGGCTCGCGCTCGCCCCGCAAGCTTTTGCGCAGAATTTAAGCGGCGTGACCTCGCCGCAGGTGGACGCGCAGGAGCGGTCCTTCTCCTATCGGACAAGTTATGTTCCCGGGACTGACGGTCGCCTGGATGTATTGGGCTAACGCCTGCATTACGCGTACGCCTTCAACGGCCGGGTCATGGGCCGGATCGTTGGTGAAGGTATCTGGCGGGAAGGCGGCGCCCTGCAGTTTCGGCAGGCATCGGCGAACCTGTACTGGCAACTCTCGGACGACGACGCGCGATTTCGATCCGGTCTGAGGCTCGATGCCACTATCCGCAATGGCACCGCGCCGGACGGCGTTTCCCTGTTTTTCCTGAGCGAGCAGAAATGGACAGACTCCTTTTCCACCCGCGCCATTCTGGTGACCAGCAAGGAAATGGGCGACCAGGCGGCCAATGGGATCAAACTGGAGACGCGTCTGCGCGCAGACTGCACTGACGGCAGCAAACGACATTTCGGGATTGAGGCCTACGACCTCCACGGCACCACGGCGCGCCTCGCGCCCTATGATCGCCAACGCCACCAGATCGGTCCGTACGCCTCTTTTCCCGTGGGAACCGGATGGACAGTGACGCCGGGATTGCTGTTGGGCCTGTCACAGGCCTCCCCCGATATGGAATTCAGGCTGTTCTTCTCCCGCCGGCTCGATCAGTAGCCATTGGCGCCGTCTTCCTTTATCGGCCAATGGCCTCGCACCGGTCCAAATCCGCGCCCGCAGGCCGAACGTCACCATACCCGGCAAGATCGGGATAGCGGCGCAACAAGGCGGCAGTGACACCGTTCGTCCAGCCAAACCCGTCCTGGGTCGGATATTCACCGCCGCCGCCGGGCTTGGCTTCGGCGACATTATATTTTTCGACGAGCTTGCCCGACTGGCAATAACTGCGCGCCACTGTGCTCAGCCACCGCTCGGCGATTGTCCGGGCAAGGGTCTCTTCGCCGTAGGCGTCAAACCCGACGGCCGCCATATAGTGCAGCGGCGCCCAGCCGTTCGGCGCATCCCATTGTTCCCCTGTGACGACAGGCGTGGAAAGCATGCCCTCCGGCGCGAGCAGATCCTCGCGCACCATGCCGGCTGTTGACGCCGCCTGCGACGGCGTCGCGACACCGAGGAACAGCGGATAGATGCTGGCGGCGGACAGATGCGGCGTCAGTGCCTCGCGTTCCCAGTCATAGTCACCGAAGATGCCTTTGTCCGGGTCCCACAGATAGGTGTTCATGGCCGCTTTTCGGCGTGATGCCCGATCTTCAAATTCTGCCGCACACGCCGTATCGCCTTCTGCCGTGCAGCCAGCGGCAATGGCCCGCTCCATGCCGTACATGAGCGAATTGAGGTCAACGGGAATGATGCGCGTCGTCCTGATGGTCGACAGGTCATTGGGATCATCAAGCCAGCGAGAGGTAAAATCCCAGCCGCTTTCCGCCCCAGCCCGCAGGTCGCGGAACAGCTCTGCCGGCTCCCGGTCAGAGCGCGCTGCGGTCTCGTGATCCTGAATGAAGGACTCATCCCGCGGCACATCACGATCATCCCAGTATCGGTTCAGGATATTGCCGTCGGGCATCCGCACGACGCGGCGTGACGCCTCGCCCGGCGCAAGACCGTCGGCGCCAGCCATCCAGAACCGATACTCCGCTCGCATGGCATCCAGATAGTCTGCCCACGCCAACTCCTCCTGCCCCTCGGACAGCAATCCCACCATCGCAAAGAAGAACGGCGGTTGTGAGCGGCTGATGTAATAGGTCCGGTTGACATTGGGGATATGGCCGACATCGTCGATCAGATAGGCAAAATTATCGACCATGCGCCGCTTGATGCGGTCATAGCCGTCTATCATCCCGGCCATGGTGAAATAGGCATCCCAGTAATAGACTTCCCGGAACCGTCCACCCGGTACGACATAATCATAGGGTAGTGGGATCAGCGACCCCTCTTCTTCATGCTCATCGTCAGCCGCGCGGGTCAATTGTGCCCACAACGCGTCGATATGATCTGAAAGTGTGCGCGGATCGCGACCGTCCCAAGCATTCGGTGTCGCCATTTCTTCGGGAAGCCGGAAATGCGTCTCCACAAAGGCCCGCATTGCGGCACGAGTCTGCGGCGCCTCTTTTTCATAGGCGGCGTTTATCTCGTCCGCCGGAAAGAGCGGGACCGCGTCGGCCCAGTCTTTCGGATCGACAACACCGCTCAGGGCAATCTGGGGGAACAGGACCGGATAAAGTTCCGACGGCGACTGGATATCCCGGTTCGGTACAGACAGAGGAACAGCCTCACTTCTTTCGGTCGGGACGGATGTCCGCGTTTCGGTCGCGTCAGCACTATCGGGGGCGCAAGCCGTCAGCATTTCCAGTCCCATCAGACCCGTCATGCAAAGGCCAAACCACCATCGATGTGCCGCCACATCTCCCCCCTGTCAGCCTGAGGCCGATTATTCTTCCCCCTCATCTAGACGGTCGTCTGCAGAGGGCAATATCAGCGATCATTCCCAGCCGCGGGCAGTGACGCCCGGAAATGTCCGGTCTGGGGCCAGTCGAACAGCACGTCCTCCGCCTGAGGGCCGCGACCGATATTATGTACCACCAGGGGGCGGCCAGAGGCTGCCGTCTGCGCTGTGACGATGCCGATATGTGGCAACCAGCCCCCTGACGCACCGCGCAGGTTCCACGAGACGATATCACCCGGCCGGTAATCCGCCGAGCGATCGCTGATGGGCTCGCGCCATCCTTGCCGGGTGAAGAAGACTTCGAGATTGGGCACACGCCGATGGTCGATATTGGGGTCAGGCCGCGTCAGACCCCAATGGGCAGGATAGGCAGAAAAAGCGGCCTTCATGTCCTCATGGACTTCAACCTGCAGGTCAAACCCCAGCTGACGCAGCGCGCGCACGATCACATCAGCACAGACGCCTCGATCCGGCGCGACGTCTCCGCCCGGATAGTCGATCCGGTGATAAGCGGGGTCGTAGGTCACGGTGTGCTCGGTCCGCTCCATCGCCGCCTCAGCAATTCGCAGCCCCGAATCCGGCGAGCCAACAGTCAGCGCCAGCAGCGCCATTCCAGCGATCGAAACAGTCATTTTAGCGCCCTCCCCGGCGTTAACCTTTTCGCATCATGATCCGGTTCCGGACGATTGGCAGTGAACAATGGGAAAGAAGGCCCTTTTTACGATGTTGGCCGATAATTCATGACGCACTGCGAAAAAGAATTATATCAACAAATTCATGCCCCTAAACCATCTTTACCCGCAATTCCCGCAATGGTGTGGCGATCAGGCACTCGTCAGCGGCGATGAACGGTCGTACCTTTTTAACATCGGATGGGTACGATACCCCTAGCGGCACCACACTTGGCCGATGACAGGGCACTTCTTCTGTTGAAGAGTGTCGGGCGGCGCCAGCCGTCTGCCAGAGCCAACCGGGTCCGCCGGGCGATGATGCTTTGAAACCGGCCGCGATGGCCATGTCGCGGCCCAGAAGGGTGGCGATCATGAGTGACGGACTGGATATCTTCGACGCATTTGCCGAAAGCTATGAGCGGACGCGGCATGAGGAAATGAGCTTGCGGGATTACCTTCTCGCCTGCCGAGATGATCCCATGATGTACGCCTCGCCCGCTGAGCGCATGGTCAAGGCCATTGGCGAGCCCGAATTTGTCGACACATCCCGTGACCCGCGCCTCTCCCGCATTTTCTTCAATCGCACGATCAAGCGCTACAAGGCGTTTGAAGGCTTTTACGGCATGGAAGACACGATCGAGCGGATCGTGGGTTATTTCCGCCATGCGGCTCAGGGCCTCGAAGAGAAGCGCCAGGTGATCTACCTGCTGGGGCCGGTCGGTGGCGGGAAATCCTCCCTCGCTGAACGCCTTAAAGATCTGATGGAAACCTATCCGATCTACGTCCTCAAAGCCGGCCAACAGATCAGCCCGATCTACGAGAGCCCGCTGGGCCTGTTCCAGTCCGGCCCGCTACAGGATCTTCTTGAAGAGAAATATGGCATCGAGAAACGTCGTCTGTCCGGCATCATGTCACCATGGGCAGTAAAACGTCTCGACGAGTTCGGCGGCGACATTTCCAAATTCTCCGTGGTCAAATTGTGGCCATCGAAACTGCGTCAGGTGGCCGTCTCCAAGACAGAGCCCGGCGATGAGAACAACCAGGACATTTCGGCGCTGGTTGGCAAGGTGGATATCCGCAAGCTGGAGCATTTCAGCCAGGATGATACCGACGCCTACAGCTATTCCGGCGGCCTGTGCATGTCGAACCAGGGACTTCTTGAATTTGTCGAGATGTTCAAGGCACCGATCAAAGTGCTCCACCCTCTCCTGACGGCAACGCAGGAAGGCAACTATGTCGGCACGGAAGCCTTGGGCCCGATCCCGTTCCAGGGTGTCATTCTGGCTCACTCGAACGAAAGCGAATGGCAGCAGTTCCGCAACAACCGGTCCAACGAGGCCTTCCTTGATCGGATCTCGGTTATCAAGGTGCCTTATTGTCTGCGGCCTACGGAAGAAACCAAGATTTACGAGAAGCTGCTCACCCATTCCGAGCTGAAGACGTCATCCTGTGCGCCTGAGACCCTGCCCATGCTGGCCCGGTTCTCGGTTCTGACCCGCCTGCGCGCGCACGAGAATTCAAACCTCTACTCCAAGATGCGCGTCTATGACGGCGAGAAGCTGAAGGACACCGATCCCAAAGCCAAGTCTCATCAGGAATACAAAGATGCCGCCGGTGTCGATGAGGGCATGGACGGGATTTCCACCCGCTTTGCGTTCAAGATCCTGTCGGAGACCTTCAACTTCGACACCGAGGAAGTCTCCGCCGATCCTGTCCATCTCATGTATGTGCTGGAGAATGCCATCAAGCGGGAGCAGTTCCCCGACGAGGTCGAGAAGCAATATCTCGAGTTCATCAAGGCGGACCTTGCCCCGCGCTATGCGGACTTTATCGGCAAGGAGATCCAGAAAGCCTATCTGGAAAGCTATGGGGAGTACGGACAGAATCTCTTTGACCGCTACATCTCCTATGCGGATGCGTGGATCGAAGATCAGGACTTCAAGGACCAGGACACCGGCCAGCTTCTGGACCGCAATACGCTGGATCAGGAACTGTCCAAGATCGAGAAGCCTGCAGGCATCGCGAACCCTAAGGATTTCCGGAACGAGGTTGTGAAGTTCGCCCTACGCGCCCGTGCCGCCAATGAAGGGCGCAACCCGTCCTGGACCTCCTATGAGAAACTGCGCTCAGTGATTGAGAAGCGCATGTTCACGCAGGTCGAAGACCTGCTGCCGGTGATCTCCTTCGACTCCAAGAAAGATTCGGAGACGGAGAAAAAGCATCACGACTTTGTCGAGCGCATGACGGCCCGCGGTTACACCCCGCGACAGGTCCGCCGCCTCGTCGAGTGGTACATGCGCGTGAACAAAGCGGGCTGATTGAAAGACTATGCCACTCCACCCACCGACGGCCACACACAACAGTGTGGCCGTTTTTTGAATGCATGGGTCATGACAAGTTGGGTTCTTTCCGCCGCGCGGACAAAAGCCGATATGTGGGCGTTGAGAACACTGATGGCGAGAGACGCATGGGGCGGAGGCGTCCTTCCCGTCCGTAAAGCCATCGCCATTCTGATTCTACCGCTGGCAGGTGGTCTAGTCGGAGGGGCGGCCGGCTATCTGACGGATCCGTTTTATCATCTACCCATTTCATTTGTTGTATGCGGATTATTAGGCGCGATCGCTGCATAACTTGTTCGCGATTTTCTCTTGCCCAAGCTTGTCCAATCATCATGGTCTTCCTCTCACCCCCTCATAGGCTCATTCGAGCTTATCGCGCATGACAGCAAAATCGGCGAAACCAACAGTGGCGTCACCACTTGCGCCCCATGGGATGCGGTGACGGGTGTTGTGGAGGTCAGGAATATGATATTTGTGCGAATGACAGCCGGAATTTGTGTTATTCTAGTTGCCGCATTCAAATCAAGCGAGCAACGTTCGTCATTCGTTGATTTCGTGCGCACCAAGATTACTTATAGGGTTGGATCAGGGTAGACCGGCCTAGACGGTCCATACCTGCTTCTAAGCCCCTCTCCAAAACGAGTTGAAAATGCGACAAACCTATTCCGCGCAGAGAACCAAAAACGACTTCGCGGCCTATGTTCGCAGTTCGCAGAGGCGACTTTGGAATGGCACATGGCGCAGTTGGCGAACGTGGCTGGCCGCGCTGATACCATGGGTTTTCGCGGCAGGTATGGGTTTTCTTTGGAGCCTGCTTGACAAGTATTCGATCCCAACAACGCACAGCTATATCCTTGGCGCGCTTCTGGGTGCCACCGGCTACCGTTTTGCAGCCAACAATATATCCCGCAGGTTCATGCTGCCACCCACGAAAGGCCTTGGCCCATTCTGCGGGAATGTCGTTCTCACGATAAATGATGCCGGCCTCAAGACCGAATGTAACGGTGTCTCATACTCTGCCCCTTGGTCGGCAATAGACGGCGCTTCTCAAGAACACCAAACCATCATTGTACATACCGATCGTTGCGAGGGGTTCGTGATCCCATTTGCCGCCTTTCCCTCAGATGAAGAGAGGGTCGTATTTATTCAGTTAGTGAATGACAAGATCGCGCATCCGGGCGTCATTTGACGAAAATTGGACCTTTCGCAATCTTGAACGATCATGCAATGTCCCAAGTCACTCCCCCACACCCCCGTCGAAGCCTGAGGCCGCATTGCGCCGTCAAAACTTGAACACCCTGCAGCTTCGCCCCATTTCATCTCCATGCCCACGACAAGCAAACAGCGCGCGCCTGACGCCCCGCCCCCATCAGCGCCTGAGGCAAAGCTGCCAGAACCCGTGCCAGTGGAGGAAGACCGGTGGGAAATCTCGGCCCAGTGGAAACGGGCCTGGCGGGCGATCAAGTGGACCGCCTATGGCGCGCTGACGCTCACCGCTCTTCTCATCGTCGGACAGATCTATCTCTTTGCCTCGCTGTTCGCAGGCATCCATCCGGTGCTGGGCGGCATATTCGTCGGTCTGGTGAGTGCGGCGCTTGTCTTTTTCGTGGTGCGCCCGCTATGGCGGTTTATGCGGATGCCCTCGGTTGCGATCCCTCCGGACGTCGAGTTGCATGATCCCGCCCTGACCCACCACGATGTGGAGCGGCGCATCGCCTATGATCTGACCTATCTGCGCAACATGCAGTCGAACCCTGCCCTCTCGGGTCACGGCAAAGCCATTGCTGAGGCCATTGCCGACCTTGAGGCGCTTTCCCAGCGGGAACACGACCTGACCCCGCGCGTCGCGGGTGAGGAGATCGGCCAGTTCGAGGCACGGCGCATTCTCCCGCTGCTCAATGATCTGGACAAGGAAGTTGACGCCTATATCCGCAAGGAGGCGCTAGGCGTGGCGACGGCCACCGCCGTCAGCCTGAACGGCACGGTCGATGCCTTTGTCGTCCTGTGGCGAAATGTGAACATGATCAGCCGCATTGGACGGCTTTATTATGGTCGACCCAGCCTGCGCCTCAGCATGAAGATCATCGGCGATGTATCGATGTCTGTCGTCCTCAGCCGCGTCGCCGATGACCTCACCGAGACGGCCGGTCATACGATGGGCGGGGTGATGAACCGT
Organism: Parvularcula sp. LCG005; assembly: GCF_032930845.1. Lineage (GTDB taxonomy): Bacteria > Pseudomonadota > Alphaproteobacteria > Caulobacterales > Parvularculaceae > Parvularcula. The sequence continues at coordinate 508,599 of NZ_CP136758.1, read as the reverse complement.
GTCGGCGGCATCGTTGCAGGACCCGTGATGGACGGCTCGGTCAACGCGCTGGTCACGCTGAAACTGGGGTATGCCGCCAAGCGCCGGTGTCGCAGCTTCGACGTCTGGTCCCGTCGTCGGGCGACGCAGGTCGCTGCCGAAGTGTTGGAGCAGGTGCGCAAAGAGTCCGGCGGCCTGATCAGCGATTTCCTCAAGCTGGTGGGCGGCGCCGGTGGCTTGGCCATCGACGTGGCGCAGAAGGCGTGGACGGCCCCGCGGTCGGCCTGGTCCATGGTCCAGAATACGGTCGGCAAGCGAACAAGCCGAAAACCCACTGAAGAGACGCCCTGAACCGAATTCAGTTGTTAAAACAACAGGAAATCGGTTTCAATTCCGGTTTCAGGTTAAAACGTCGCATTCGCCTTTACCAAACCTAAGTTACAGGTCGCCTATACTAGGGGCAAAGGTGAGAGAGCGTATCATTATGAACTGGAAGTCGATCGTATCGCGGTACGAGGCGTTTCTGCGCATTCCGCAGGATGGCTCGCCCGACGTGGTCATGCGTATGCGTGCGATCTGGGTGATCGGCATGATGCTGGTGGGCATCCAGATCGTCAATCAGATGATCATGTATGTCACCTATGACGGTTTCACGACCGATCATATCATCGGCGGCATTGCCATTCTCGCTCTGCTGGCCTCGGTTCACCTCATCCGATGGTACAAGCAGAAATATTTCTACGCCGTCTTCTTCAACATCCTTCTATTGGGCGCGATTTGCGGCACCGCCCTGCCTCAGGGCACCGGGATCAACACAGCACTGATCGTTTTCATTGCGCTTGGTCCCGTGATGAATGGCTTTATCGCAGGACGTCAGGCGGCGATTGCCTTCACCGTTATCGGCTTTGCTTTCGTCACATTCCTTTACTGGGTCAGCCTCAACCATGCGCCGCTGTCGGTCGATCGTGGTTTTGCGCTCGAGGCCACGCGCTATACTCAATCCCTGTTCGCACTGGCCATGTCCGCGGCCATGTCAATCATGTTGTCTGAACATGTTTACGGCGCCTTGGCAGAAACCCGGACCAGTATGCTGCGGGCCCGCCGGGCAGAAGCCGCCAAGTCCGATTTCCTCGCGACGATGAGCCATGAGCTCCGCACACCACTGAACGGGGTGATCGGCCTGACCGATGCGCTGATGAACGCTAACCTTGGACCCCATGAACGCGAACTGACTCGGACAATCCGCCGTTCCGGCGAATCGCTGCTGCTGATCCTCAATGACCTGCTTGATCTGTCCAAGATCGAAGCCGGCAAGTTCGGTATTGAACCCCGCGCCTTTGACATCACGGAACTGATGGAATTCACCGCCGACACGTGGCGCGAATCAGCGCGCGCCAAGGGCCTGTCCATGGATATCGCCATCACGGGTGATGTGCCCCCGGCCATCCTTGCCGATGATCTGCGCATCCGTCAGATCCTTCAGAACCTGCTGTCCAATGCGATCAAGTTTACCGCCACCGGGCGGGTGGATCTCATCCTCAACATCGCAACTGTGGACGGTGATGAGCGCGTGCTTGAGTTTCGCGTCAGTGACACCGGCAAGGGCATTCCGGAGCATCTTCGTGATGCCGTCTTCGAGGCGTTTGAACAGGGCGAACAGGGGACCACGCGGTCCTTTGGCGGTACCGGGCTGGGGCTGCAGATCTGCCGGATGCTGGCCACCCTGATGGGCGGCAGTATCGTCATTGAAGATACATCACCAAAAGGAACGACCTTCCTGCTGACCTTGCCCGCCCAAGCTGCGGACCTGGCGCCACCTGCCCGCGCCAGTATCACCGACGCCACGGAAACATCAATCGAAGGCCTGCGCGTCCTGATTGCCGAAGACAATGAGGTCAATCGCCTCGTCATCCGCGAACTGATCAAAGGCTGGGGCGTCGAAAGTGTCTTCGTTGAAGATGGTCTTGCCTGTCTGGACGCTGTGCGTCACCAGACCTTTGACGTCATCCTGATGGACAAGCATATGCCCGGCATGAATGGTGCCGACGTTGCGCGGGCCATCCGTCGTCTGAAGACACCCATGGCCGATGTGCCGATCATCGCGGTGACGGCGGATGCAATGGCAGGTGAGCGCGAGGCCATGCTGGCCGCCGGCATGGACGATTTTCTGGCCAAGCCTGTCCGCGCTGATGCCCTGCGCGAGGTCATCATGCGCACGGTGAGCCGCCGAAGCGTCGCCGCCTAGCCGTCGAGAAGATCATCAAGGTCGTCTTCGCCAACCTTGCCAAAATAGCTCGAAATATCGAACAGGATCGTCATGTCCTTGCCCTCGTGACGAATCGTGACCCGGTCAACCGGACGACCATCGCAGTCGGTCACCTGCTCCCGCAGTTTGATGGCCCCAGGATAGCGCCGCGCCAGCCAGGCCTGCTCCTCAGCGATGCCCCCTGCCGTCGTCTGGGCCGCAATCGGCACGAGCGTGGCGCAAGTGTTCACCGCACTGTGCGTCGGCCCAAGCTTGACCGCTTGTCGATCCGCATTCTTCAGCGGCGTTGAGCACGCCGCCGTCACTGCACTGAATACCCCAACCCCGACCAGACGCCACGACATGCCTGCCTCCATGCGATTTGAGGGCCCCGCCTCATCAGTGCACTTTCTGTCATGACCCGGACCGATTGGCAAATAGGCCACTCGGTCACAACCTAGGACGGAATATAAGAAAGAATTGGCGAAAGCCAGCGCTCGGCTGTTTCCAGCGACCAGCCCTTACGCTTGGCGTAGTCTTCTACCTGGTCCTTACCGATCTTGCCGGTCCCGAAATAAACACTTTCCGGGTGGGCGAAATAAAAACCCGAAACCGCGGCGCCCGGCTGCATGGCGTAGCTCTCCGTCAAGATCATGCCACAATTCTCAGTCGCGGACAGAAGGCGAAACAGATCACCCTTTTCTGTGTGGTCAGGCTGTGCCGGATAGCCCGGTGCCGGACGGATACCACGATATTTCTCGGCAATCAGATCATCATTGCCCAGCGCTTCATCGGCGGCATAGCCCCAGAATTCACGTCGGACGCGAGCGTGCAAATATTCGGCAAACGCTTCCGCCAATCGATCGGCCAAGGCCGAGGCCATGATGGATGAGTAGTTATCGTTGGCATCCGCCAGCTTTTTGACCATCTCGTCTTCGCCGTGCCCGGCGGTAACGGCGAAGCCGCCAATCCAGTCCTCTGTGCCTTCTGGTGCAACGAAATCTGCAAGAGCGTAATTTGGCTGTCCCTCACGCTTTTTCATCTGCTGACGGATGGTATGAAAGACGGCCGCCTCTTCACTGCGGCTTTCGTCTGCCCAAACCACAATATCATCGCCGCGTCGGTTCGCAGGCCACAGACCGATCACGCCGTCGGCCCGGAACCACTTTTCCGACACCAGCTTGTCAAGCATTGCCTGGGCATCATTATAGACAGATGTCGCCGCCTCACCCACCTTGCTGTCACTCAAGATCGCCGGATATTTTCCGTGCAGATCCCAGGAAGCGAAGAAGGGGGTCCAGTCGATATATGGCACCAGGTCTTCCAGTGCCACGTCCTTCAATACCGTCACACCGGTCTTTGCAGGCTGAACAGGCCTATGGCCGCCGCCGTCAAAGCCATGCTGACGCGCTTCTTCAATCGGCAGCCGATCGTCTTTGGCATGACGGTTTGCGAAGGCCTCTCGCACATTATCATAGTCGTCATTGATCTTGGCAAGATAATCCGCCTTGCGCTCATCGGACAGAAGCTCACTGACGACCCCGACCGCGCGACTGGCATCGGTGACATAGATCACCCCACTGTCATAGCGGGGCGATATCTTCACCGCTGTATGAGCCTTTGACGTGGTGGCGCCCCCGATCATCAAGGGCTGGGTCATGCCGAGGCGCTTCATCTCCGAGGCGACATGCACCATCTCATCAAGCGAGGGCGTGATGAGACCGGACAGACCGATGACATCGACATTTTCCTGCCGCGCCTTGGCAAGGATGTCATTGGCCGGCACCATGACACCCATGTCGATCACTTCATAATTGTTACACTGAAGAACGATTCCGACAATATTCTTGCCGATGTCGTGCACGTCGCCCTTCACCGTCGCCATCAAAACCTTGCCATTAGCCTTGGGCGCAGCATCGATATTCTGGCGCTTTTCTTCCTCCATGAAAGGCTGAAGATACGCGACCGCCTGTTTCATCACGCGGGCAGACTTGACCACTTGCGGCAGGAACATCTTGCCGTCGCCGAAGAGGTCACCGACCACGTTCATTCCGGCCATGAGAGGCCCTTCAATGACATAGAGCGGCCGGCCAAGCTTGACCCGCGCTTCTTCCGTGTCCTTCTCGATATAGGCCGTGATGCCCTTGACGAGAGAGTGTTTGAGACGTTCCTCAACATCCGTCTCGCGCCAGGACAGATCCTCTTCGCGCGCCTTGGCCCCCTGCCCGCGATAACGTTCCGCGATTTCAAGAAGCCGCTCGGTAGCGCCGGGGTCACGGTTCAGAATGACGTCTTCGACCGGGTCGCGCAGTTCTTTCGGAATGTCGTCATAGATGGCCAGCTGGCCCGCATTGACGATGCCCATATCCATCCCCGCCTTGATGGCGTGGTAGAGGAAGACCGAATGCATCGCTTCCCGCACGGCATCATTACCGCGGAAGGAGAAGGAGATGTTGGACACCCCGCCAGAAACCTTAGCGTGGGGCAGGGTTTCCTTGATCGTCCGCGTCGCGTTGATAAAGTCATTGGCGTAGTTGTTGTGCTCTTCAATACCCGTCGCCACCGCGAAAATATTCGGGTCGAAGATGATGTCTTCTGGCGGGAAGCCATTCTCGACGAGGAGATTATAGCTCCGCGTACAGATCTCCACCTTCCGCGCAGCGGTATCAGCCTGACCCTGTTCGTCAAACGCCATGACCACGACCGCTGCACCATAGCGCTGGCAGAGGCGAGCATGGTGGAGAAACGCTTCCTCCCCCTCTTTCATACTGATCGAGTTGACAATGGCCTTGCCCTGTACCTGTTTCAGCCCGGCTTCGATCACTTCCCATTTGGAGCTGTCGATCATGACCGGCACCCGGGCGATATCCGGCTCAGAGGCAATCAGGCGCAGGAAGGTGACCATGGCCTCGACCCCGTCGAGCATGCCCTCATCCATGTTCACATCGATGATCTGTGCGCCGTTCTCGACCTGCTGCAGGGCCACATCGACCGCCGCGGCGTATTCGTTATTTTTGATCAGCTTGCGGAATTTGGCCGAACCGGTGACATTCGTCCGTTCGCCGATATTGATGAAGCGGGGTTGCGATGCACTCATGTCTAACGGTTCTCTTCGGTCAGGTTTGGATATTCAGCGTTTAACGCTTCTTGCGCGGCTTGAAGACGCCAGACGATCGCCCCGCGCTGGGCAGACAGTTCATAGAAATGGGCCTGCAACGTTCGCAGCATGACGGCGGTTTCCGCAGGGCGATACATGTCAGACGACATCAACACGTCAAGCGCAGACTGCGCCGAGCTTTTGAAGATCGGCATCTGACCGTCGTAGAGGGCCACGAGCGGCTTGGCCACCTCAACGGGCATTCGGGAGACGTCTCCCCTGTCCTTGGCGATGTCCCAAGCCGCATGATTGATGGGCGCCGTTAGCCCCAGAAGCGTGGGTCGCAGGACCTCGATGCGAGAGAAGACCTGCTGGGCCTCATCATCCTCGGCAAATTCCCCTGCACCGATGACGCCCCCCACTGCGTCGGCCACAGCGCGGTAATAGCCGTCGACCTCCTCCAGCGCTGAAAGGCTCGCCATGATTTCACTGTGCAGGGCCTGTGCAGAGGCTTCGACCGCGCGCTGCTCCTGCACATTCACTCGCCAGCCATTGGCCGCGAGAGCCAAGAGAATGGACAATACGATGAGAAGGCTTTCGGTCACGAAATACCGAAGTCCTTTGGGTACCCCCACCACGCTGATCCGTGGCCTGATCATGCTGCGGCTGTGTTGGGGCGCAGGCCCAGCATGTGGCAGACTGCAAAACTCAGATCCGCCCTGTTCAGGGTGTAGAAGTGAAAGTCCGTCACACCCCGGTCAACGAGGTCATAGCATTGCTGGGCGGCCACCGTGGCGGCCACCAGACGCCGTGTGTCCGGGTCGTCGTCGAGGTTCTCGAAGATGCGGCGCATCTGGGCCGGGATGCTGGTGCCGCAGAGGCCGGACATGCGATCGAGGGCCTTGAAACTGCTGACCGGCATGATGCCCGGCACGATCGGAATATCGATACCCGCCGCGCGCACTTTCTCAAGATAGTCCTCGAACTTGTCGTTGTCGTAAAAGAACTGGGTGATGGCCCGGGTCGCGCCCGCATCCACCTTGGCCTTCAACAGATCGATATCCACCTGAAAGTCGGCACTTTCGGGATGTTTCTCAGGATAGCAGCCCACGGAGATTTCAAAATCGCCAATGGCCTTGGCGCCCGCGGCAAGGTCCGCCGCATTGGCATAACCACCGGGGGTGGGTACATATTTTTCGCCAACACCGGCGCTGGGGTCCCCGCGCAGAGCCACGATATGACGCACACCAACGTTCCAGTAGTCACGCAAGACCTCGTCGACCTCCTCTCGCGTCGCGTCCACCGTGGTGAGGTGAGCCGCCACCGCGAGATCGGTGTTGTCAACAATGCGCGCCACGGTCTTGTGCGTCCGGTCGCGGGTTGATCCGCCTGCGCCATAGGTGACGGACACAAAGTCCGGCTGGAGCGGCGCGAGCTTTTCCACCGACTGCCACAGCGTTTCCGCCATCGTCTCGGTCTTGGGCGGGAAGAATTCGAAGCTGACCTTAAGCGGGGACATGATTTTCCTGGAGTTTTTTGGCCGATGGGCGAATGCGGGACTGGCGTTCGAGACGCCAGATGCAGGTGACGAGACCATCGGCCATGGGCGGGTCGAACCGTTCATTGGCCGTGATCATCAGGCCGGCGCGCCTCGCCCAGCCTTCAATTTCTTCATCGCGGAAGCCGAGGCGCCGGTGCGCATGGTCTTCGCGCAGATCTTCATGGGTATGCGGTGCAAAATCAGCGATCAGAATTTGCCCGTCAAGGGACAGCGCATCGGCCACCAGGCCGATCAATCGCTCAGGCTCGGCAAGGAAATGGAGGACATGGTGCAGGCAGACAAGGTCCGCATCTTCGGGCAGCGGGTCTTCCAGAAAATCGCCGCGGCGGACTTGGGCGTGGGTGATGCCGGCATCGGCCAACTGTGCCCGCGCAATGGACAGCATCTCCGCCGACAGATCATAGCCGATGCCGTGGCTGTAAAGCGATTTGAACAGGACCAGCATGCGGCCCGTTCCCGTGCCAAGATCGACAAATCGGTCTCCGCCATCCCCCGCCAGTCGGAGCAGTGCCGCTTCAATCTCTTCTTCGGCAATGTGACGGGTGCGGAGCGCCTCCCACTCCGTGGCGTGCTCAGCAAAGTAGCGGGCGGCGTCCTCAGCCTGCACCTGGCGCACCGTGGCGAGTGCGGCGGCATCGGCCTGGGGCAGGTCAACGGCCTTGATCCCGTCGAGATCCAGCGCGGCGGAAGGTGCAAGGCGATAGAATACCCACGCCCCCTCCTGATGCCGCTCTACGAGGCCCGCCTCCGTCAGCACCTTAAGATGGCGGCTGACACGAGGCTGGCTCTGATCGAGGATCTGGGTCAGCTCGGTCACCGAAAGCTCACCCCGGGCAAGAAGCATCAGCGTGCGCAGCCGGGTGGCTTCGCCCGCCGCGCGCAATTGCTCTAGGAGTTGATCGAATCCGGCCACCATATCCCCGCAGGTTTAGTCCGAGGGATATAAAGAAATCTTTATATGATGGTCAAGCGAAACCGGTCAGCGGTGACAAATCAGCCGCCGAGCTTCTCGGCCGCCTCGTCGCTCAGCTCGAAATTGGCATAGACCTTCTGCACATCATCCAGATCGTCCAGCGCATCGTAAAGGCGCATCATCGTCTCGGCCTTCTCGACGTCGAGCTCGATATTGGTCTGAGGGCGCCAGGTCGGGCCTTGGGATGTCGCCTCACCGAACCGTTCTTCGAGGGCGGTTGAGACTTCGGCGAGATCTTCAAAGGCGCAATAGATGGTGTGACCTTCCTCACCGGATTCAACGTCATCGGCGCCGACCTCAATGGCCGCTTCCATGACGTCATCCTCAGAGCCAATCTCGGCCGGGTATTCGATCATGCCCATGCGGTCAAAGCCGAAGGAGACAGAGCCAGTCTCGCCAAGCTGGCCGCCATTTTTCGAGAATGTCGACCGCACATCGGAGGCGGTACGGTTGCGGTTATCGGTCAGCGCCTCGACAATGATGCCAACGCCATCAGGCCCACGACCCTCATAACGGATTTCCGCATAATCATCGCCCTCGCCAGCCGACGCTTTTTTGATCGCGCGGTCGATATTATCCTTGGGCATGGACTGGCCCTTGGCGTTCTGGATCGCCAGACGCAGGCGCGGGTTCATATCGGGGTCAGGCGCGCCCATTTTGGCAGCGACCGTGATCTCCTTGGAGAGTTTGGAGAACATCTTGGACCGCTTGGCGTCCTGACGCCCCTTACGGTGTTGAATATTCGCCCATTTCGAGTGGCCAGCCACGGAAGCCTCCGGCAGTTACAGATTCTGGATTGAGGCGAGGCGTCTAGCGCCGCGGCGCTACTGTGGCAAGCACGGGGACTTGCCGACAGGCAGGCACAGGCGCCCCGTAGTGTCGTCGCCGCAGGGATAGTGATAGCGTAGGGCGATGAAACGCCTTGTTCCCCACGACCCCCACTGGGCCGCCCTTTTTGAGGGTGAAGCCGAGACGCTATCTGGTCGGCTTGGCCCAACGCTGGTTCAGGCGCACCACATCGGCAGCACAGCCATTCCGCTCATACCGGCAAAGCCGGTCATCGACATTCTCCTCGAAGTGACATCGGTCATGGCCGTGGACAGGCATGCGCGCGACTTCACCGCAATGGGTTATGAAGTGCGCGGAGAATACGGCATCAGGCGTCGCAGATATTTCAGCAAACGCGCAGGGGCCAATTACCCCGGCTTTCATGTGCACGCCTATCAAGTCGGCGACCCCGAGATCCTGCGCCATGTCGCGTTTTGCCGATACCTGCAGATGAAGCCGGAAATTGCGGCCGAATATGCCGAGCTGAAAAGTACGCTTTGCGACGCTGACGGCGTTCTTTTCGCCAATTTTCAGGACGAGAAAAAACCTTGGGTCGATGAAATGGCGCAGAAGGCTCTGCGCTTCCTCACCCAAGAGATTGGTGAGAAGACCCCATGTTCATAATCGCAGCCGCTCTTCTTGCCCTGACAATCACCCCGCCCGCGAAAGAGACGCCGCCCTTCACCGTCGCCGATGATCTTTATGACCAGAAGCAGGCGGAGACCCTCGGGCTGGGAACCGTCCCCGGCGCCGAAACCGCGACAATCTTCAGGGCGACGCCAGAGGCAGGCTACAACCACGCCGCCGTTCTTTTCCCCTTCAAGGGAAAGCTATATGCCATGTGGCAGAGCTCGACGCAGGATGAGGACGCGGAAGATACCCGCGTGCTTTATGCCTCAAGCGCCGATAGGCTCGAATGGTCTGCACCACTGGTCCTCAGCGTCCCACAGGAACGGGGCATCATGACCAGCGGCGGTTGGTGGCAGGCAGGTGATGAGCTCGTCGCCTATCTTCTTGTCTGGCCGGACGATCCCTCCACACCGCGCGGCGGCTACACCGTGTACCGCACTTCTGTTGACGGTGAGGCATGGTCCGACCCGGCCCCCGTCCTGACAGCAGGTGGCGAACCGCTCAACGGTATTATTGAGCAGGATCTGCGCGCCCTGCCCTCTGGCCGTCTGCTGACTGCCGTTCATGAGCAGCCGGGGCTCCTGCTCTCTCCATACTACACCGACGACCCGACGGGCCTTGGTGGCTGGACCCGGGGCGAGATGGAAAACCTTCCTCACAAGGAAGACATGACCCGGGAGATTGAACCAAGTTGGTTTTTGCGCGCCGATGGCAGCATCGTCATGGTTTTTCGCGATCAGGACAGCAGCTTTCAGAAACTGGCGGCGGTCAGCCATGATGATGGTGCGCACTGGACCACGCCGGAACTGACCAACATGCTCGATTCCCGCTCCAAGCAGAGTACGGGCAACCTGCCCGACGGAACAGCCTTCCAGGTCAGCAACCCGACTGGCAGCAAGAAACGCTGGCCCCTTGTCATTACGCTGAGTGATGACGGCTTCTGGTTCGATCGCGCCTTTCTGGTACGCGGCGGGGACGACATGCCGCCACTTCGCCATGAAGGGAAGTACAAGCGCCAGGGCTACAGCTATCCCAAATCGGTGATCTGGAACGATCACCTCTACATCGCCTACGGCACCAACAAGGAAGATATCGAGGTGACACGCCTGCCCCTGACGGCGCTGACCCTACCTTAACGGCTACAGCCGCCTTTCAGCGCATCGGCCAGATGGTCGAGAAGTGCCCGCAGCCGCGCTGGCATGTAATCATTGGGCGGATAGACAGCATGCAGACTGGTGTCGCCCCAGCTGTACTGGGCAAACGGCTCGATAAGCGTGCCCGCTTCCAGTCCCGGCCGCAGGATGAACCGCGGCGAGCAAACGAGACCGTGATGATGGATCGCGAGCTCACGCAGGATGTCGCCATTATTGGCCTTGACGATGGTCTGGACCTGCACCTGCCCTTCGCCCCCCTCGGGCGAGCGCCAGCGCCAGATGGTCCCCTGGACTTCCCCCGTATAGATACAGGCGGGCAGCCCCTGAAGATCATCCGGCGTCTGAATATCGCCATGCTGCTCGAGAAATTTGGGTGAGGCGCAGAGCGCGAATTCGATCCCGCAAAGGCGCCGCGCCTTCAGCGTCGAGTTGCCAAGCTCTCCAATGCGCAGAGCAAGATCAAACCCCTCAGCAACAAGATCAACGCGGCTGTCGGACAGATGCAGGTCGATGACAACGCCCGGGTGCTGACGCATGAAGCTGTCAAGCACGGCAGGCAGGGCCATGAGCGCAAAAGACAATGGCGCGGTCATGCGGATGGTGCCGGTCAGCGTGCCCGCGCCGGCCTGCAGATTGCCTTCCAGCTCATCAAGCTGTCCGACGATACTGTTCGCCCCGGCGAGATAGGCTTCACCCGATGGCGTCAGGGTCATCTTCCGCGTCGTCCGCTGGACCAGCTGGACCCCGAGACGATCCTCCAGCGCCTTCAGTCGGCGACTGACAGCAGAAGGTGCCACGTTCAGCTCCGCAGCGGCGGCAGAAATGGTGCCCGTGCGCGCCAGCAGCTGAAACACCACCATGTCATCATAGCGATCCATCGCGGCTAGCCTTTCGCTGGCGGCGCCGCGGCGGCCAGGCGTCCACCGACCCTGACGGCCCAGGCGCCAGTGGACAGACCCGTCCGGTCATCCGTATCCACCACAATGCCGCAGATCGTCGCCTCACCAGACGCTGGAACCATGCGGCCGGATTTGATCTTGCTGACCATGTTCTCGATGGGTGCGTGCTTCTCCATTCCGATGACACTGTCATAGTCGCCGCACATGCCAGCGTCGGCCTGAAACGCCGTTCCGCCGGGCAGGACCTGTACATCTGCTGTGGGCACATGGGTGTGACTGCCGCAGACGAGGCTCACGCGCCCATCCATATAATGGCCGATGACGTATTTCTCACTCGTCGCCTCGGCATGGACATCGACGACGATCGCATCGGCCTCATGCCCGAGGCTCATGCCGCTCATCTCGCGCTCAAGCGCCGGGATCATGTCATCCATCGGGTTCATGAACCGCTGGCCATGCAGCTGGATGACCAGCACCCGGCGATCGTCTTTGGTAAAATATAGCCCTGCCCCGCGTCCGGGATTGGACCGCGGGAAATTGGCCGGCCGCAACATGCGCGGCTCGTCATCAAAAAAGGAGATGTCGTCTTTCTGGTCGAAGGCGTGGTTGCCGGTCGTGATGCAGTCGACGCCCGCTTCGAACAGTGAGTGCGCGATGGCCCCCGTGACACCGAAGCCCCCCGCCGCGTTTTCAGCATTGGCGATGACAAAATCCACCTGCCAGGCTTTGCGCAGGCCGGGCAATTGCTCGGCGACCGCCGTGCGGCCGGTCCGGCCCATAATATCCCCGAGGAACAACAGCCTCATCGGCACCCTTTCACAATCGAAAAGGCTGGGTACCAGCTTCCCGCCGTCCCGTCACGGGGGCGCGGGTACTGGCGCCTTGCGTCAGACCGCCACGAGGGGAGTGACGACTTTCAGCTTCGGACCGCGCATCGCAGACAGAGCCGCCCGCAGCGTTTCAACGCTGCCCGGTCCGTCGGTGACCGCGAGCGCGCGTCCCAGTTCCATGGCATAGTTGGAGGCGTCCACGACCAAGAGTTCAGGCTCCACGAACACGATCCGTGTGCCATCCATGACGGCTTCCTGCCAGCTTTCCAACGTCTCGCGGCGGCGCCAGGTCGGCGCGATCAGGACATCGGGGGCTGCATCACGCGCAATTTCGTCAGTGATGATTTCAGGGAAACCTTCCCGCGCGACATCGCCGATATGGGCGGAGATGACATCGTAGTCGAGATCACCAGCCTGCAGCATGCCCATGGTGCGGGAGCAGGTACCGATGACATAGGCGTGTTCACCACCGCGGATCATCTGGGCTTTCAGGGCGGCCACATCGTGGGCCCGTGCGTCAAGGCGCATCTGATAGGCGTGGTAGGCAGCACGCCCCTTCAGACAGAGAGCGTTCTCCTCATCCCACAGACGCGCGAGCATTTCGAACCACGGGCCGTAGTCGTGACCATGATAGGTATCATGAGACAGATAGAGCCGGATGGAACCGCCGGCGGATTCTGTCATCTGTCCACGGACAATACGGAAGCCGGCATTGCGCGCCAGGCGCTCCAGTGTTGCCAGGGTATAGACGGCCATCGACTGGCGATGGAAGGTGCTGGTCATTGTGCGCGGCAGGGCCAGCGCGGCATAGGGCGTCTCAAGGACAAAGACGCCGTCACGAGCCAGCAGAGATTTCACGTGATGCAGGAAGGTGGTCGGATCGTCCGTCCGCTCCAGCGCATCAACGCAAGTGATGATGTCAAACCCGTTGGCCGCTGTAGTTGAAAGCGTCTCCTGCGCGCTGTCGGCGAGGAAATCATCGGCAATGCCAATGCCCCAATCCGTCGGCCCGGTCCGCTCCAGCCGTTCATCAATCCCGATAGGGGTGATCCAGCGGGGGTATCCGGCAAGGAGTGCGCCATTGCCGCAGCCAATATCCAGCGCCACACCATCGCGTGTCGTGACCATCTCCAAGGCACCGGCAACGGCACCGCGGAGGCGATACTGTTCCGTCCACGACAGGGACGGAATGGCATGACGGAATTTTGCGCCGCCAATTGTCGCCCGCTGCAGAAGACCACAACCGCCCTCACCACTCGCATCGCCACAGAATGCCCAGGCATTGTCCGTGCCAAGGGTAAAAGCGGGGGTCAGATGAGAACCACCGCATGCACGGCAAGCGGAAAGGAATGTCTCGGTCATATTGCCAGAAAGCCCTACTCAACAAGTTGCGGACTGTTCTGCCTGATTGTGGTTAAGTCACGATGAACCCGACACGGGAATTGTCAAAAGAATATCTTCATACATTCTTCAGGATAATGAATATCCATTTACCATGTTGAATCCAACACGTGAATTACAATATGGTCCGCATACACACAAAATGCCCGCCGGTCGCTACAAATCCCGATACTATCTCCGGCAAAAGGTGATTTTACCCTTTGGCCGAGCAGGACTATGTGAAGGCTGTGCCAGCGTGTAGAGCGCCGGGAATTAACGAGACGACCGTCATGAAAGATTTTGCCCCGGTCATCCGGGTTATCGGGATCCTGCTGCTCATCCTTGCGGTGATGATGATCCCGCTGGTTCTGTTTGATGTTATTCGTCACGAGCGCGGGCTGCCCGCCATTGAATGGGCCATGTTCACGTCCATTTTTCTGGGATCGCTTTGCGTTGTGGTGGGCTACAAGCCAGGCGAATTCTTTCTCGATCGCCGCCAGGCCTTCCTTCTCACCACGGCCAGCTGGTTCGTGCTGCCTGCGGTCGCTGCCATCCCGTTTCTCGGCGCGGGCATGAGCATGGTGGACGCTTATTTTGAGGCAGCGTCCGGGTTCACGACCACGGGCGCCACCGTCCTGACCGATCTAGATACCCTGCCAGCGGCCCTCCTGTTCTGGCGATCGTTTCTGCAATGGATTGGCGGCATCGGGATTATCGTGATGGCGCTGTTCATGTTGCCCTTCATGCGAGTGGCGGGGATGCAGCTTTTTCGCACCGAGAGCTCCGACACCTCCGACAAGGTGCTGGCCAGTTCCACCGACCTGATCCGCACCATCGGCGCCATCTATCTGGGTATGACGATCGTCTGCGCCATCATCTACGGCCTGCTGGGCATGACTGCATTTGATGCGGTCAATCACGCCATGACGACCGTCTCCACAGGCGGCTATTCAACCCATGACAGCTCTTTTGGCTATTTCCAGAACATGGCGCTGCAATGGGTGGCCATCGTGTTCATGGTGCTCGCCGCCATTCCCTTTGTAATCTATGTCCGCGCGCTCAATCTGGCCACGCTGAACTTCACCTCGGACGCGCAGGTGCCGCTGTTCCTGTGGATGCTGGGCCTGACGACCCTGGGCGTCGGGCTGAGCCTTGCCTATCTCGACGACATGGCAATTGGCGAGGCCCTGACTGCGGCGGCCTTCAACATCGTCTCCGTGGTCACCACCACAGGCTATGCGACCGTCGACTATACCCAGTGGGGCAACTGGGCGGTGGGGTTATTTTTCCTTCTGACCGTCGTCGGAGGCTGCTCGGGCTCTACATCAGGGGGCATCAAGATGTATCGCTTCCAGATCCTGTATTTGCTCATCATGTCCCACCTGAAAGGGCTGGTCAGTCCATCCCGTGTCACGCCGATCAATTATAATGGCAGGCACATCGAGACGGACCTGATCCAGTCGATCCTGTCGTTTCTCATCATTTTCATGGTGTTGATTGCGCTTGTCGCGGCCGCCCTGACCATGATGGGGCTCGACCTGCTGACCGCCCTGACGGCGGGTGCGACCTCAGTTGCCAATGTGGGGCCTGGCCTTGGGCCCATCATCGGACCCGCTGGCAATTTTGCCCCCCTGCCCGATGCCGCCAAAGCGATCCTCAGTTTTGCGATGATTGCCGGGCGGCTCGAATTTTTCACCCTCATGGTCATGCTCACGAAAGCCTTCTGGGTGCGATAGACAACACCCCCAGGCTTGAGCACAGACCAGACAATGCGTAATCGACGACCCGAAAGAGAGAAGGAATTCAAGATGTCCAGCCCGAGCAAGATCCGCAAAGCCGTCATTCCCGTTGCCGGTTTCGGCACGCGTGTTCTGCCCGCGACCAAGTCCATCCCGAAAGAATTGCTGACGGTCGTGGATCGCCCGCTGATCCAGTACGTGGTCGATGAAGCCCGTGAAGCCGGTATTGAACACATCGTGTTCGTGACAGGCCGCGGAAAAGGCGCCATCGAAGACTATTTCGATCATCAGGTCGAACTGGAATCCGCGCTGCAGGCCAAGAACAAAACGGCCATCTATAACGAGACGATGCAGTCGGTCCTGCCGGCAGGCGGTTGCTCGTTCACGCGCCAGCAACAGCCGCTCGGCCTCGGCCACGCCATCTGGTGCGCCCGCGATATCGTGGGTGACGAGCCGTTCGCCGTTCTCCTGCCCGACGTCATCGTCAAGGGCGAGAAAGGCTGCCTGAAACAGATGGTCGACAAATACGAAGCGGGTGCGAACATTATCGCCGTCGAGGAAGTCCCCCATGAGGACGTCAACAAATACGGCATCATCGCGCCCAAAGGCGACGCGACAGGCTCTAAAATCGAAATGTCGGGAATGGTGGAGAAGCCGGACGTCGACAAGGCGCCGTCAAACCTGTCCATCATGGGCCGGTATATTCTGCAGCCAGAAGTCTTTGGCATCCTCGCCAATACCGGCAAAGGCGCAGGCGGCGAGATCCAGCTGACCGATGCCATGGCGGAACTGATGAACGACCAGCCGTTCTTTGCCGTCACCTATGAGGGTGAAAGTCATGATTGCGGGTCGAAACTGGGCTTCGTGAAAGCGAATATCGCCTTCGCCATGGGTCGCGACGAGTTCGCCAGCGACCTGAAAGACTGGATCAAATCCTACGTCTGATCGATCAGCCTGCGATGGCGGCGACCGCGAAATACACCGCGGTCCAAAATGCGCCGCAGGCAAAGATCACAAATGCAACGGTGCGGCGGATCGGCCAGGGCTCAATGGCTTCCGCCGCATCACCAAATTCACGGCCAAGCGTTTCCTGCATGCGCCGGGCTGGCGACAGGGCCGCGCTCTGCGCATCGATATTCAGCGTTTCCTGAGGGGCCTTTGGCGATGGCTTCGCCTGATCGACGGCGGGGCCGGCTTCATCATAGGTGGGGGCGACTGCTGCTTTGGCCATCTTCAAACTCCATACTCTTACGCAACCGGCTTAGGCGAGATGACTTAAGGCGACGTAAAGCCGATTGGGTTTAAAGCGAAAAACTCAATAGAGTTGATGAAATGAAGAAAAGCGCACGGTTTATACTTACCACGATATTTACCTTGATAGGGTGTCTTTCTCTTTATTGTGGCTACGTTCTGTTAAGCCTTCCGCACCGCTCATTTGAAGACGTCACCGCTTCCACCCTGCCTCAGCATCGCGGCAGTGCCTATTACAGGGCGCTGGGGATGCGCGCTGCGGCACGTGGCGACCTTGCCTTGGCCCACCGGGCTGCGCAGCTGGAAACAAAAGCCGCGCCCAACGCCCCGGCCGCCTGGCACAGGCTCGCCCACGCAGCGGCCGCGCAGAACGGTGCACCAGACCGCGAAGCTTTGGGCGCCCTGCTGCAGGCCTATGCCGTGGCCCCCTACGTCACCCCGTCCGAGATGGAATGGCGGGTGGCCTTTGCCGCCACGTATTGGAACGCTGTTCCGGACTCACTGCTCCGCCTCACTGTGTCACAGATCGACGCCATGGGGACGATTGAGCAAAGCTGGGAGGTCCGCCAGCACTGGTGCCGCACCCTGCCCGATGGCGCGCTCGCCGACGCTGCCTGCGCCACGACACCAAATATTCAGCGCCGCTAGACACAAAAAAGGCGGCACCGGAGTGCCGCCCCGAAATCTTTCGATAGGCCTGAGCCTTACCGGTAAGGCGCGTCGAGCTCGAGATTCTTGGCGATCTGACGCTCCCAGCGGTCGCCATTGGCGATCAGCCGTTCCTTGTCGTAGAACAGCTCTTCGCGGGTCTCGGTCGCAAATTCGAGGTTCGGCCCCTCGACAATAGCGTCCACCGGGCAGGCCTCCTGACAGAAGCCGCAATAGATGCACTTGGTCATGTCGATGTCGTAGCGTGTGGTCCGGCGGGAGCCGTCTTCACGTTCTTCGGCATCAATGGTGATCGCCTGCGCTGGGCAGACAGCCTCACACAGCTTGCAGGCAATGCAGCGCTCTTCCCCGTTCGGATAGCGGCGCAGGGCGTGTTCACCCCGGAAACGCGGCGAGACAGGCCCGCGCTCAAACGGATAGTTCACCGTGAATTTCGGCCGGAAATAATACTTCATGGCCAGAAAGAACGCGCTGACAAAATCAGCCAGCAGCGCGCCTTTGAGTGCTTGGGCAATTCGAGACATCAGTTAGCCCTCCAGCTTTGGAACATGTCGGCGACATCGGGGAAGAAGATCAGGAACGCGGCGACACCCAACAGGTACAGTATCGATGTCGGCAGGAACAGCTTCCATCCAATCCGCATCAGCTGGTCATAGCGGTAACGCGGCACGATGGCTTTCACCATGGCGAACATGAAGAACATGAAGACCACCTTGAGGGCAAACCAGATCGGTCCGATCGCATCAAGGCCGAGGAAATTGCCCACCGGCGAATGCCAGCCGCCCAGGAACAGGATCGTCGTCATCGCGCACATCAGGACGATGTTGAGATACTCGCCGAGCATGAAGAGCAGGTACAGCGACGAGGAATATTCCACTTGGTAGCCGGCCACGAGTTCCGATTCGGCTTCAGGCAGGTCGAAGGGCGGACGGTTCGTTTCCGCCAGCGCCGAGATGAAGAACATCACGAAGAGCGGGAAGAGCGGGATGAAATGCCAGTTCAGAATACCAAGGCCCCGGTCCTGGCTTTCCACGATGTCGGTGAGATTCATCGAACCGACGAGCAGCAGGACGGAGATGATGATGAAACCCAAAGAGACCTCGTAGGACACCATCTGCGCCGCTGACCGGAGCGAACCGAGGAAGGGATATTTCGAGTTCGACGCCCAGCCGCCCATGATGATCCCGTAGACCCCAAGGGAGGAGATCGCGAACAAATAGAGGATGCCGACATTGATGTCCGCCACCACCAGATTGTCTCCGACCGGCACCACCGCCCAAGAAATCATGGCGAGCAGCGCCGTGATGAACGGCGCGATGATGAAAACCGTCTTGTCCGCCCCCGCCGGAATAATGACTTCCTTGAGAAGGAATTTCGTCAGGTCAGCGAAGGACTGCAGCAGGCCAAAGGCCCCCACCACGTTCGGTCCCTTTCGCATCTGTACCGCGGCCCAGACCTTGCGGTCGAACAGGATAAGAAAGGCGACGCCGACCAGAAGGATCAGCACCAGCGCGAGGATCTGAAGACCCGTGATCAGGGTGGCGAAAACCGGGGCATCCCAGTTGCGCTCGACGAGAAAATTGAAGTCCATGGCGGGGCCTCTAGCCCAAGCCGCCGGGCAAGAAAAGCGGTTCTGCGATCTGGTAAAGCATCAAAAGGTTTTTCTGCCGATATTAACCCTGAGGGGGTGGTCAACCCGGCGCCGGCAGGGAAAGCTGCGTTCATGAAACGCGTTTTGATTCACCTTGTTATGGCCGCCAGCGTTCTTGTCGGCCCTGCCGCTGCGGAATGCCGCACCGACCAATCGATCACGATCTGCACCGAGGGACGATCCGTCGACCCGATTCGAACGCTGAATATCACAAAATTGGATGGCCGGATCGTCGCGACCGAGGCGAGCGACAGCAGACCGGCGGCCCATGCGACGGGCAATCAGGCCTTCATCCTCGACATCACGCCAGACGACGATCTTCGTGCCCACCTGCGCCGCGCCAACACATCCCTGTCGGGTGTGGGCGACGACATCCGCATCGATATGCTGGTCAGCGGCAGCATTCCCGTCTTCGTCATCACACCGACTCAGGGAGCCGATGGCCTCTTTGGCTATGTGGGCGACGGGATCGATGGCGGGGTCGATGCCTGGGTGCTGCAATAGGCCAAGCAAAAGGGCACCTTCCGGTGCCCTTCCCGATTTATTCAGCTGCAAGGCGCGCGGTCGGCGCATAGGCCTCAACACAGGCCCGCATCGTCTCACTGGCCCGTGCGATGGGGTTGGCGAGGTAGTAATTGCCAAAGGCCGGCCGGAACGATGCTGGAAGCTCGCCTTCACCCGATTGATAGACACCGGCATCAGGGCTCATCGCCGGTGAGACCGAGCCAATGCTGACGAAGGAGGAGTTGTCCTCCATCATCGCCTGACGAAGGGCGAAGATGTCATCATAGGGCAAGGTCTTGCCGAGCACGCCGGACAGTGCGCGCAGAATGGACCAGTCTTCGCGCGCTTCACCAAATGGGAAGTAGGCGCGCTGGGCCAATTGAACGCGACCTTCAGTGTTGACGTACATGCCTGACTGCTCAGTGTACGCGGCACCAGGCAGGATAACGTCTGCCGTGCGGGCGCCGGCGTCACCATGGTGTCCCTGATAGACAACGAACGCCTTGGACAGCTTGTCGGTGTCGCACTCATCGGCACCCAGATTGTAGACAAATTCAATGTCGCCGGTCT
This sequence comes from Parvularcula sp. LCG005, assembly GCF_032930845.1. GTDB lineage: Bacteria > Pseudomonadota > Alphaproteobacteria > Caulobacterales > Parvularculaceae > Parvularcula. Next base: position 488,639 of record NZ_CP136758.1, on the reverse strand, counting down.
CGGCCGCATCGAGGATCTGGTGGAAGGATTTTCCGCCAGCCCCGGGCACGAACCCAAGGTCGAGCGCGCCGACGCGCGATGCCGCGGTCTGCAGAACGTTGAAGCCATTCCATTCCGGTGTGATCGCACCGACCTGGCCCGCCAGAGAAAGGACAGCGTTCATCATCGCGCTGCCGGTCTCACCACCAAAGGCGGCGGCACCGACAATGATCATCGGCTTTTTCGCATCAAGCAGGGCCTGGAAGAAATCACTGTCCAGCTTGCCGATCGCCGACGGGTCGGACCCGAGATGGGTATAGCCGTAGGTCAGATCCTCCGCGCCGCCCACCAGGCCAATCTTCAGATCCATCTTGTCGAGGAAATTCCGGCGGATGCGGGCATTCAGGACAGGGGCTTCGACGCGCGGATTGGTGCCGACCAGCAGAATGACATCGGCCTCATCGATCGCGGCAACAGTTGAGCCAAAGGTGTAGGTGCTGCGCGGGGCTTCGCCGCCGTCCGGCAGGACCCCCATCATCGAGCCATCCTGACGACAGTCGCGGTGCGGCGTGCCGAGGGCATCGGTGAGGTCCTTCAGCGCCTTGATGGCTTCGGCTGGCACAAGGTCGCCAACCAGCGCACCGATCTTGTCGGAGGCCGTCATGTCGAGGCGGGCCTTGATCGCGGCAAAGGCCTCAGACCAGCTCGCGGCCTGCAATTTGCCGTTCACACGGACATAGGGCCGGTCAAGCCGACGCTTCTTCAGGCCATCCCAGATGAACCGGCCCTTATCGGACAGCCATTCCTCGTTCACATCGTTGTGAATGCGCGGCAGGATGCGAAGCACTTCACGGCCCCGGCTATCGACTCGGATATTCGTGCCCAGCGCGTCCATCACATCAATGGTCTCGGTCTTGCGCAGCTCCCAAGGACGCGCGGTGAACGCGTAAGGCTTGGAGGTCAGCGCGCCGACCGGACAGACGTCAATCAGATTGCCGGTGAGCTCAGAGCCGACCGCCTTTTCAAGGTAGGTCGTGATCTCGGCATTCTCGCCGCGATTGACGAGGCCAAGATCGTTCACGCCCGCGACTTCCGTCGCGAAACGGACGCAACGCGTGCACTGGATACAGCGGGTCATGATCGTCTTGATCAGCGGGCCCATATATTTTTCTTCGACCGCGCGCTTGTTCTCTTCGAACCGCGATTCGCCACGGCCATAGGCCACAGCCTGGTCCTGCAGGTCACACTCCCCGCCCTGGTCACAGATCGGGCAGTCCAGCGGGTGGTTGATGAGCAGGAACTCCATCACCCCTTCGCGGGCCTTCTTCACCATCGGTGTGTTGGTGAACATCTCCGGCGGCTGGCCTTCCGGTCCGGGGCGCAAATCTTTGACATTCTGCGCGCAGGAGGCGACCGGCTTGGGTGGCCCGCCTTTGACCTCGATCAGGCACATGCGGCAATTGCCGGCGATCGACAGCCGTTCGTGGTAGCAGAAACGCGGGATTTCCTCACCGGCGGCCTCGCAGGCCTGCAGCAGGGTGAGATTGGGATCGACATCGATCTCGCGGCCATTGACTTTGATCGTGCGGAGTTCGGTCATGAGCAGACTTTATTCAGTTGTGACGGCATGGGCGCCGCGCCGGGTACGATTTGCCGCCCCGTTTACACGCAATCGCGCGAGAGGAAAGTGGGTCATGTGGCCCGATTGGCGAAACCAGCGTCGATAGAGGTGCTGGCGGGCTGAAGACTGCAGATTGAGCCGGTTATGCCGCGTCAGCACCCACTGTGAGAGCAGCTTTTCAAGCCGTCTTCAACTGCATGAAAACCTTGTAGCGCCACCCCATTTCCCGTTCGATGGCCCGGCAAGAGAACTCTGGGGAGAGAACAATGCAACGCGCCTTTTTTTGTGCGCTGGTGCTCGGTATCACATTCCTGACCGCGCAGGCCAGTGCCGCACCGATGCGGTGGTACCTCAACAATTTCGTCTACGATGATGGAGGGACGGCCTTTGGCTATTTCGATTACGACATCCTCGCCAATAAATTCACGACTGTGAACGTGACAACGACGGCTGGTCGCGTGTTTAATGGCGCGACATACAGCTATGCCGTGCCAATCTATACGGTGCCCAATCAGCTCTATTTCGTCACCTCGGCATCGGGCGACCTCACCGGCACGCCCGTTTTCGCCAGTATTCTCGAGGCCGACATGGCGTTCAGCGGCGATGCGGTCAGTGTGGAGCTGCTCTATCTTTTCTATGAAGGGATCTGTCAGTCGCCATCCTGCGGCAGCGACTTCACCATCCAGCGCCAGCTTGTGTCAGGCTATATTTCTACCAATCCAGTCCCTCTGCCCGCCGCCCTGCCGCTATTTCTGATAGGACTTGCGACCGTTCTGTCGACTGCACGGCGTCGCAGAACATAGGCCAATCGCGCCGTCGTCAGCAGCGTCACCGCGCCCCCGACGATAGTGATGACCAACCCTCGCCATGGCCGATGCGTGCACGACCGACACCGCCGACTGTCATGCGGCCGGCCGCCGTGCCCATGCCTTTTTCCAATTTCTCGCGCGCCATCGCCGATAAGCCCGCGCCCTCTCGCGGTGCGGCATTGTGTGAGCAATTTTCTTCAAAACAAACAGCGCGTTGAAGGCATCCAGCGTCGGATCCAGGCCCGGCCCGGGTGCGTATTCCAACAACCAAAAGCCCCCTTTCTGCCCCTTCACCAATCCAAATTGTCGATGAACAGGTTTACAATATGAACCTGTTCACTTACATGATCGTCATCGAGATTTTTTGAAGGGGGACGCTATGACAGCCACCACAACCGAACGACTTCATTCACTGGATTTTGTCAGGGGAAGCGCGCTGCTTCTTGGCATCGTCTTTCATGCCGGCTTGAGTTTTTATCCAAGCGAAATACCGACGTGGATTGTCATGGACGCTCAACGGTCAGAGCCCATTGCCTGGCTGGGTTTCGTCCTCCACACCTTCCGTATGGCGACGTTTTTCCTGCTGGCGGGCTATTTTGGCCGCATGGTCTATCACCGCAAAGGCGCCGGTTATTTCATCAGAAGCCGGCTGAAGCGGATCGCCGCGCCGCTGGCGATCTTTCTGCCGCTGAACCTCGTGGCCATTACCGTCCTGCTCATCTGGGCCATGATGCGCCAGTACGGCCTGACGATGGAGCAGATGCCGCCATCGCCTCCACCGACGCTTGAGACCTTTCCATGGACGCATCTTTGGTTTCTGTACGTCCTGATTCTGGCGTACATCGCTATGCTGGTCCTGCGTCTGCCGATTGCGATGCTGGACCGAGGCGGCAAAGTACGCGCCGGTGTAGATGGGCTGCTGAACACGCTAACGACATCAAGCCTCAGCCCGCTCCTGCTGGCGCTGCCGGTGGCGATTGCCCTTTATAATCAACCGGGCTGGAATGAATGGATGGGTGTCCCCACGCCGGATACGGGCGTCGTGCCAAACACACCGGCCATGGTCACCTACGGTCTTGCGTTCTGGCTTGGCTGGCAGCTGCAACGGGGCACAAATGCGCTCCTGCCCTTCAAACGCTTCTGGCCCCTGTTTCTGGTGTCGGGTGCCGGTGCGATCGGTATCTGCCTGTACCTCGTCGACGGTCAGCCTGGCGCCATGCCCACTCTTGAAGGCCGGGAGAAAATGATCTTTGCGGCGTCCTACGCCCTTGCCATCTGGTACCTGACATTCGCGTTCATCGGCATGGCCATCGCGTTTTTCAATGGCGAGAACCGCGTGACCCGGTATATCGCGGACTCATCGTACTGGCTCTATATCATCCACCTGCCTATCGTTCTGGCGATGCAGATCTGGATCTTTGACTGGAACTGGTCCGCTGAAGCGAAATATGCCTTTATCCTCGGCACCTCGGTCCCGGCGATGCTGCTGAGCTATCACCTTCTGGTGCGCTACAGCTTCATCGGCAATCTGTTGAACGGGCCACGCAAGCGCAAGGCGTAATCGTCCTTGAACGAATGGGAGTATGATATGACTGACGATGTGACAAAGGCCCGCGAGGATCTTGCCTTTCTGACCTCTATCGTCAGCGATCATACCCCCGCCCTGCGGTCCACTGGCATCGTCTACGGCGCCGCCGGACTTCTTTATGGCGCACAGTGCATTATCAACTGGCTGCAGATCACGTACTGGCCGACCGCCCCGGCGATTGTACCGATCCTTCATGGCTTTCTGCCGACGGTGATCTTTCTGGTCATCAACGTTGTCGTTGCCAGACGGAGCGGGATCAAAGGCTTTGGATCGGGTACGGCGCAACGCGCGATTGGCGCAGCGTTCGCTGGGGCGGGTCTCGCCAATCTCAGTCTGATAATTGTCTTCGCATCGGCAGCGTTCCGGCGCGATGATTTTTCCATCTGGCTGTTCTTCCCCGTGACGGTCTGCGCCCTGCAGGGTGCGGTCTGGTTTGCCGTCGGGGCCATCCGTCGACGCAGCTGGATGAGCGGCGTGGCGGCAGGCTGGTTCCTTACAGCCATCATCACGGGTGTTTTTGTTCAGAATCCGCTCAACTATTTGCTCGCCCTCGGTATCGGGCTCATCCTCTTCATGGCAGTCCCCGGCTACATTCTGATGCGGATCAGCAAGGCGGATTGAGGCAAACCCGCGTGGCAGATATCGACAAGATTGACGACGTTATTCATGGCCGGCTGCGCATGGGCATCATGGCCTATCTGGCCAATGCCGAAACGGCGACGTTCAGTGAGCTGAAAGACAAGCTGGAAGCGAGCCAGGGCAATCTGTCTGTCCAGATCCGCAAACTGGAAGAGGCAGAATATCTGACCGTCGACAAGCGGATCGTCGGGCGCAAGCCCCTCACCACCTGCCGCATCACCAAAAAAGGGCGGGACGCCTTCGCCGCCTATCTGAAAGCCCTGACCAACGTGCTCGGCCTGCCGCCGAAGGACTGATGCTGGCTCTTCCCACGCCGCCCCCGCCGCCTAGATAGGGAGGTGACGATCGGGACCAGCGCCGGAGGGATACGATGCCGCCCAAAGAGGTCAACTATACTTTCGACGACAAGGAGCTCGAACAGCTCAAGGCTTTTGGCGAGGTGCGATCGCACCAGGCGGGCGACATTCTTTCCGAAGAAGGCGAGGCCTGTGTCGACTGCCTCATCACCCTTTCCGGAGAAAGCCACATTTTCGTTGGGCAGGCGGCGGACAAGAAACGGGTCGGGTTCATGGAGCGGGGCCAGTTCGCCGGTGACCTGACCGTTCTGACCGGCCAGGCGTCCCTGTCTCGCGTCATCATGGGCGAAGATGGCGATATCCTGCATATTGCCCATAGCCAGTTCAAACGCCTTCTCGTCGAAAATTCCCATCTGTCCGACGTGTTCGTCCGGGTCCTGACCGCGCGGCGGGAGTTCGGGCGGCAATCCCAGAATGGCGGCATCATCGTTATCGGTGAAAACCAGGACCGTCATGATCTGAGCATCCGGCAACTGCTCGATCGTCACGGTATTCCGCATACGGCCCTGTCCGCTCGCACTGACCCTCTGGCGCAGCAGATGATGTCCGTTCGCGGACTTGAAAAGTCGGACCTGCCTGCCGTACTGCGCGGCACGCTGGACCCCCTCGTCAAACCCAGCATCGAAGAATTGTCAGCGGCTTTCGGCCTCGACCTCCTTCCCGACGAAGCCACGGCGGATGTGGCCGTCATCGGCGCTGGGCCGGCTGGCCTCGCCGCATCGGTTTACGCAGCATCCGAAGGGCTCGACGTGGTCACGCTCGATGCCGAAGCGCCCGGCGGCCAGGCGGGCACTTCGTCGAAGATCGAAAACTATCTTGGCTTTCCCAGCGGGGTGTCCGGCCGTGAGCTGGCCGAGCGTGCCTCGATCCAGGCCCAGAAATTCGGTGTACGGCTCGCCTCCCCCGTCTCAGTCAAGGCGCTGTCGCGGGATGATGATGCCTATTGCCTGACGCTCGGTGATGACCGTCACCTGCGCGCCCGGGCCATTGTGGTTGCAACGGGAGCGCAGTACCGCCGCCTGCCGATCGAGGATCTCGAACGGTTCGAGGGCCGCGGCATCCATTATGGCGCGACGCCCATGGAGGCACAGCTCTGCGGCCAGCAATCGGTGGCGGTCATCGGTGCTGGCAATTCCGCCGGTCAGGGCGCGGTATTCCTGTCGGAGACGGCCAAAGAGGTGCACATTGTCTACCGGCGCGCGGACATTCGCGAAACGATGTCGGAATATCTGGTGCGCCGTCTTGAAGAACTGCCCAATGTCCATTTTCATCCGTCAACAGAACTCAAGGCCCTGCATGGTGTCGACGGTGCCGATGAAGAGGACGATCACCTGACCGCCGTCACATGGGAGAACAGCGAGGATGGCAGTGAGGAACGCTGCGACACCTCCTTCATCTTCATGTTTGTCGGCGCCGTACCCTGTACAGACTGGCTGCCCGACACCATGAGTTGTGACGAGAACGGTTTTTTGAAAACCGGTGACGATCTGAAGGACGAGGATCTCGAAAAAGCCAACTGGCCACTGGAAAGAGCACCAACACGCTATGAGACCAGCTGGCCCCGTATCTACGCCGTGGGCGATGTCCGCACACGGTCGGTCAAGCGGGTGGCCAGCGCTGTGGGCGAAGGATCTGTCGTGGTCAGCGATATTCACGCCGCCCTGTCGGAAACCAATCAGCTCTGACCGGGGCGCAGTCCCGCAAAATCGAACAGCGTGGGGTCCAGAAGATGGCCGGGCCGCGCCGTCTGTAGCGCCCGGAACATGGTTTCACGCCGTCCCGGTGACTGGCGCTCCCATTCCGTCAGCATGGCTTTCACCTGCTGACGCTGCATCCCGTCCTGGCTGCCACAAAGGGTGCACGGAATGATGGGGAAGTTGAGCGCTTGGGCAAACTTTTCAAGATCATCTTCGGCGCAGAAGCTCAATGGCCGCAGCACAAGAAGGTCCCCTTCTTCATTCAGCAGCTTTGGCGGCATCGCCTCAAGCCGGCCGCCGAAAAAGAGATTGAGAAAGAACGTCTCCAGAATATCGTCGCGATGATGGCCGAGAACCACGGCATCGCAGCCCTCTTCCCGTGCGATGCGGTAGAGGTTGCCGCGCCGCAGACGGGAGCACATAGAGCAGAGCGTCTGTCCGGGGGCGGTCTTTTCCATCACCGTCGAATAGGTGTCGCGATATTCGATCCGGTGGGGCACGCCGATATTGGTCAGAAAGTCCGGCAGCACATGTTTGGGAAACCCGGGCTGCCCCTGATCAAGATTGCAGGCCAGCAGGTCCACATCGAGGCGCCCCTGCGCCCGCAGATCAAGCAGCGTCGCGAGAAGACCATAGCTGTCTTTACCGCCCGACAGGCAGATCAGCCAACGCTGCCGCATGCCGTCAGGCCTCATATCGTAGGCAGTAATCGCCTCCATCGTCTGACGCGCCAGACGTTTGCGCAGCTTACGGAACGATACGCTGTCCGGCGCCGCCCGAAACAGCGCCAGATCATCACTCATGACATCCACGTTCATCGCTCACCCGGCGGGGTGGCGGCATGGGCCTCACAGAACGTCTGGATTTCATCACGCCCTCGGCGAAGATGCACGCGGGTGGTCGACGCCGGATCGTGGCCGAGCCCGGCTCCTGGCCGTAGCGCCGCTTGAGGCCGGATTGGCCGCCGCTCAAACCCGCCACCGCAATTGGGACATACGTTTTTCAGATGCGTCCCGACACAGTCTGCGCAGAAGGTGCACTCATAGGTGCAGATCATCGCATCCGCCGCCTCGGGGGGCAGGTCTTTGTCGCAATATTCGCAATTGGGTCGAAGGTCGAGCATCCCTTCTCATAGGCAAGGATGATCCCGTCGCCAAGCCTAGCCCAGCGGCACGGTGTTCCATTGGCGGACCCGCCAGTCCGACACGACGCCGGACGAGACGTATGGGTCGCGACCGGGAAAGGCGATGGCCGCCGCCTCGGTGGTGAACACAATGACCGCGCCGGGTGCGCCGTCGCCAAAGGCCCCGGCCTGGGTCAGGAGGCCGGCCGCGTATTGCTCCCTGATTAGGGCGATATGTTCCGGGCGGACCGGCTCCCGCCGTTCCAGATAATCGTCCACATAATCGTAGATCAGCATGTACAGCGGCGTCATGACGTGGCCTCTCGTTTCAGGATGAACTCGCGGTCGGCATGACTGCCCACCATAAAATGATACTCACCGACATTCGAAAATCCGTGGGCGGCGTAAAGGCGGATCGCGCCGGGATTGTCCGAGTAGACACCGATATAGAGCGGCGCATAGCCGCGACCATCGAGCCAGTCCAGCATATGCGCGAGCAGCCTTTTGCCCAAGCCATGGCCTTGCGCACTCTGGCGCAGATAGAGGCGCTTGACCTCCCCCGCCTCTGGCTCGTGGTCTTCAATCGGCAGGGTGTTGCGTCCGGCCACACCATATCCGATGGCCGAACCGTCCGCATCGCGGATGATCCAGACGCCGGTGTCAGGATCGGCAATGGCGCGAGTGTACCAGTCCGCCGTCTGCGCCTCGGCCATATAGGCAGCGAGATCTTCCGCCGTGTACAGATGGGCGAAGGTTTCCGCAAAGGTCAGTTCGCCAAGAGCCGCAAGGTCAGCAGCGTCGGCGGGGGTGGCGTTGGTGACTTTCACAAATGTCGCCGCTCTTATTGGGGTACGCGGAACAGGCTGTAACGCATGAAGCCGATCCAGCAGACGAGAAATCCAAGCGCAGCAACAATGGTCGCCACATCACCTAGGACATCACGACCAACCAACCCGTCCGTGTTCATCAGTTTAGGTAAATAGAATAATGCGAACGGCACAAACCAAGGAATAGTTGCTGCAATGGCTGCAGCCATCCAACGATCCTTCCCATCCGTGGCCCGCGCCCACAATTTGAGGTCTACGGATATTGCTGGCGCCACGATTAAGGGCAACAGATTAGTAGAAGAAAGGACGGCCGCCATGTCACCTGCCCCTCCAAACACGCTCAATGCGATTACGGCGCCCTAGAGCCCAATGCAGAGTCCCGTATAGAAAAGCGATGTCCGCACAACACGCAGCATTAGCGCTCTGTCCATGCAGGCCAGCCCCTACTCCGCCGCGATCACCTGCACATGCGGTTTGTTCGACCGATAGTTCGTGATCTTCTCTTCGATCTCATGACGGAAGTGCTGGATCAGGCCCTGCACCGGCCAGGCGGCGGCGTCGCCAAGGGCGCAGATGGTGTGCCCTTCGATCTGTCCGGCCACGTCGAGTAGCTTGTCGATCTCTGACATTTCAGCATTGCCTTCGGACATGCGGACGAGGACACGCCACATCCAGCCCGTACCCTCACGGCATGGGGTACACTGACCACACGATTCGTGTTTGTAGAAATGGGCGATACGGGCAATCGCTTTGACCATGTCGGTCGACTTGTCCATCACGATCACGGCCGCGGTGCCAAGGCCCGATTTGTGTTCGCGCAGGGCGTCAAAATCCATCAGCACGTCATCGCAGATGGACTTGGGCAGACAGCGCACGGACGATCCGCCGGGGATGACCGCCTTGAGGTTATCCCAGCCACCGCGCACGCCGCCGCAATGGCGTTCAAGCAGGGTTTTCAGCGGGATCGACATTTCTTCTTCAACGTTACACGGCTTGTTCACATGGCCGGAGATGCAGAACAGCTTGGTGCCGACATTGTTCTCACGCCCAAAGCCTTTGAACCACCCCGCGCCGCGCCGCAGGATCGTGCCGACAACGGCGATCGATTCCACATTGTTCACGGTGGTGGGACAGCCATAAAGGCCAGCGCCCGCCGGGAATGGCGGCTTCAGGCGCGGCTGGCCCTTCTTGCCCTCAAGGCTTTCAAGCAGCGCGGTCTCTTCACCACAGATATAGGCGCCGGCGCCATGGTGAAGGTAGAGATCAAAATCCCAGCCATGGATGTTGCCCGGGCCGATCAGCTTGTTGGCATAGGCCTCGTCGATGGCCTTCTGCAGCTGCTCGCGCTCGAAGATATATTCGCCGCGGATATAGATGTAGCAGGCGTTCGCCTTCATCGCGAAGCTGGCGATCAGGCAGCCTTCGATAAACAGGTGCGGATCATGGCGCATGATCTCGCGGTCCTTGCAGGTCCCGGGCTCTGATTCATCGGCGTTCACGACCAGGTAGTGCGGGCGGTCCTTCACTTCCTTGGGCATGAAAGACCATTTGAGCCCCGTGGGGAAGCCGGCGCCGCCCCGGCCGCGCAACCCTGAATCCTTGATCTGCTGGATGACCCATTCGGGGCCCATATCCAGCATGTCCTTGGTCGCATTCCACGCCCCACGCTTTTTCGCGCCCTCAAGGAAAGGGTCCTGAAGGCCATAGAGGTTCGTGAAAATACGGTCTTTGTCTTGCAGCATGGGTCGCCCGAAATGGTTCGAGAATGATGTCGGGCCCAGCTACGGCGAAATGGCGCGACAGGCAAGGCGCTAGGGCGCTTTGCCGCGCGGATGCGCCCATGGGCCGGGATCGCGGCAGGCCCGCAGGGCTCCTCCCGAAAAAATCGCCTTAAACGTGCAGGAGAGCGCACAACCGGCACGGGCCTTGCTTTGTCATGTTCACACTTCATTAGGGAATGTGAACAATGCGTTTAAATCGTCGCCTCCTCGCCCCGGCCGCCATTGTCGTCTCATTGCTCCTGGTCGGCAGCGCGCTGGCCCCGAGCTTTGGGCGACTGGCCGATGGATCGGGCATGGCGAACGTGGCGGTGACAGCAGCGTCGCCGGTCAAGAAAGAGAAAACGGTGCGGACTGGCGCCCTGCCCTTCTCTGGCCGCACATCGGTTCGGCAGCGCGCTGCCGCCGGTGAGTTCACCCGCAACGAATTCGGTACCGACAAGGACATCGTCGAGGACGGCAGCGGCTTTGCCGAAAACGAGAACCTCGACCCTGAATTCGACAATTGCCGCTATGCCGATGGCTCCCGCTATATCGGCCACGGTAATGTGCTGAACCCGCACGCTGACACCAATGAATGCTTCGAAGCCGAGGCCATCCGCTATGCCAGCCTGTCGATGGGTGACCTCGTGGTCAGCGACGCCATCGTTGCAGGTGATTTCTCGATCCCTGATACCACGGGCGAAGAGTGGACCGGCGGTGATGCGGCCTTCACTTCCCTGCTTAATCGCCAGCCACTCGTCCGCATGACCGGCTTCCCGCCAACGACGCCCACTGGTGGTCCTGGTGGCTTCCCGCCAGTGCTGATCGGCGCGTCTGATCCAGTGCCGGTCCCCGGTGCAGCTATCCTTTTCCTGTCAGGCCTGGGGTTCTTCGGCTCACGCCGTCTGCGCAAGGCACGCTAAGCTTAATCCGCTTTGCTGTTTGATTTGTGAAACGCTTCCATCTTGCGAAACAGCACGATCACGCTGACGGCCGAAATCACAACGACGCCGCCGACCAGCACACGGATGCCCTGGTCCGAAAACAGGCAGAAGCCGATGAAACTGGCGAGGGCCAGAAATTCGATGACCGCGAAGCGGATCATCCATTTTTGAAACGCCACGCTATCTTTAAGCGGTTTGTTCATGATGGGCCCCAGTTCAGTCGGCAGCTTACCTTTCGCCAAAGACCTGCCGAGTCTCAATCAGTGCGTCAATCTGATCTTCTTCGATCCCTAAATGGGTCATGCCGATGGGTGAACGGCCACCGTCAATGGCGAGCGCCGCCACATGTCCCTGATTTGTGATCAAGGTCTGGGGCGTTTGCGTCGCGATCGGGTCGGCATAGACCTCATCGGGGCTGACAAGGGTCCAACCTTCCGAGCGGACACGATCAATAAAGTCGCCGATAAAATGCGCGTTAAGATCATTGGCATGCAAAAGGATGATGTGAGCGGGACTCTCCCCCAGCGACTCCGCAGCCAGCTCGTCATAATACTCAACGCTGGCCATGAGCATATCGAGATAGACCGATTTGAGAGCCGCTTCATCGACCATCTGCCCGGCGGCAAGCGCGCGACGCCATTTGTCGTTCAGGTACCAGTCGTAGGTGTCCATCGTCACATAGCCATTCGTCAGCCCACGTTCCGCAAGGGCCGAGCGGTAAAGATCGCGCCGTTCCAGCGGCCGTCCTTCGTCAAGAAAAGGGAACCGATACCAGGCGCGACGATTGCCAAAGCCCGCCAGCTGACGCTCAGCCTCGTCGATATCGGCAATGTAGATCGCGGGGTCGGTGCTGCTCGCCCCCTGATGACTGTGCGAATGGTTGGCGAGCAGATGCCCGGCATCGACATATCGTTCAATCCGTGCACGCCCATTGTCTCTGCCCAGACCTTGAGTCGTGACGAAGAAGACGGCGGGCGGTGCCTCGCGATCGGCAAGAGTGGTAATCAGCGCATCCGTCCGTTCATCACCGGTCAGTATCGGCCCATCACTCATCGGCGCATCATCAAAGGACAGGGCCAGACGCTTCTCCGGCAGAGCGGGTTCTGTCGTCGCGGTCGGCGCAGCACCGCTGCAGGCGGAAAGAACGACACCGAGAAAAACGGCGAGAGCGGAACGGTGCATGGATGAAACCTTTTCGCAGAAAACCGGCAAACTTTAACCGCCCCGTGGCGTATCGCCAACCTCTAGGGCGAATGGACTTGACCACCACTGCGCCACCAGCAACCCTGAGGCCATGACCAGCGCCTCGGATATCATTGCCGCCCTTGATCTTGCTCCGCATCCGGAAGGTGGCTTCTACAGGGAGACGTTTCGGGATTCGCGTCAGGTCGACGGTCGGTCCGTGGCGACAGCCATCCTTTTCCTCCTGCCGCGCGGGGTCCGATCGCACTGGCACCGTATCGATGCGACTGAAATCTGGCTCTTCCATGCCGGGGCGCCACTTGTTCTTGAAATTGCAGAGTCAGCCCAACGCCTGTCCGTGCAAATTGGCGCGGATGCCATGGCGGGCCAGACCCCGCAGGGCGTGGTACCCGCCGGTGCCTGGCAGTCGGCCCAGTCGACGGGCGACTGGACCCTGGTCAGCTGTACCGTCGCCCCAGCCTTTGAATTCGATCATTTTGAAATGGCGCCAAAGGGCTGGAGCCCCGATCGGGACTAGGCTCCAAACCCAATCAGCCCATTGATCCTTGATGGCAAATCATGATTCCCAACGTCAAAGCAGCGACGGAGCGAGGAATGAGCAAGCTGTTTTGGCTGAACGATGAGCAGTGGGCGTCGATCGAACCTTTCATGCCGAGGAACCAGCCTGGTGCCCGGCGCGTCGATGATCGGCGGGTGATCTCGGGCATCATCCATGTCCTCAAGACGGGGTGCCGTTGGGTCGATTGTCCGCAGGAGTACGGGCCGCACACCACGGTCTACAATCGCTTCAATCGTTGGTCCCGCAAGCGCTTCTGGACAGGAATGCTCGAGGCGTTGGCCGCTGCAGGCGCGGTCACGACAAGCACGTCGATCGACAGCACTTATGTGAAGGCGCAACGCTCCGCGTTCGGCGGTAAAGGGGGGCGAATGCGCAAGGGATCGGCCCCTCGCGTGGTGGTCAGACCAGCAAAATCCACATCCTCACCGACGTGAACGGGCGACCATTCGCGCTTAACCTCACGCCCGGCAATGTCAGTGATGTTCGGGCCACTGAGCTGTTCTCGAACAGCCTGCAAGGCGCGAAGCACCTCATTGCTGATAAAGGCTATGATGCGAACGCTTTTCGCAAAGCCATGCGTGACCAAGGGACGAGGCCCGTCATCGCCGGCAGGTCCAACCGTAAGCGGAAGATCACCTACGACAAGACACGATACAGAGATCGGCACCTGGTCGAGAACGCCTTCTGTCACCTCAAGGATTTCCGCCGGATCGCGACGCGTTACGATAAGCTGGGTCGAAATTTCATTTCTGCCATTGCCATCGCCACGCTCGTGGCATTCTGGTTATGAGGTTTCCAACGTTTCTTCTTCTATCACCGGGGGATTGGCGCTCACGACCTCAAGACATTCATTATCGCTGGCTATGATGAATGACCAACCGTCCGTCGCAAGGAACGAGACAACGCTCTCTTCGGTCCAACCATGATTCCGGACCCGGAACGTCGTTTGGCCAGGACGTCCCCCGAGCTCTTCCGTCTTGGACCATAGCTCAAGGAGCCCACCTTCATCGAGCAGTCTCATTGCAGAAACATGATCGAAAGTTACTCGATAGACCTTCTCTGGTTCGTAGACGTAGATACGCGCCACGAGATCCGCGTCGCAATGTGACCGAAGCAATGAGCCCATACGATAATGGAATGGTGCATCATCGGGCCACGGTCGGCGGGGCGAATGAACGAACTCCAGAATCTCGATGGCCGCATCAGCAAATGGGGTAGCCCATTCGCCGAACTCGAACTCGCCCGACCCGAACTTGTGAAAATCAACTTCTGACGTAGTATTGCTCATTGGGAGACCTTATCACATCGCCGCGATTGAGTCTGGAGCCTAGAACGTCCCTTTCAGATTGATGCCGCCAATCAGGTCAAAGCTGATATCCTGGCTTTCCCGGTACAGGACGGGCGCCCCCGGCCGCGACCCGTCATAGATGTCGCGCCAGTAATCCTCTGTGTACATGGCGAGGTTGTAGAGATACAGCGTGGCCGTTGCGCCGAAGAAGTCCTTGTCTTCGACATAGATCTCGACGGCCGGCTCGCTGGGACCGAATTTGGAGATTTGTGACCGGCGCCACGCCCGGGCCTCCTCAAAATGCTGGATCTGAAATCCGTAGGCGTAATCCGTCTCAGGAATATCATGCCGGAAACTGATCGACGTGTAGTAAAGCGTCTGGGCATCGACTCGTCGCTTTTCGCCTGAAAACGGATCCTCAATTTCCGATCCATAGGCTGTCAACTGCCAGTCCAGCTGGCCACCCGGCACCCCCCATTTATCCGTTTTCTGGGTAACGAGCAGTTCGCCCTTGTACCGCGTGGCCTCATCGACATTGCCCGGCCCATCACCATCACCGATCGGGATTGACTGGACGATATCCTGTATCCGCTCGCCCTGCAGGGTCAGCGTAATTTTGCTGTCATCCGTAAACGTCTTCTCTACAGCCCCCTCAAGAAACCAGGACTGTTCGGGCACGAGTTCGCTATTTCCCGTCGTCTCGTTGCCGGATTCGAGATCAAGAAAACTGGCGAAAGCGCCAAAATCCAGCTGGCCCACACGGCGATCGAGCCGACCGCGCAGTTCCAGTTTCGGGCGGGGCTTGTAGGTCGCAGAAATGAAGCCCTTTGGTCGCACGAAGCTTCGCGTCTTGCCCAGAGCACCGGACTGTTCGAGCTCGGAGTAATCCATCGCAAAGGACGACTGCACATCAATCTTCTCGCCGATCGGAAAATTGTAGGTGAGCGACGCTTCTGCCCGCCGTTCCTCAATCTTCGTATGGGCGTCGTCGAGCGGGATCGTTGTTTCAATGCCGTCCGCATCAATCTCACTATAGGCCGATTCCGCGTCATTGAAGTTGTAGACACCTTCCAGCGCCAATTCGATGGAACGGTCTTTCCCCAAGGTCCAGCTCTGTTCCGCGCGCAGGATGGATTCGCCCTCATCGACGGTCTGTTCGAACCGGTTGCCGCCGATGGAGACGCCGTCCGCCTCCGTCATCAGCGTCGAGACAAACGGGCTATGCTCGAAATACTGATATCCGATCAGTTTCAGACGCCCTCCGAACGCATCAAGAGCGTAGTCTGCCGACAGCTCTGTATTCCACTCATCTTCGGACTGACGGCTTAGCCTGAGATAGTCCGGCTGACCTGGATCGATCACGTCCGCTTCGGTCCGTTCCGACCGGTCATAGATGAAAGCCGTCCCTTCGATGCTGACATTGGCTTCGCGTCCGGCCGCGTCCTTGTGCCCGAGGGCCACGGACAGTTGAGGCTGATGACCATCCTGCTCAGCGTTCAGGTACCGGTCCTCAAGCAGGATCCCGTCGGGGGACGTCAGCGTCTCACGCCCCCATCCCCCGTTGACGAACTGGTTGTTCTTGAGACCGACCGTGTAGGTCACATCCTCAATCTCTCCCGTCATGGAGACGGAGCCATTCAGCATGCGGGCGGCCACGCCTTTGCGGAATTGCGGTCGGTACTCCCAATTGCCCGTATGAGCGGATTTATCGATCAGCACATTGGCCACAGGACCGGACAGTCCCGATATTCCCAATGAGGAGCCATCAACGATCTCGATACGGATGACAGCTTCCGCCGAGGTTCGTCCCAGCACGTCCAGCGGGTCGTTGCTCTTGCCAGACACGCGGGCGCCATTGATCAGGACGTTTGTCCCGCCCTGCCCCAGGCCGCGGCGGCTTTCCGCCTGCCGCACCTGAAATCCAGGCACATTGAAAAGCATGTCCCGCGCCGTCTGCGGCGCGTACTGAACAAAATAGGCCTTGGTGAAAATCTGTTTGCCGTCTTCGATGAATGAATCAGGCGTTGCGGCGGCACTATCGACAGGCGTCGACACCGGCGAGAGGGCAAGCGCCATCGCCATAGCGGTACTCAAGAGCATAAGGTCCCATTCCCAAACGAGAAAAGCTGAAGGGAACCCCCGGACAATTTTTAGACAGCGCTTTTGCCGCGCCTTGTCCGGTCATGCTATCGACCGACTACATCTGTAGTCAATAAGTTTTTTGGTGGTACAATCAGCTTGCTGGCGCAGGATCGCTATTGGGCAGCTTGTCGATCGGCTTGGCCGCAGATCCATCATAGATCGACTCATCGGTCAGCGATGTATTCTCACCTTCAGGGTCAGAGGTATGTCGCCCGTCGTTGAACACGCCCGGCTCCACATATTCGCCGCGATCCAGCTTGAGCAGGATCTCTTCGAACGTTTCCGGTGTCAGGTCCTGATAGTAATAGTCATTGATCTGCGCCATCGGCGCGTTGCAGCAGGCGCCAAGACACTCGACTTCGAGCCATGAAAGATTACCGCTGTCGGTGATGGCGCCCTGCGGTCCAATCACCTTCTCGCACACCGCGATCAGGTCCTCTGCCCCGCGCAGCATGCACGGTGTCGTGCCGCAAAGCTGGACGAAATAGGTGCCTTCGGGCTTCAGATTGAACATCGTGTAGAAGGTCGCGACCTCATAGACCCGGATATAAGGCATTGAGAGTTGCTCAGCGATCGCTTCCATCATCGGGATGGAGACCCATCCTTCTTGCTTTTGACCACGCCACAGGAAAGGAATGACTGCCGACGCCTGGCGGCCGGCCGGGTATTTCTTGAGCTGCGCAGCACACCAGTCCTCATTGTCGGACGACCAGGCAAAGCTGGCGGGCTGGTTCTTGGCAGGGCGTCTGTCGGCCATGGAAGGTCCCTTGAGGGCTGGTGGTCACTGTTTCGGCGCCTTTTGCGAAGGTTGAGCGCAAATGGCAAGGGTTGCGGCTTTTCTGGTGCCTGTTTTCCGAACCTGCCGCCCTCGCCGCGACCATTCCTGTCCGTCAGCAAAAAGGTGTGCGAGATGATTGTCGGGCCCTTCTGTCGCACTATTATGATTATACGGGACACGAACGCTGAGGTTGATGACGGGCGTGAGCAAAAATACCGATATTGTTCTGAGCCTCGATCAGGTGACGCAGATTGAAGTCATCCCCACAATTCTCGATGTGGTCTGCAAGACGACGGGCATGGGCTTTGCGGCTGTAGCCCGCGTGACGGACGATAGCTGGGTCGCATGCGCCGTCAGGGATGAGATCGATTTCGGCCTCAAGCCGGGCGGTGAGCTCGATGTCAAAACGACGATCTGCCACGAGATTGAGCAGCACCGTGAGGCGGTCTTCATCAACCACGTGGCCCAGGACGACGTCTGGCGTGACCACAGGACGCCGCAGCAATACGGGTTTCAAAGCTACATCTCCGTGCCCATCGTCCTGAGGGATGGCCACTTCTTCGGTACGTTGTGCGCGATCGATCGAGAGCCCGCAGATGTGCGCAAGCCAAGCATCTCAGGCATGATGAAGCTCTTTGCAGAGCTCATCGCCTTTCATCTCGACGCCCAGCGAAAGATGCAGAAGAGCGACAACGCCCTTGATGATGAGCGACACACCAGCGAACTGCGCGAACAGTTTATCGCTGTTCTCGGCCACGATCTGAAGAACCCGCTGGCTGCTTTTCAGTCCGGGCTGCACCTTCTGTCTCAGAGTTCCACTGACGACCGAACGCGGCAGGTGACGAGGCTGATGCAGCAGAGTGCCGACCGCATGCACGAGCTGGTCGACAATGTCCTTGATTTTGCCCGGGGTCGCTTGGGCGGCGGGATTCCCATCCATCCGGCCGACACGGACATCTCTGTACTTGTCTCAAACGTCGTGGCCGAACTGCAGAGCAGTCATCCGGGAAGAGATATCCGCACCACGCTGCAGGTCGACCGCACATGCCTGGTCGATCCGGGGCGAATGGCGCAGGTCGTCTCGAACCTGCTGGCCAATGCGCTTACCCATGGCGCGACTGATGAGCCCATTATCATCAGCGCACGTACCGACAGCGCCGGGCTGATGCTGTCTGTCTGCAATGGCGGGGATGAGATCGACGAAGTAACACGCAAGACGCTGTTCCACCCCTTTTTCCGGGGGCGTCACGACCGGCCCCGCGACGGACTGGGACTTGGCCTCTACATCACCTCGGAAATCGTCAGCGCGCACAATGGGGCCTTGACCGTATCGTCAAGCCCCGAGCAGACGTGCTTTAACGTCTTCATCCCGCACGCCCAGTTGCTCCACGCAGTGCCGCGCTAGGCGGATCGACGCCGCGATTCGAAGAACGGCGTCATGCGCGCGATCGCGTCCAGTACCTCTGCCTCCGTGACCGCGAAGCTGAACCGCATATAGCGATGCCCCTCTTCCGGATCGAAGTCGACACCGGACGCCGTGGCAACGCCGGTCTGTTCGAGCAGTTCGCGGCAGAGCACCCGGCTGTCATCGGTAAACTCATCGACATTGGCATAAATGTAAAACGCCCCATCCGGCGGCGCCATCTCCGTGAGCCCAAGACGCGGTAGGGCTTCGAGCAGATGCGCCCGATTACGCCGATAGGTATCGAGGTGACTGGTCAGTTCATCCGTACAGGACATGGCCGCGAGGGCCGCCGCCTGACTGAGGGATGGAGGGGTCAAAAAGAAATTGCCATTGATCGCCACGGTCCTGTCGATCTGCTCTTCCGGCACCACGAGCCAACCGAGGCGCCAGCCCGGCATGAGATAGAATTTCGAAAAGCTGTTGACCACAAATGCATCGGTCGTGAACTCGGTGATGCTCGCAGCCGCGGCGTCATAGGTCAGGCGATTGTAAATCTCGTCCGAGATGATGCGTATTCCCCGCTTCGCACAGGCGTCAGCGATCGCCGCCATCTCATCCCTTGGGATAATTGAACCCGTCGGGTTGGCGGGACTGGCCACGATCAAGCCGTCAGGTGCCGGATCGATTGATCGGATCATATCCGCTGTCAGCTGAAAGCCGGTGTCACTGCCACAGGTCAGTTCAACAGGCTCCATGTTCAGGCCGATGACCGTGTTGCGATGCGCCACATAGCCGGGTTTGGCCATGGCAATGCGTGCACCCGGCGCAAAGCCCGCCGTCAGGGCGAGTACCATTGCAGGCGACGCGCCGCAGGTCAGGAAGATCTGGGCAGTTGAGATCGATACACCGTAGAGCGAAGAATAGGTGTCCGCGATAGCAGCGGTCAGCTCCTCGTTCTGCCAGTACCCCGGCACACCGGCATCCAGCATGTCTGCCGCGGCGGACATGACCGCGGCCGGTGGGCGCGCGGAGGGTTGGCCATATTGCATGTGAACAATCGAACGGCCTTCTGCCTGCATCTGAAACGCGAGGCGCCCGATTGTCATGGCATGGAATGGGCGGATCTCTTTCGTCATTTAGCGCCAGTACAATCGTCGTCAGGACAGTAAACCGTGTAGTCCCCGCTGAGGGCGAGAGTCGCCAGCATGTAGAGCATGCCGTTATAATACCGGTAGGTACCCGTTGGCGGCTCGACAGACCAGAAGTCTTCGACAAACGCTCGCGTCCAATCAGCATCAGTGGCCATTGCGCCCGTGGCATTCATCGCAACGAGGCCGGAAGCTTTGTAACCGCTTCCCGCCACTGGCTGGCCATTCATCTTGAAAGACGACCGATAGCCGGGCGCCGATATGCCGCCGCCGCGCTCGGGATCGGCAAAGAACCCAAGCAGACATTCACTCAAGCCGGCCTGGCGCTCATCAACGCCCCACCATGCTGCGTCCACGGACCAGTTGAAGATGGTTCGCCACGCGTCGACCTGAAAATTCTCAGAGTCGGGATTGAACGGTGCGCGGACCGGCTCACCGTCGAACCCCGCATAGTCTGCCATCAGGCAATGATCGGGATTGCGCGTTTTGATATTGGCGAGATAGTCCCGACTGACATCGCGGATCGTGGCCCAGCGCGCCCGATCCTCCGGCAGAGCCCAACGGCTGAACAGCTCATAGAAGGCCGGCAGGTGGTAGGACGGATCGCTATACTCGGCATTTGCACCACTTGGCACAAAAACAATCATGTTCGTCTCGGCGTCGATCATGTTGGTTACGCGGTCGACGACGCCGCCATTGTCCTCTTCCTGATGCAGCATTTCGCGCAGGATTTCATCGGCATGGGCCTTGTAATCCAGTTCACCTGACACGCTGCCCCAGCGGGCATCGGCGAAATAAAGCGCCATGGCGAAATATTCTTCACCATCCGGCGCTGGTCCGCGGCTCTTACATTCCTCTTTCCACGGATCATAGTGCCAGCAGAAATAGCCCTCCAGCGGGCCCTCTTTATTCAGCATCCGCCGATAGGAAAAACGCCAGATGCGATCAAAAACGTCGCGGCGGTCCATCTGAACCGCGATCATCATGGCGTAGGACTGGCCCTCAGTCCGAACGTCAGCATTGTGGATGTCGACGACGAACCCCTCATCGGCGCCAGCTTCGAAATACAGCCGCTCTGTCTCGACGTCGCCTTCGAAATAAGTCGACCACATGCGGTTAATTCGGCTATCAATCTCAGCCTCGGATTTGCCGATCTCAGAAAAAAGGTTGGGCGTAGTCGGTCCGGTCTGGGCCATCGCTGATGGACTGGCCGTCAGCAAGGCGAGCGTCCCAAGAACCTGTCCCCATATATTCCAATATCGCTGCCGCACCATCTGATCCTCTGTTCGCCAAACCGGCCCTGAGTGTGGCGCAGGCCGCGGGGGCGCCACAACCCCTCACTTTCTCGATCCCAGGACCGGTGATAGACGCAAGGCCATGACCATGACCGATCAAAAGACGCCGGACGCCGCCCCTGAGGGATGGGTTGACCGCATGCCATCAAAAGTGCGGCCCTACTTGCGACTGATGCGCGCAGACCGACCTGTCGGCATGTGGCTGTTGTTCTGGCCCTGCATCTGGGGGTCCCTGATCGCGCGCCCTGACGGCACGTCGCCCCAAACGCTTTATGGCTACTGGCTCCTCTTTCTGATCGGTGCCTATGTCATGCGGTCAGCGGGCTGCGTCTATAATGACATCGTCGACCGGGATATCGACGCCAAGGTCGCGCGGACGGCATCACGGCCGGTGGCGGCAGGCATCGTCAGTGTCAGGAGCGCCTGGCTGCTTCTTGTTGGTCTCAGCCTGATCGGACTTGTGGTCCTGCTACAGCTCGGCCTCGTCGCGATCCTGACCGGCATGGCCTCACTGGCACTGGTGGCCGGCTATCCGTTCATGAAACGCATCACCTGGTGGCCGCAGGCGTGGCTCGGTCTGACCTTCAACTGGGGCGCGCTGGTCGGTGCAGCGACGCTCGCAGGCACCATTCCGATGTCTGCGGTCCTTTATTACGCAGCAGGACTGTTCTGGACCCTTGGCTACGATACGATCTATGCCCATCAGGACCGGGAGGATGACGCCCTGGTGGGCGTCAAATCGTCTGCCCGTCGCCTGGGCGACGCGTCCAAGAAAGGTATCGCCATTTTTTACGGCATTGCCCTCATGCTGGCCGCGACCGGACTTCTTGTCGCAGGGGCCGGATGGGGCACCTTATGGCTCTTGCCCGCCAGTGCGCATATGGCCTGGCAGGTCGCAACGCTCGATATCAATGATGGGCATCGCTGTCTGATGCTTTTCAAATCCAATGTCTGGACGGGACTGCTTTTCGCCCTGCCCTGCCTGGCCGCCTGAGGTTTCCGTGATGATCCGCCGTATCGCCGCCCTGCTCGCCCTTATTGCCGTGTCATTGGGGGCTTTTGGTGCCCATGGCCTCGACACCGTGCTGACAGGCGAAGCCAAAGAATGGTGGGAGACGGCGACCTTCTATCTCCTGGTTCACGCTGTGGCAGCGCTTCTGCTCGATGGGTTCGGCGCCAGAAGAGCAGCCATCTGTGCCATGGCAGGGAGCGGTCTTTTTGCCGCAACGCTCTACGCCATGGCTCTCGGCGCCCCGACCTTTCTGGGGATGATCACGCCCATTGGCGGGGTTCTGATGCTGGCGGGCTGGGCCATGGTTGCCTTTGGCCGTTTCCACACCAAGTAACCTTTCAGCCGGAGGCGCGAATAACGGATCATGAAAAACACTTCTCCATCCCCCCGCCTTTCCCGACGCACTTTCCTTTACGCTAGTGCGGCCGTCGGCCTTGCTGCCTGTGGTGGCGGGGCAAATGGCCGCGAGGACAAAAAAATGACGTCTTCGCCTGACAATACTGATGTGAACTGGGCCGCCCTTAGCAATGAGGAGTGGCGTGAGCGCCTGACCGAAGAAGAATTCCGCGTCCTGCGCAAGGAAGGCACGGAACGGGCGGGCACCTCGCCGCTCAATGGCGAGAAGCGTGACGGCACGTTCGTCTGCGCGGGCTGCGCTCTGCCCCTATTTGATGCATCGACGAAATTCGAGTCCGGTACCGGCTGGCCATCCTTCTACGACCACCTCCCCGGTGCCGTCGAAACGAAGCGGGATTTCAAACTGATCCTGCCGCGCACGGAGTATCACTGCAGCCGTTGCAGCGGGCATCAGGGTCACGTCTTCAACGACGGCCCCGGGCCCACTGGCCTGCGCTATTGCAACAACGGCGTCGCCCTCAATTTCATCCCGGCCTAGTCGACCAGCAGGGCGGCTGCCGCGGCCCCCATGTCGCCCATGACGTTGTATCCCTCCTGATTGTAGTGGAGGTCGTCGATCATACGTCCCTCAACGGGGAAGTCTTTGGCGCCGCTGAAGATCACATGGATACTCGCCACGTCATTGGCAGCAGCGTTCTGCGCATCGCGAAACGCCGCATAGAATGTCTCGTTGCCGCCATCAGCGCGTGCCCCCAATTCGAAGATGAAGAACGACGTCGCTGGCAGTGTGAGGTCCGTCTGCAGATTTGCCGCGAGGGTTTCCAGCGCGGCTTCATGGCCGCAGGCGTGACACCCGCCGTCCCGATCGACATACGGTTGGCCTCCGCCTCGCCCTGACACCAGAGGGCGTTGACGCTGTGCACGGTATAAATCGACCCGTTCAGGACTGTGTCCATCGCAAGGTTCATGGCGGTGACGGCCGCACCGTAAAGAGCGCCCTCAACCTTGTCCCAATTGCCGTAGCCAATATCGGCTTCCGGCAGGAGCGCCGTCGCACCGACCGCCTTTGACACGACCACCGCCGCCCGGCCGGTTTCCGCATACCAGCGATTGCCGAAAGCAGGCAGGCATGACCCGGTATTCGCATTGCCGACGGGGTCTGCGAGCGTCGCCAGCATGTTCTGCTGCGTCAGGGCAAAGCCGCTACCCGCATTGACGGATGGGCTGAGCGTCTTGTCACCCTGCCCCTCCATATTGGACTGTCCAATGGCAAGGAACAGGTCCACTTTCGTTGGTGCACTGAGCCATTTTTCTGCGAGATAGCGCTGAAGGTCGCGCACTTCATTATCGTTGAGCTGGCGCGTGAAGCCGACGACCTCTCCGATCAGCCCCCTGAAATGATAGCCGACACTGGTCGTGATCCACGCCCCAAGTGTGGCTCGGTCCACCGTGAACCCATTCACGTCCTGCGCGATATCATTCAGCACACGGAACCCATCAATCCACAGGCTGGTTGCGGTGCCGGAATGGTTGATCGTAACCACGTGAGGTTTTGTATCCAGTGGCGTGGCGTCCAGCGGGATACCCGCGGCACTGGTCTTGGCGATCCGCCACCGGCCGTTGCCGTTGCTGCCAAACCAGGCCGAAATCCCGGCATTTGACGAGCGCCCCAGACCAAACGGGATTGAAATACCGCCCGAACCCGTCTCGTGCTGAACGACCAGGCTGATCGACCAAGGCAGGTCATTTCCCGAAATGGCGTCGGCAAAAGCGTTGAACGACAGATATTCTGAGCCCGTGAACCGCATGGCACCGTGACCATCGATGGCAGCAGCTTCGATCAGCGGTTGTGCCGATCCTGTCGTCTGCACCGCGTGCAGATCATTGCCGGACTTGTCATTCAACTGGGCAATGCGCGACGCGGTTGAATCAATGCTGCCGCCATCGGATGGATCATACCAAACCGACAGGCCGTCGATCGCGGCGGGCGTGAAAGGTG
Organism: Parvularcula sp. LCG005; assembly: GCF_032930845.1. Classification (GTDB taxonomy): domain Bacteria; phylum Pseudomonadota; class Alphaproteobacteria; order Caulobacterales; family Parvularculaceae; genus Parvularcula. Next base: position 464,110 of record NZ_CP136758.1, on the reverse strand, counting down.
GCTCGCCCCCGTCAAAGGCCGGCGTGTTGGGGAATGATACGGCGCCGGTCAGGCGGTTGATGACGATCGCATCAAAGAAGGACGTCCCATCAGGACTGACTTTGATCAGGAAGTCATCCGTCCCCGTCAGGCCAAATTCTGCCCGCGCGGAATAATTGGTCTGGAAGAGCTGCGAGGCCGTGTTCGAGGCTGATGCCTTGTTGAGGACCTGCCGAACATCGCCGCTGCCCGGCGTCACGTCGTCGTGACTGAACAGGACGGCATTCGTCTTGACCGCGAGACGATTGGTCGTGTCGGCTGTTGCGTTGACGCCAAACTGCGGCGCGCTGTCCCCAAGACCTGAGGCCAGAGCCGTCCACTCGGTCCCGTTCCAGACCACATGGCGCGCCTCGTCAGCGACATAGGCGGTCATGCCCTGCACCGGAGCGTACTCCATCCAGGCGTTGTCTTGGAAAACGGCAACAGAGGCCGCGCCCATCACCCCCCATTGAAGGCCTTCCCGGTCCGGCGAAAGAATATAGCCATCGCCCTGCCCGGGCTCAGCCGGCTGTTCCGTCACACTCCGGCTGATCACCGATAGATGGACCAGCGCATCGAGAGCGCGCGTCGCCTCGTTTACCGTCACATGTTTCTGCGCCTGTGCCGCCTGAACATAGGGAAGTGATAACCGATCCGACCGTTCCATATCGTCCGCGCTCCTTGCAGTATTTCGCTGGAGCCTAAGGGCGGCAGAGAGAACGAGGACAAGTTTTTCCCGCGTCAGAGCCGCCCTATATTGCAGGGATGAAACCCGAAGAGCTGCTGCACCCCACGCCTCAGGGCCTGTACTGTCCACCCGGCGATTTTTTCATCGACCCGGTGGCGGCGGTGTCGCGCGCGATCATCACCCATGGCCATGCAGACCACGCTCGGGCGGGTCACGGCGCCGTGATTGGCACGCCGGAAACCCTCGCCATCATGGCGGCGCGGTATGGCGAGGCTTTCACCGAAGCCAGAGAACCGCTGGCCTACCGCAACAAGGTCGACGTCAACGGTGTCACGGTCTGGCTGGCCCCGGCCGGGCATGTTCTGGGCTCGGCCCAAGCTGTGATTGAGCATCAAGGATTGCGCATGGTGGTGACCGGCGATTTCAAGCGGCGGCGCGACCCCACCTGTGAAGCGTTTGAAGTTGTGCCCTGCGATATCTTTATCTCGGAAGCCACCTTCGCCCTGCCGGTCTTTCACCATCCCCATACCGCCGAAGAAGTCCGTAAGCTGATCGACTCCCTTCGCCAGTTCCCGGAACGCGCGCACCTTGTCGGGGCCTATGCCTTGGGCAAGGCACAGCGCGTCATCTGTCACTTGCGCGAAGAAGGCTATGATGAGCCGATTTACATCCACGGTGCGCTGCAGGCGCTATGCGATTTGTATCGAGAATGGGGCGTCGATCTTGGTGAGCTGCGCCCCGCGACCGTGAAAGATGATCGGGGCAGCAAACAGGATTTTGCCGGCAAGGTGATCATCTGTCCGCCGTCGGCTGTGCAGACGACCTGGGCCCGCCGCTTTCCCGATCCGGTCACCGCCTTCGCCAGTGGCTGGATGCGCGTGCGCCAACGCGCCAAGCAGCGGGGTGTCGAACTGCCGCTGATCATCTCCGACCACGCCGACTGGGAAGAGCTGACACGGACCGTCGAGGACGTTGATCCACGCGAACTATGGGTGACCCATGGCCGGGAGGATGCCTTCGTGCGATGGGCGGAAATCAATGGCCGGATCGCACGTCCGCTTCGCCTCGTCGGCTATGAGGACGAAAACGAGTGATCGCCTTCGCCCATCTTCTCGAACGGCTGATCAACACGCCGTCGCGCAATGGCAAGATTCGTTTGCTGACGGACTTTTTTGCCAACACGCCGGATCCGGAACGCGGTTGGGCCGTCGCCGCGATTACCCGCGATCTGGAGATTGCTTCCGTCAAGGCCGGCGCGATCCGCAGCCTTGTCAACGCCCGCGTCGATGAAGAGCTGTTTCAGCTGTCCTATGATTATGTCGGCGACCTCGCCGAAACGGTGTCGCTGATCTGGCCCGCCCGTCACGGGGCAAACTACATCCCCACGCTCAGTGATGTCGTGCATACCCTGCAAAATACCTCCCGCGCTGAGGCGCCAAAGATTGTTGAGGGATGGTTTGATGCGCTTGATCCCTCCGGTCGCTGGGCCCTGATCAAGCTAATTACAGGGGGGTTGCGCATCGGCGTCGCAGCCCGCCTCGTCAAACTTGCGCTCGCGCGGTATGGGAAGATGGAGCCGCAGGCCATAGAGGAGCTGTGGCATGGTCTCGAAGCCCCCTACACGGAGCTTTTCACTTGGCTCGAGGGTAAAGGGCCAAAGCCGGAAAGTGCGGCCCATGCACCGTTCCGGCCGGTCATGCTCGCCCACGCTGTCGAAGCCGAAGACCAGCCCAAGATCGACCTGTCGCAGATGAGCGTCGAGTACAAATGGGACGGTATTCGTGTGCAGGCGGTCGAAGAAGCGGGCACCGCAAGGCTCTACACCCGCACCGGTGACGACATTTCCGCGACGTTCCCGGACATTACCCACCACCTTATTCCCAATGCGGCGATTGATGGTGAGCTTCTGGTCTATGACCCAGACAAGCCTGATACGCTTGCCGTTCGGCCCTTCAACGATCTGCAACAACGGCTGAACCGCAAGACCGTCACCAAGAAGATGCTGGCCGAATATCCCGCTTTTATCAGAGCCTACGATCTTCTTTGGCACGACGGAGAAGACCTCCGTCCCCTTACATTTGGCGAAAGGCGTGAGCGTCTCGAAGCGCTGATCGAAGAAAGTGGGACAGAACGCGTCGATATTTCCCCTATCATCACCGCCGCGGACTGGGACGAGCTTGGCGCCATCCGCAGTGAACCGCCCGATGATGCGATCGAAGGGGTCATGCTGAAAAAACGCAGCGCACCGTATGTCCCCGGTCGCCCCAAAGGCGAGTGGTGGAAGTGGAAGCGGCAGCCGTTTCTCGTCGATACTGTGCTGATGTATGCCCAGCGCGGGCATGGCAAGCGATCGAGTTTTTACTCGGACTATACATTCGGTGTGTGGCGTGAGAGCGACGCAGGGCTCGAGCTGGTGCCCGTGGGCAAGGCCTATCACGGCTTCACGGATGCGGAACTGAAAAAGATCGACAAATTCGTCCGTGACAATACGATTGACCGGTACGGCCCGGTCCGGTCCGTGGCCGCTACGCCCGAAAAGGGCCTCGTCTTTGAGGTCGCCTTTGAGGGATTGGCGCGATCCAGTCGGCACAAATCTGGCGTTGCCATGCGCTTCCCGCGGATCAATCGTCTGCGCTGGGATAAACCGGCCGCCGAAGCTGACCGCATTGAGACGCTGGAGGCCATGTTGCCTGCCGGGGCGTGATGTGCCACCTTTCGTTCTGACAATTGTTGGGGGTAGATATGGGCACTATTTTCGTCGCAGTACTGGCTGCACTGGGCCTGGGCGGCATTGGTGATGAGACACCCTCACCATCAGGCTATACGGGGTGGCAGGAAGGCCGCCTTTCAATGAGTTGGGAAACCAAATCCAAGACAAATGAAGCCAGCATCGATATCCCGACAGCCTATGCGATGAAAGACGGGCTCTCGCAGCTTTATTTCGTGTGCGACGCATCAACCTATCGGCTTCGCATCGCGGAAACGCCTGTTCCTATCGATGGCTTTCACGGCACGCAGGACCGGAAAGTCCGGAGCAAGTCATTCCTTCTGTATATTGATGATGAACTTGTCTATCGAGGCACGGCTCAGCACTATATGCAGCTCGATTTCTACGCTCCGATGGAACGTGAGCCTGCCGCGAAGCTGTTCAATGCTGTCGTCCGCGGCCAGACCGCCGCCTACAGCATTAAGGGCCGGAAAGAACAGGTTCCGCTCTGGCTCCCGCCGATGGATGACGAATTCAAGTCCTTCGTGAAGGCGTGCAAGGACCTGGCGGCAACCTACGGCGGAAACTAGGTCAATCGGTGCAACACGAACAGCCAGAAGGAGATCGTGGCGATTGACGCGGCGGTCGCCAACAGCACGGCGCTGGCTGCCGCACCTAAGGCCCGGCCGTAAATCGCAGCGAAGACATAGGCATTGACGCCCGTCGGCATCGCAGCGGTCAGAACCGCGGACCGCAGAAACTCGTCCGATAGCGGAAAAACAGTGGTGCCGAGCAGCAGGGTGATTGCCGGATGCGCCATCAGCGACAACCCGGCCACCATACTGGCCGCGCCCAACGAGCGGCGCATTTCATAGCGCGTGAGCACCCCGCCCATGGCGAACAGGGCCACCGGCAGTGACGCGTTCGCCAGCATGTCCACCACCTGCATGATCGGCTCCGGCAGTGTCAGCCCTGACAGATTGACCAACAGACCGGCTGCAATCCCCAACATGAGCGTATTTTTCAGCATGGTGCGGAGGATCGCCGCGACTGCCCCTCCCATACCCTTGCCGGTCTGGCTGACCAGCTCCATGGCGGTGATGCCGACAAGATAGCAAAAGGTCGAATGGACCGCGATGATGGCAAAATTGGGCGCAAGGGACGACGCGCCAAAGGCGCGCTCCATGATCGGAATGCCGAGCAGGAAGCAGTTCGAGAACAGCGCCCCGAAGCCGATCACCACCGAATCCGGTGCCTCCCGCCCGATGACCAGTCTTGCGCCAAACGTTGCCAGCAGAAATGAGATGAACGCACCAATGTAGAACGATAGTAGCAGATTGGCTTCAAAGACCGTTGCCAGATCCAGCTGCATCATCGCCCGGAACAACAGGGTGGGCACCGCCAGCTTCATGGCGAAAGCCATCATCCCTTCGGACGTCTCGATCTTGAAGACACCCCAGCGAGTACCGCCATAGCCAAGACCGACCAGCATGAAGACTGGCAGGACGACAAGCAGGATCTCAAGCATCTTCGGTACCCGTCACGAGCGCGGCCTCGAGAAACGCTTCGTATAGGACCTTTAAGCGGGGCTGGTCGCGCAAGGCGTCAAGATTGTGATTGATTGTCTGCATGTCCCGGCGTTTGACTGGCCCCGTCAGGCTGTCAAAGGGCGAGCTTTCAAAATTCCGCATCAGCGCCATGAGATAGGGTTTCATCATCACGACCGGATCAAGCTCCAGCCGCTGATCCATCACTGCCGCTACTTCGTTCCAGAGAAACGTGGCCAGATTGCCCGACAGGACAGCCAATGCGTGATAAAGCGGCCGATCCTCAGCGGCGATGGTATAGGTCGGGTTCGGCAGATATGGAAACACAGCCCCAAACGCCGCCCCAGCCTCATCACAGACAAAGGGGATCGTTCGCATGATGTCCACTGGCACGGCCTCCGGTGGAAAAGCATAGAGGGGGTGCATGCCGGTCATGCCGGGGGCGACCAGCGCGCCGGAGAAATGCACGAGCGTCTTGCCCGACAGGCTGGATGCATTTTCCTCTGCCCACGGCACAATTGCATCATCACGAATGGCGATCAGGACGGTGGAGGTGCCCGCCACCATGTCCTCAACCGTGCCGCAGGCGCCTATCGCCTCGCGCCGCCGCGACCAGTGGTCGATTTGCGCGGCAGTTTCCGTCAGATAGGCGTGAAGGCTTGTCGCGAGACGGCCATCACCGATAAGGGCATAGGTCGGGGTCATGCCCCTCGCCTACACGCCCTTCCCAGTCCGGCAAAGGCCGTCACAGCAGATCCAGCTCATCCTGTTCTAGCTTCTTGATTTCATCACGCAGACGCGCGGCTTCCTCAAATTCGAGGTTCGCTGCCGCCTCACGCATCTGCTTTTCAAGCGCGGCAAGATGGGTCTTGAGGTTAGCTCCTGCGGCGGCATAGCTCGCCCGCTCCTCATTCATCGCGCCCATACCGGTTTTGCCCTTGGTAAAGCGCTGGGAAGTGAAGGTGGTGCCCGCGGCGGCTTTCACCGTCTCGTCATCACTATTCGCGATCTCGGCAATTTTCGCCTTCACGCTTATAGGCGTGATGCCATGCTCTTCATTATAGGCCATCTGCTTTTCGCGGCGGCGATCCGTTTCGGCAATGGCACGCTCCATTGAGCCGGTCATGCCGTCTGCGTACAGAATGACCCGCCCGTCGACGTTCCGGGCCGCACGGCCAATCGTCTGCACCAGTGAGGTCTCGGACCGCAGGAAGCCCTCCTTGTCAGCATCGAGAATGGCCACAAGCTCGCATTCAGGAATGTCGAGCCCCTCCCGCAGCAGGTTGATGCCAATCAGGACGTCAAACGCACCGAGACGCAGGTCACGAATGATTTCGATCCGCTCGATCGTGTCGATGTCAGAGTGCATGTAACGCACGCGCACGCCCTGCTCGTGCATATATTCGGTCAGGTCTTCGGCCATCTTTTTCGTCAGTGTCGTAACAAGTACCCGGCCACCGCGCTCGGCAACTTTCTTGCACTCATCAATGACGTCATCGACCTGATTGATCGTCCCGTCGGATACGGGGCGAATTTCCACTGGCGGGTCGATCAGGCCGGTGGGGCGGATCACCTGTTCAACGAACACACCACCCGTCCGGTCGAGCTCCCACGGTCCGGGCGTGGCGGAAACGTGGACGGTCTGGGGCCGCATGGCGTCCCATTCCTCAAATTTCAGGGGGCGGTTGTCCATGCAGGATGGCAGACGGAAACCGTACTCGGCCAACGTCTTCTTGCGGGCAAAGTCGCCTTTGAACATCGCGCCAATCTGCGGGATCGTCACGTGGCTCTCATCGGCAAAAACCAGCGCGTTTTCCGGCAGATATTCGAATAGGGTCGGCGGCGGCTCCCCCGGCTGGCGCCCGGTGAGGTAGCGGGAGTAGTTCTCGATCCCCTGACAGCTGCCGGTGGCTTCCATCATCTCAAGGTCGAAATTGATCCGCTGCTCCAAGCGCTGGGCTTCGATCAGCTTTCCTTCCGCCTGCAGAATAGGCAGCGTCGCCTCAAGCTCCGCCTTGATGCCCTCGACGGCCTTTTTCAGAGTCGGGCGCGGCGTGACATAGTGGCTGTTGGCATAAAGCTTGATCATGGGCAGATCACGCAGCTTCTTGCCCGTCAAGGGATCGAACTCCGTGATCGTCTCAATCTCATCACCGAACAAGCTGACACGCCAGGCCACATCCTCATAGTGTGCCGGGAAGATCTCGACGACATCACCCTTGGCCCGGAACGTTCCGCGCACGAATGAGGCTTCGTTGCGCTTGTACTGCAGGGCCACGAGGTCCGCGATCAGCTGCTGCCGCTCCACCTGCTCGCCGACCGTCAGGCTGAAAGTCATGGCGGTATAGGTCTCGACCGAGCCGATACCATAGATGCACGATACGGAGGCGACGATGATCACATCATCCCGCTCGAGCAGGGACCGCGTCGCAGAGTGACGCATGCGGTCAATCTGCTCATTGATCGTCGATTCCTTCTCGATATAAGTATCGGTCCGGGGGACATAGGCCTCGGGCTGGTAATAGTCGTAGTACGACACAAAATATTCAACCGCATTGTTGGGGAAGAAGCTCTTGAACTCCCCATAGAGCTGCGCGGCGAGGGTCTTGTTATGGGCAAGGATCAGGGCCGGACGCTGGGTCGCCTCAATGATCTTGGCCATGGTGAAGGTCTTACCCGACCCGGTGACGCCAAGCAGGACCTGGTCGTGCTCACGCTCCTTGATCCCTTCCACCAGTTCCTTGATCGCTGCGGGCTGGTCACCGGCCGGCTCATAGTCCGAGACCACCTGGAAACGCTGTCCGCCCTCTGACTTTTCCGGACGATCGGGGCGGTGCGGCGTCCACTCAATGGGCTGCATCCGCCCGTGATAGGATTGGATCGCTTCGGAAAAACCAAGGTCTTGGGGAAGGGTTTTTGTCATCACCGATAGATATGCCTTTGAGAACGATCAGGCAACACCGGGCCTATTCATCCCGCAGCAGCGTCCCCATCAGGGCCCGCAGGCGATAGCTGGCGAGGATGACATTCCGGCGCGCTGAAATTTCATTCAGCCGCGCCGACTGCAGGTCTTCCTCCACCCGCAGGACGTCGAGGACAGACCGCTGGCCTACCTCGCGCTCCAGCGTGACGCCTTGAAAAGCAAGGTCCGCGGCATTCAGCTGCGCCTTCGCCGCTTCCTGCGCGATCACCGCAGCCTGATATTCGGCAAAGGCCCCACGCACTTGCGCTTCCAGCTGCAATTGGGCGTCCGTCAGGGCAAACCGGCTCGCGCGGGCTTCGGCTGAGGCTGCGCGGACAGACGCGCCGACCGCGCCGCCCTGATAGAACGGCATGTCGAGTTCTGCCGCGATCGTCGCGTTGGAGGACTGGTCTCCCGGCAGAAAGTTGTTCTCGCCATAGGAAAGCGTGCCGCGCAGCTGGATGTTCGGCGCGCGCTGGCCTTTCGTTGCCCGGGCCGCCGCCCCCCGAGCTGCCACCATCGAGACCGCCGCCCGCAGCTCCGCATTGTTCTGCATCGCTGTAGAGATGGCGCGCTCCACATTGATCGGGACGATGAGCTCTGCGTCTGTCAGGTCCAGCTGCGGTGGTTCGACCCCGGCCAGCGCGACGAAATTTGCCCGCGCGGATTGCAGCTGCGCCACCGCCCCGGCCGCCTGCGCATCAATGGCAGCGCGACGGGCGTTGACCAGCGCCAGATCCGTCTTCGTGTTCTGACCGGTCTCGAAGGATATCTGCGCGGCCCGGCTTTCCTCCGCCACCGCCGTGAGACTTGTATCAAGCGCCACCTGACGGGCCTGCGCCGTCACTACGGCGAGATAGGCTTCGGCCACCCGAAGGGCATAGCCCTGTTTTGTCGCTTCAAATCCGGCCCGGGCCACATCGACGCTGGCGCGCGCTTCCTCAATGCCGTTCTTGATCTTGAACCCGGTGAAAAGTGGCTGTGTGACCGACAATTGGACCTGGCGCGTATCGGTGCTGCCGAAGCCTTCGAGCGGCGATGGCTCGCCATCGGTGGTCGGGGGAAACAGCGAACCGATAAGGGCGCCGCCCGCCGCACCTGGATCATAGGCGCCATCAGAAGTTTCAACGCTGCCCTGAATGGAGATGGTTGGCAGTCCCTGAGCCCGCGCCTGTGCAATGGCCTGCTCTGCCGCCGTCAGGCGCTCCGCCTCAGCCCTCAGACCAGGATTGTGCAGCAGGGCCTCACGGATCACCCGCTCGAGCGCTGGGCGTTCTGTCGGTATTTCGATGGCCCGTCCCGTATCGAGTGCGTCCACCTGTGCCGATGCTGCGCTGATACCGGTCAGTAACACTATTGCGGCAGACAGGACATTTCGCTTTCGCATGTGACGCAACCTGCCTATCGCCCTAAATGTATCGCTTACGCCGTTGCGACCGGCCGTGTGGACCAGGGCTTGCACGCGACAGCGTAGAATCGTATCCGTTGTCTTATTTCGCAACTGCGAAATATCCTTATCAAATTCTTCGCCAAGGGACACTGTCCATGCCCCAGACCCACCTCGATCGCCTGGAGGCCGAAAGCATCCACATCATGCGGGAGGTTGCCGCCGAGTGCGAAAACCCCGTGATGCTGTATTCCGTCGGTAAAGACTCCTCGGTCATGCTGCATCTAGCACTCAAGGCTTTCTATCCTTCTAAGCCACCTTTCCCGCTAATGCATGTGGATACGACGTGGAAATTCCGCGACATGATCACCTTCCGTGACGAGACGGCGAAAAAGCTGGGTCTCGAGCTGATCGTGCACATCAACGAAGAAGGGGTGCGCGAAGGCGTTGGCCCGTTCACCCATGGCAGCGGCTATCACACCGACACCATGAAGACCGCAGCGCTCAAACAGGCCCTGGACAAGCACGGCTTTGACGCGGCCTTTGGCGGTGCACGCCGGGACGAAGAGAAATCCCGCGCCAAGGAACGGATTTTCTCCTTCCGTGCGCCAGGCCACCGCTGGGACCCCAAGAACCAGCGCCCCGAACTATGGAGCATCTACAATACGCGCATCCACAAGGGTGAGACGATGCGGGTCTTCCCGCTGTCCAACTGGACCGAGCTGGATATCTGGCAGTACATTTTCCGCGAGAATATCGAGATCCCGCAGCTTTATTTCTCGGCTGTCCGTCCGGTTGTTGAACAGGATGGTCAGTTGATCATGGTCGATGACGACCGCATGCCGCTCAACGGGCGTGAACCGATGATGAAGTCAGTGCGGTTCCGGACGCTGGGCTGCTACCCGCTGACGGGCGCCGTCGAGAGCACGGCCTCCACTCTGCCCGAGATCATTCAGGAAACACTCCTCTCTACAAGTTCGGAGCGCCAAGGCCGCGTGATTGACCACGACCAGGCCGCCTCCATGGAGAAGAAGAAAACGGAAGGGTATTTCTAAGCCATGACCACGACCCCATCCGATAGCGATCTGATCCAGAGCGACGTCGTTGCTTATCTGCAGAAGCATGAGAACAAATCCATGCTGCGCTTCATCACCTGCGGCTCCGTGGATGATGGCAAATCGACCCTGATCGGTCGCCTGCTCTACGATTCCAAGATGCTGTACGAGGACCAGGTTGCGGCCCTCGATATGGATTCGAAAAAACACGGCACGCAAGGCGCGGAAATCGACTTTGCGCTCCTCGTCGACGGCCTCGCTGCAGAGCGCGAACAGGGCATCACGATCGACGTTGCCTATCGCTTTTTCTCGACCGACAAGCGCAAATTCGTGGTCGCCGACACACCGGGCCATGAACAGTACACGCGCAATATGGCGACAGGTGCTTCGACCGCCGACGTTGCCATCCTGCTCGTCGATGCGCGCGCAGGCCTGATGGTTCAGACTCGCCGCCACAGCTTCATTTGCTCCCTTGTCGGGATCAAACATGTGGTTGTCGCGATCAACAAGATGGACCTCGTCGGATATTCGGAAGAGCGCTTCAAGGAGATCGAGAAGGACTATCGCGAATTCGCCAAGAACTTGGGCTTTGAGTCGATTGTCTGCATTCCGATGTCGGCACTGGCCGGGGCGAACGTGACGGAAAACTCCGAGCACACCCCTTATTACAAGGGACCAGCGCTCCTCCCCTATCTCGAAGAAATCGACATCTCCGAGAGCGATGATGCGCCGTTCCGTTTCCCCGTGCAGTGGGTGAACCGTCCGAACCTCGACTTCCGCGGGTTCTCGGGCACGGTGGCCAGCGGCACGATCAATGTCGGTGACCAGATCATCGCGATCCCGTCGGGCAAACGCTCGGTGGTCGAAAGCATTGTCGCCATGGGTGACGACAGCCGTACATCCGCGTCCAAGCGCGAAGCGGTGACCATTACCCTCGAAGACGAGATCGATATTTCTCGCGGCGACATGATCTGCGGCAAGGATGCCCCTGCCGGGCAATCGGACCAGTTCTCCGTCCACATGATCTGGATGGCGGATGAGCCGATGCTGCCCGGACGTCAGTATCTGTTCAAGATCAACAACCGCACCATTGCCGGTGTTGTCACCGATCTGCGCAACAAGATTGATGTGAACACCCTCGAAGAGCGCCCCGGCAAGAATGTCGGCCTGAACGAAATCGCCGTCTGCAAGATCAACCTGCAGGCACCGATTGCATTTGATCCCTACAAGGACAACCGCCAGACAGGCAGCTTCATCATCATTGACCGCCAGACCAACGCAACCGTTGGCGCGGGCATGATCGACCACTCCCTGCGCCGCGCGGCCAATGTCGTCTGGCAGGATCTGGAAGTCGGCAAGAGCGAACGCGCTTCGATCAAGATGCAGAAGCCAGCGCTGCTGTGGTTCACCGGCCTGTCCGGTGCGGGCAAGTCGACCATTGCCAACCTCGTAGAAAAGCGTCTGCACGATATGGGTCGCCACACCTATATTCTGGACGGGGACAATGTGCGCCACGGCCTGAACAAGGACCTCGGCTTTACCGATGCTGATCGGGTTGAGAACATCCGCCGCGTTGCTGAAACCGCCAAGCTGATGGTGGAGTCTGGGCTGATCGTCCTTTCCGCCTTCATCTCGCCATTCCGCGATGAACGTCAGATGGCGCGCAATCTGTTCGAGGACGGCGAATTCATCGAGGTCCACGTCAACACGCCGCTCGACGTTGCCGAACAGCGTGATGTGAAGGGTCTCTACAAAAAGGCGCGCGCTGGTCAGATCAAGAATTTCACCGGTATCGACAGTGCCTATGAGCCGCCGATGAAGCCTGAGATCGTGATCAATACGGTGGACATGAGCGCCGCAGAAGCGGCCGAAACAATCGTGAAGGCCCTTGAAGACGGTGGCTACCTGACCGCCAACTAGGTCCGGTCCGCTGCCGCAGGTAGCCGAATGACCGCGCAGAAGCCCCCTTCTGCGCGGTTTTTCAGTTCCAGCGTGCCGCCATGGGCTTGCGTGACGCCATCGACCAGCGCGAGTCCCAGGCCGGCCCCACCCGTCTGACGATTCCTCGACTGCTCTCCGCGCACAAACGCTTCGCGTATCCGCGGCAGATCCTCATCGGGGACACCGGGCCCATCATCTTCGACACTGATGATGACGAAGTTCTCTTCGCACCGTGCAGCAACCGTCACGTGCTCTCCGTGACGGAGCCCGTTATCGATCAAATTACGGACAGCACGCTTCAGCAGAACAGGGAAACCATCGGCGGTACAGGGGCCACCGGTGTTATGGACGGTCAGACGATCCGTGTGCTGGGCCATTTCCGACATCACGTCGGCAATAAGATGGGCAACGTCAAAACGCTCAACTTCACCGTCAACATGTCCATTGCGCGCAAGGCTGAGGATATCATCGAGCATCATTGAGAGCTCTTCGACGGACTTGATCATTCCCTCACGCAGGCGATCGTTGTCGACGCTTTCGACGCGAATGCGCAGCGATGTCAGCGGGGTTCGCAAATCGTGACCGATCGCACCCAGCATGACATCCTTTTCCTCGAACAGGCGGCGAATGCGTGCGCGCATATCCTCAAAAGCGGTCGTGAGCGCACGAATATCGTCAGGCCCTTCAGGAGTCAGGGCCGGCGGTGCATCCGGTGTCATGATGCGCTGCGCAGCATCGGTCAGGCGCGAAAGAGATTTGGTCATGCGCCGTGCAAAGAACAGTACCCCTGCCAGCAGGGCAAAATAGATGACCAGCGTCTGTCCGACCAGAGCGGCCCATGGCAAGGGCGGCTCGGGGCGCAGGGGCTGGCTGAAATTCAGCCATTCCTGCTCGGACAGAGGCGCCGAAAAAACCAGCATTGGCGAGTGTCGATCCCGGCGTCGGCTCTGGTAAATGCCTTCTGCCACGATTGCATTCTCGCTCTGCATACCGGCATCGCGCAAGGCAGCCTGCAATCGCCGTGTGGTCACTTTGCGCTGATCATATTGCAGGGCCAATGGCTCAGTCGTGACCGTGAGGCGATCGTCCCAGCGGGATCGGCGCCGATCGGATGTCAGCCGTTCACGGAGGATGCTTGGCGAATTGCTGCGCTCCACAATGGCCACGAACCGGCCGATCGCCACGTCATCCGATGCGTCCTGCAATTTCTGCCGCGACTGAAGAAGAAGACCGAAATTCAGGCTCTGGGAAACGAGCAAGGCCAGCGCAAGAATAGCCGCCATCTGACCGGGCAGAGATCGGGGGGCCAGCCTCATCCCTTGATGACCTTGGCAGACAGAACATAGCCGCCGCCACGCACGGTCTTGATGATCGCTGGCGCCTTGGGGTCATCTTCAATTTTCTTACGCAGACGGCTGATCTGGTTGTCGATGCTGCGGTCGAAAACGCCGGCTTCACGTCCTTGCGTCAGGTCAAGAAGCTGATCACGGTTCAGGACCCGCCCGGCCCGCTCAATCAGTACCATCAGAAGGGCGTACTCACCGCCGGTCAGTGGAATATCCTCACCGTCATCGGTGGTCAGCGTACGCCCTTCAGGATCGAGGATAAACCGGTCAAACTGTATGGTGCCACTGGGGCTGGTCGTCTCATTCGTCGTTGATGCCCGCCGCATGACTGCTTTGATCCGGGCCAGCAGTTCACGAGGATTGAAGGGCTTCACGACGTAATCGTCTGCCCCCATCTCAAGCCCGATGATGCGGTCCGTATCTTCCGCCTTGGCCGTTAAGAGAATAATCGGAAGACTGCCATCGGCGCGGATGGACCTGGTGAGACTCAAGCCGTCTTCGCCAGGCATCATGATATCGAGAAGGACGATATGCACGGGATCGGCAGCGATGACATCGCGCGCAGCCTGGGCCGTCGGAGCCCCACTGACGCGGTAGCCGTTCATCGCCAGATAGTCGACGAGCGGTTCACGGATCGATGGCTCATCATCGACAACCAGCACATGGGTGTCCTCCGCTGCCCGCATGCTTACGCGTCCTCAGGCGGGGTAGCGTCAGGAATGAGCGAGTCGTCTTCTTCGTCATGGGCCGTGATCACGTAGGTGCCGGACAGCCAACGGTTCAGGTCGACATCGGCGCAGCGCTTGGAGCAGAACGGCTTGTATTCCTTTGCGACAGGTTGTCCGCACAGAGAGCAGCGAGGTCCATCAGTTGACATGGTACGGAATATCCTCCCCTTCCAAAGCCTCATCGACACGAACAGACAGGCGCGGACCATAAGTCTCACGCAATTGTGACAGCGCCGGGGCATCTTTTGTAACGAAGTGTCGAAGACGAGGCGATACCGCAAGGGTCAGCGTCGCGGTCCGGCTGTCGGCCAGCGCCGTTTCCAGGGTGTGCAGGGCAGCCATCGCGGCAACGTCGTCGGCCAGCACCCGTCCGGCCCTTATACCTGTGCCACTGGGCGTGGTCAGGCGTTCAAGAAGCGTGGGTCCAGGGCGCGGCGCGATCACCACCCCCAAACCTTCCGGCGTGACAGCCGGTACGCTGATCCGCCCCAAGGGGCGGAAGGTACGCGTCAGGCGATCGCGCATGATCTTCGGCGCACTGATCGCACCGCGCGGCACATCAATCACAATCTGTCCGCCAAGATCGGCAAGGCGCGCATGATGCCCCAGGGCCTGAAGCGCTGCCGTCAGCAACTTGTCGGCGGCGCCTTTCACGGACTGCCCCCCCTGCCCGCCCAGATCAAGATCGATGGCAGTCAGCGCCTCGGTTTCGTCAATGATGACGCGACCACCGCCGGGCAGGTCAATCTGACGGCGCAGCGCATCTTCTTCCGCATCCATCATGTAGGTGCGCGCGCCGATGGCATCCACGACGTCAACGGACACCCTGTCGCCTACAAAAGATTGCACGAGCGACCGTGTGCGCGGCGATGTCACGTCAATCTGGTCAACACCGTTGGCGGCCAGCTCCGTCAGTAACCGGATGATAGGCGGCACATTATCAGCCGCGCCCAAGGGCGCAGACTGTGCCGTCGCCCATAGCTCGCCAATCTTCGCAGCCATTCCATCACTCGGATCGCCAAGTGGGCCCGACCGAACCTCCCCATCGCTTCCGAGAGTCGCCATGGGCAGGCGCAGAACAGGTGTGTCCGAAATCTCTGCAGCCTTGCCGCCAAAGGGCTCGCGACGGATTTCCACAAGAACAGTGGAACCGCTGGGCGGCAGCTTGCCCTTGCGGCGCAGGAAGCCTCCCGGGCCTGACAAATCAGCATAGGCCGCGTTCAGACGTGTATCGATGTCAGTGATTTTTGCGCGGTACAGGCTGCCGCGAAGCGGATGCGGTCTATGCGGATGATGATAGGCAAGACGCACCACCTCATCACCGTCAATCAATGCAGCACGGGTCAGCACCGGATGATCATCGAGAAGGATCGTGCGGGTCATGAAGGGTCCTTGAAAGCGAGGGGACGGCGAAGCGCTGCGGTCAGGAGACCTGCCGTTTCATAGAGAGGCAGGCCCACGACGCCGGTATAGCTGCCGATAATCTGGATAATGAACGCGGAGAAAGCGCCCTGAATGCCGTAGCCGCCCGCTTTGCCCTTCCATTCGCCGCTGGCGAGATAAGCGTCCAGTTCCGTCGCGGCGAGGCGCTTGATCTTGACCCGCGTCTCCACGACTCGCGACCGCATGGCGCCATCGGCAAAGGTACAGGCGACGCCGGTGTAGACTCGGTGCGAGCGACCGGACATCAATTCAAGACACTCTTTCGCTTCGTCGACCGTCTCGGTCTTGGGCAGGATACGCCGTCCGACAGCGACCACCGTATCTGCGGACAGAACCACGGCGCCGGGATGCCGCGCGGCGACGACCTCGCCCTTGCCGCAGGCCAGCCGGATCGCAAGATCACGAGCCAGCTCGCCCTTCAGTTCGGTCTCGTCGATATCGGCAGGTTCAACCGCGTCGGGCACAATGCCGATCTGCGCAAGCAGTTGCAGACGCCGAGGCGACGCGCTCGCCAAAACCAGTCGGGGCGCGGTCTCGTGCACTTCTGCCATGCCGGATCCCGCTATTTGAAGCGGTAAGTGATCCGGCCCTTGGTCAGGTCGTAGGGAGTCATTTCGACAAGAACCTTGTCCCCAGCGAGGACCCGGATCCGGTTCTTGCGCATCTTGCCCGCAGTGTGGGCAATGATTTCATGGTCATTCTCGAGTTTTACGCGAAAAGTCGCATTGGGGAGGAGTTCTTCCACCGTCCCGGAAAACTCGAGTAATTCTTCTTTAGCCATGAAATTCCTTATCTCTGCGCGAAGGTAGCGATTTGGGATGCATCCACCGATCCGTCAAGCACCAACACGCAAAAAGCAAAAATCAGACGGTGCGGAAGGCCGCCGCCAGTCGTTGGCGCAACTCGTCCCTTGTGGCGCGATAGGCCGCCATCACAATCTCATCCGACCCCAGGACCGCAGCCGGATTGGAAGTGGGCCAATACAGGGCATCAGGCCTTTCTCGTCGGACAGACTCGTATGCTTCGTCGGACAATGCGGCAATCAGACCATAATCTTCCAGATGAATAGCGGAGAAATCCTGGGGATCATGGGGCGGCTCTTCCATGCCAATTTCACTGAGAGCCATGGCGACATAAGGATCAAACGCACCGGCGAAGACACCGCAGCTCGCAATACGAGCCGCAGGCCCAAGCTGATGGCGCGCAATAACCTCGGCCATCGGCGACCGAACCGAATTCATGGTGCAACAGAAGAGGACCGATGCAACCATCAGTGACTGCCGCGATGGCTGGCGCGCATGGCGATGGAACAGATAAGAGAGAAAAGTCGCCGTGCCGTGTCGAAATCGACCTCGATCTTTCCTTCAAGGCGGCTTCTGGTCAGCTCTGCGGCTTCATTATGAACGGCGCGGCGAGCCATATCGATCGTCTCGAGCTTTTCAGGCTGGGCCGACGACACCGTGTCGTAATAGCTCTCGCACAGCATGAAATAGTCTTTGATCATCCGGCGCATGGGCGACATCGACAGATGATGGGCGGCCAGAGTCTCCCCCTCTTCCGTCGCAATGTCGAAAATCAATCGCCCGTCCCGCTGGCTGAGGGTCAGGGCATAGGGACCACCATGGTCGATGCCGACAGGCGCAAACTCGTTGCCCTGCAGCAGATCGAACATGGCCACCTTCCGCTCATGATCGATGATGCTGCTGGTCGAAACCAGCGACGCATCATCGATGTCAATTTTCACGAGGCGGTGATCAGCCATGCGGGGTCTCCAGACGTTTTCTTTGATCTAGGCTGGCTTGCCCATCTTGGCCAAGCGCTCATTCTCAAGAAGTACCTTGACGGCGCGGCAGCGGCATTCCAAGTTTAAGATGCAAACTTCAGGAGGTCGCGATGGCGAAGGGTTTGAAATCTATTGTTGCTGCCGTGTCGGTGGGCGCGTTGCTGGCCGGGTCCGCCTGGGCGGGTGATGTGGTCGTGCACCTTAAAGGCGGCAAAGCCGAAGGTACCCTGTATGTCGTCCTTTATGATGAGGCGACCTACAACACGGACGACAACGTCGATTCCCAGATCACGGAAAATTTCGAAGGCGGCGACGTGACGGTCACCTTCAAGGACGTGGAACCCGGCACTTATGCCTTTACGGCCTGGCATGATCTGGACGCTGATGGTGACTTCGACATGAACCAGTATGGCATGCCGATTGACGGTTTTGCCGCTCGGGCCGGAACCTCACTGATGGGCCCACCGACATGGACCAATCAGAAATTTGAGGTCAGCGAAGACACGGTCGAGATGACCGAGCCCCTGATCTATATGGCGCAATAGGCGCTATTTCAGTCTGTAGGCCACCGATTGTGCGTGCGCCCACAGGCCCTCTTCCTCTGCCAACCGGACGGCGGCGGGGCCAACGGCCCTTACTGCTTCAGGTGAGCAGGACAGAAGGCTGGTCCGCTTCATGAAGTCCAATGTCGAAAGACCGGACGAGAAGCGGGCCGCTTGCGCCGTCGGCAACACGTGATCCGGACCCGCGACGTAGTCCCCAATCGCTTCCGGCGTGTACCGCCCCAAGAAGATCGCCCCCGCATGCCGGATCATCGGCAGGAGTTCTTCTGGCTCGTCAACGGCGAGCTCAAGATGCTCAGCTGCCAGACGATTAACCAGTGGCATCGCCGATTCGAAATCCTTGCACACAATGATTGCCGAGTTATAGTCCCAGGCCGCGCGCGTGATTTCGCCGCGTGGGCTGCGCGCGATGTGGGCGTCAACGGCGCGGTCGACGCGATCAGCAAAATCAGCATCATCCGTGATCAGAACACTCTGCGATGACGGGTCATGCTCGGCCTGGCTGAGAAGGTCAGCGGCGATCCAGTCAGGATCGTTCTGACCATCGGCAACAACCAGAATTTCAGACGGTCCGGCGATTGAATCGATGCCGACCTGGCCAAAGACCAGGCGTTTTGCCGCAGCGACCCACGCATTCCCGGGACCAACGATCTTGTCGACTTTCGCAATGGTTGCCGTGCCATAGGCCAGCGCCGCCACGGCCTGGGCCCCGCCAATCCGATAGATCTCGGTGATACCCGCCAGCCTGGCAGCGGCCAGCACGAGCGGATTGAGAACATCGTCCGGCGTCGGCACCACCATGACAAGGCGCTCCGCTCCGGCGACCCGCGCGGGGATGGCATTCATCAGCACGCTGGACGGATAAGCGGCACGTCCGCCCGGCACATAGAGACCAACGGCGTCAATCGGAGTCCAGCGCCACCCCAACGAGACGCCCGCATCATCGGTGTACCACTCATCGGACGGCAATTGGCGCTCATGATACGCCTCGATCCGGTCTGCCGCGAGCTTCAGCGCGTCAAGCGAGGCCGGGTCGCAGGCCTCTACGGCCGCATCGACTTCATCCTGTGTGATGACAAGGCCGCGGGCGCGCGCATCGAACCGGTCAAACTTTTCCGTCAAGCGGTAGAGCGCTTCATCACCGTCGGCACGCACCTCGGCAATCAGCGCAGCAACAGTCGCCCCGACATCGGCGGACGCTTCACGCTTGAGGGTCAAAAGCTCTGCGAAGTTCTCGCCGAACGTCGCGTCGCTGTCTTTCAGCCTACGAACCATTTCACGCCTCGTGATCGGGCTTGCTCTGGGTCCGCCAGGGCTCGGAAATGTCGCGGACAGTGACATTGATGGCATCGACCGCCAATGCGACAATACCGCCGCCGGCCAGGGTCAGCGTGATCGTGCCCCCGTCCTCACCGCCATGGTAGGTCACGGACAGGATATCGACGATGGCGGACTTGGCATCCAGTCGCACGGACTTGGTCCGCACACTGAGCACATCGTCAAAATGGACACCGACCCTGACGCGGGTGAACGGTCCCTTGGTCTTGTTCGCCCCCTCTTCCCAGACGAAGCGGTTGGCCACGAGGGCAAAGCGGCGCTGGTCCGGCAGGAAGGCCACATCCCCCACCTTGGCGACGGAATCCTGCAGGACAGCGGAAACGACGTCCAGATCTTCACGATCGGCAGCCATCAAGGCGAGCGGCTTGTAGTTTTTGATCTTCATGGCCGGGGACATAGGCATCTTTCAGGCAAAAGGGGAGAGGGCAGCCACGAAAACCGCCCGTGAATGCCTTTTGTTGCCATCAATCTGTGTCGGGTACCCGTTCCACGAGCGCGCCGACGGATTGCAGCTTCTTGTCCAGCCGCTCAAACCCGCGATCCAGATGGTAAAGACGCGAGATGAACGTCTGCCCCTCAGCTGAAAGGCCGGCGATGACCAGCGACATGGAGGCACGGAGGTCCGTCGCCATGACAGGGGCCCCGCGCAGGGACTTCACACCACGCACGGTCGCCGTCTGGCCATCCACATGGATATTGGCGCCAAGGCGCATCAGCTCTGGCGCGTGCATATAGCGGTTCTCGAAAATCGTCTCGCGAATGACCGATGTACCGTCGGCCAGCGCCATCAGCGCCATGTACTGGGCCTGAAGATCCGTCGGGAAGCCGGGAAACGGTTCAGTATGAACGTTGGTGCCCTTGGTAGGCCGTCCCCATTTGGTGACGCGCAGGCCGTCCGGCTCATCAGTCAGGGTCAGCCCGGCCTCGGCAAGAATGCCATCCGCCGCCCCGAGTAGAGACATCCGCCCGCGTTTCAGGAGGAGCTCACCGCCTGCCGCACCGACAGCCATGGCGTAGGAGCCCATCTCGATCCGGTCGGGCAGCACATCATGGGTTGCACCATGCAGCGCCGCGACACCGTGAATGGTGATGGTAGAAGTCCCCGCCCCCTCGACCCGCGCGCCCATGGCGTTGAGGCAATCGGCCAGATCGACGATCTCAGGCTCCCGCGCCGCGTTCTCCAGGGTGGTCACGCCCTCGGCCAGCGTCGCCGCCATCATGGAATGCTCGGTCGCACCAACTGACACGAACGGGAAGGAAACCCGTGCGCCGCGCAAGCCCTGCTTCGCGCTGGCCACCACATAGCCTTCCTCCAGCTCGATCTGCGCGCCCATCGCCTCAAGCGCCTTGAGATGCAGGTCCACGGGCCGCGCGCCAATGGCACAGCCACCGGGCAGGCTGACCCGCGCCTCCCCTTCCCGCGCGAGGAGCGGGCCAAGGACGTTGAAGCTTGCCCGCATCTTGCGGACAATCTCATAGGGGGCCGTGGTCGAGGTAATCTCTTTGGCCTTCAGACGCAGGGTCGCCCCATCGCGGTCGATTTCGACCCCATGATTGTCGAGCAGCACCAGCAATTGGCGCACATCGGCCAGATCAGGCACGTTGGTCAGAGTCAGGGCATCAGCTGTCAGGAGACTGGCCACCATGACTTTCAGGGCGGAATTCTTGGCGCCGGAAATCTCAAGCTCGCCATAGAGCTCGCGGCCGCCGATAATCGCTAATTTGTCCATTACGTCTCTTTATCTTCTTTTGCGGCGGCTTTGCGGCGACGAAGGTTATCGCGCAAGGCCTGAGAGAGACGTTCTTCGCGCGTCGGCTTGGGCTTTTTGGCTCCGCCGGGCGATTTCGGGGTGTCAGGTTTTGGCATGAACCGACTTTAAGGGGTCACGAGCCAAAGTGAAAGCCGGTCATGGGGCGGGCGGACGGCCCGAAAGCTGGAACGCATCGACGTCAAGATGCCCTGCGCTCGGCCCGTCGGCATAACAGAAGATCGCGAATTGCTCGCCCTGAAAGGTGCCGGTCTGCCAGTCAAACGCCAGCGGGAAATCGCCGCCCAAGACCGTCCAGTTTTCTGCGTCGAAGCTGTAGGCCGCCTGTCCCCGGTCGGTCTCGAAATCCATATCCGTGCGCAGGTACAGGTGATTGGCAGCCGCGTTGATCCCCTCCGCCCGCCGGTCCAGCACTTGCCCGTCAGTCGTGTCCTCGGATACGGTCATGCTGAGCGTATGCTGCCCCTTATCCCCGCCATCGACTGAGATGTAGGCGGAGTATTTGCCGATCATGCCGAAGCCGCAATGATCGCCCTCGGTCAGCGAAGAAATGTCGAGCTTGACCTCCCCCCGGCTGAACGGTCCCCATGATTTCTGGGTGAGCGTATTTCGCGCCGTCCAGAACCCCTCCGCTGCCAGCGGCTTCAGGCGCAGATGACCAGGCCGTTCGGTCAGGGACCAGTTCTCGCGCACCGGATTATGGTTCCACTGCCATTGCAGGCCCAGATGCTCCGCCGCAAAATCATCAGAAGTCGCAGGCATTTCGGCCTTATGACCCTTGATCGGTTTATCTGCTTTCGCCGGCACCTGCCCCGGTGCATCCGGCGTGCCCCAGACCGGCCAGTCATCGACCCAGTGCATGGGGCTGATATTGGTCATACGGCCGATCGCGCCTGCATCCACCATGACAAAGCCATAGTCGGTGCCGTCCGGCAGATCGACAATTGCCCCCTGATGCCCGCCGGTGGTGTCGTCGATCTGGTCCACCGTCTCCCACGGACCGTAAAAATCACGGGCGCGGGAGACCGTCATGCCAAGACGGCGCGGGATGGAATGGAACATGTAATAATACCCATTCCGCTTGAGGATCTTTGTCCCCTCCGCCCCTTCATTATAATAGATTTCGTCGGATTTGATGACCTCGCTGCCATCATCACTCAGCACAAGGAGCGTCACGGTGCCGTCATAGCCAAGGGATGTGGCGAGATAGAATGTCCCGTCATCATCAAAGAACAGCGCCGGATCGAACGCTTCCCGGTCCAGTTCATGATACTGCCAGTCGCCCCTGATATCGTCGGTGTAATAGATGCGCGTGTTCAGCCCGACGGGCGTGACAGCGAGATAATAGGTCCCCTCGTGATAGCGCAGGCTCGGGGCGAAGATACCTTTGCGATAGGCCCCGCCATCCTCCAGATCGTAAGCCCCATCCCCTTCCAGGCGGTCAATCAGATGCGCCGTATACTGCCAGTTCACGAGATCCTTTGACTCAAGGATCGTCAGTGCGGGCACATTGGCGAAGGTGGTCGTCGCAAAAAAGAAGGTGTTATCCACCCGGATGATCGAAGGGTCCGGAAAATCGCCCCAAAGTGGCGGATTGGTGAAAGTCCCATCCCCGTGATCGGCCATGCGCAAAGGCGCGCCCTCTGGCAGGGGGCGGTCTACCGAGGCGATCCTGTTATCCGCGACTGAAGCCTCTTCGGCGGTCCCGCCCGAGCAGCCGGCCAGCACGAAAAAGGAACCAAGGGCGAAGACGGACAGGAGTGATGGTTTCATGCCCAAACCCTAGCCCGCTCAGCGTGGCCCCACCATAGAGGCAGGCCCCAGCAATCGTTTGCACTCCCCAGCTGACTTTTGCCGCGCCGCACAAATTAGCTCTCGCATCCGGCGGCCTCTCCCCCTATGCCCCCGCCATGCTCAAGATTACTGACCTCGATTACAGCGTTCAGGCGCGTCCGCTGTTCCAGAAAGCCACGGCCCACATCTCTCCGGGATGGAAGGTGGGCCTTGTTGGCCGCAATGGCACCGGCAAGTCGACGCTCCTGCGCATTATCCGCGAAGAAATCGCCAACCCCACGGCCGACACGCCGGTAAGGATGCAGAACCGCGCCCGCCTTGGCTGGGTCGCGCAGGAAGTTGAAGCCTCCGACGACACGATCCTCGACGTGGTGCTGGCCTCCGACGAGGAACGCCACAGCCTGATGCAGGAGCTGGAGACGGTCACCGATCCAGATCGCATCGGTGACATCCATGCCCGCCTGCTCGATATCGACGCCTGGTCCGCCGAAGCGCGGGCGGCCGAAGTATTGACCGGCCTTGGCTTCACCAATGAAGACATGGCGCGGCCAACCAAGGAATTTTCAGGCGGCTGGCGCATGCGTGCGGCCATTGCGGGAGTGCTGTTCTCGCAGCCTGATCTCCTGTTGCTCGATGAGCCGACCAACTATCTCGACCTTGAGGGCGCAGCCTGGCTTGAGGGATATCTCAAGCAATATCCGCATACGGTGCTGATCGTCTCCCACGACCGCGACCTGCTGAACCGCTGCGTCACCCACACCATGGCGCTGGAACACAAGCAGCTGAGCATCTGCCCCGGCGGGTATGATGACTGGCTCGCCCTGCGGGCAATGAAGGTGGCCCAGCTGGAACAGCAAAAGGCCAAGCAGGACGCCAACCGCGCGCACCTTCAGGCCTTTGTGGACCGCTTCAAGGCCAAGGCGTCGAAGGCACGTCAGGCCCAGTCCCGGGTGAAGGTGCTGGAGAAGATGCAGGACATCTCGATCCCGATTGCCGAGCGGACCACCCCGTTCCATTTCGCGGAACCCAAGGACCAGCTCTCCCCGCCAATGATCAGCCTGCAGAGTGCTGAACTTGGCTATGGTGAAGGCGCGCGTATTCTGTCCGATGTGACCTTGCGCGTGGACCCGGATGACCGGATCGCGATTGTCGGCACCAATGGTCAGGGCAAGACGACCCTGGTCAAATCCATCGCCAATCGCCTGTCCCTGATGGGCGGTGAGTGCATTTCCGCCCGTCAATTGCGGGTCGGCTATTTCTCGCAGGACCAGCTGGACGAACTGCACGCGGGTGAGACCGTGCTCGACCACATCCGCCAGGCGATGCCCGAAGAGAAATCAGAGGCGAAGCATCGCGGTATCGCCGCCCAGATCGGTTTCTCTCACGAGAAGGTCATGACGAAGGTCGAGATGCTGTCCGGCGGGGAGAAAGTGCGGTTGCTCCTTGGGCTGATGGCTTTGGAAAAACCACACATCCTGATTCTCGACGAGCCAACCTCTCACCTCGATATCGACAGCCGCGAAGCGCTGATCTACGCGATCAACGATTTCAAGGGGGCGGTCCTCCTCATCACCCACGACGTCTTCCTCGCCGAGGCGACCGCCGACCGCCTGTGGCTGGTGAAAGATGGCAAAGCCGACGTCTATGATGGCGACCTTGAGGATTACCGTGCGCTGGTGACCCAGGCGGACCGGAAAAAGGGGCGGTAGTACGCCCCTCCTCTCTTAATTAGACGCAGAACGCGCTGTCCCGCGCCACGACCAGATGAGGCACGCCGTCACTCGTCCTGGTGAATGACACGCCCCCTGCCCCGATCCGGGCGCTGATCCGTCGACGGTGATTCGAGAAGCCCTTGAAGGTGACCACATCCACCGGCTCATCAAATTCAATCGTGATATCGAGGGCGCTATGGGAGCTGATTTTCTGTACCGCGATGACGGCACCATCGAAGACCTGCTTCAGGAATTGTCCGTGTACACGATCACCGACTTGCAGAGGCACTTCGGGCTCATTCGACAGCCGCGCCGACAGGACATTCCAGCTGGCATAGCCCTGCTCTTTCGCGATGAGCTCCAGCGCTGTTGAATAGCTCATCGGTCGGTTCAGGGCCGCGTATTCTGAACGCAGTAGCCGCGCACGCGCTTTGGCCTGATCGCGGGTGCGGATGGGGGGAATAGTACTCATGATCTTCTATCCATCATGATGGTCCGGCGTCGCGGGGCTCACCTTGCCGCATGGACCATCCAGAGGATTGAGGTCACATGAAAACAAAACTGCTCTCAAGGGAGCAGGAGATCTTCACCATCGGGATATCCCGGCGAGCGGCAGGCGTCTCGGGCCGGTCATTTGATAGGCGCGAGAATCAGCGGGGTCAATCGGGAGAAAATGGTGCTGCTGGAGAGAATTGAACTCTCGACCTCTCCCTTACCAAGGGAGTGCTCTACCTCTGAGCTACAGCAGCGTTGAGCCACGAGCGTTTATGGATGAGCGGCCCCTGGGTCAAGCGGTGATATCGTGCCGCATCAACCCTTTGTGACTTTATTCTCGATTCTTAACGGTATCCGGGTTAGCCTTTTCGGCTTCGGGGCAATGGCGCGGTGGGCGTCATGGCAAGTTGTCAGTCAATCTGGGGCAAAATCATGATGAATCGAAATCGGCGCGGGCTCGACATTGGGCTTCTTTTGCTAACGTCGGCGCTCTCTACCTTTTCCGTGGCACAGGCGCAGGACGACAAGAAGAAGGACGAGGGCACGCCTACGATCGAGAAGAAGGTCAAGGATCTGACCGCCACTGAGGGCCTGTTCGACTTCTACACCGATCCCAAGACCGGCGACGTGTTCATGGAGATCAGCGAAGACCAGCTGGATCAGGAATTCATCGCCTTCTCCTACACCGAAAATGGGGTGCTGGAGGCCGGCCACTTCAAGGGCGCCTATCGCGACCAGCGCGTCATGTCGGTCAACCGCCATTACGGCAAACTCGAATTTGTCGAGCAGAGCACCGCCTATTATTTCGATGAGACCAACGCGATTTCCAAGGCGGCTGATGCCAATATCAGCCCTTCCATCGTCGCCGCGGCCGATATAATCGCGATCACCGAGGGCACGGACGACGCGACGGACCGGTTCCTGATCTCTGCCAACGGGCTGTTTCTGAACGAGAAACTGCACAAGGTGTCACCAACGGCGGGCCCGTTCTCAGGCCCGTTCAGCTTCTCGGTCGGTGGGCTGTCGTCGGAAAAGACCAAATTCGCCGATATTCGGGCGTATCCGGAGAATGTCGACGTGATCGTCGACTATGTCTTCGACAATGGCTCGCCGACAAATTACGGCTCGGACGCGGTGACCGATGCGCGCAGCGTCACGGTGAAGATGCAGCACAGCTTTCTGGCCATGCCCGATGAGGGCTTCACGCCGCGACTGGACGACTATCGCATCGGCTATTTCCTGGATCAGGTCACAGACCTGACATCTGCCGATCCGGCCCCCTATCGCGACCTTATCCACCGCTGGCGGCTGGAGAAGAAAGATCCGGATGCGGCACTGTCCGATCCCGTCAAACCAATCACCTACTGGATCGAGAACACCACGCCCGTGGAATATCGCGACACGATCCGCGATGCCGTGCTGACGTGGAACCAGGCGTTCGAGAAGGCCGGCTTCACCAATGCAATCGAAGTCAAGGTGCAGCCTGATGACGCCGACTGGGATGCAGGCGATATCCGCTATAACGTGCTGCGCTGGACGTCCTCACCGCAACCGCCCTTCGGCGGCTATGGGCCAAGCTTCACCAATCCGCGCACAGGTGAAATTCTCGGCGCGGACATCATGCTGGAATATGTCTTCATCACCAACCGTATGACGTATGCGGATGTGTTTGATACGGCGATGATCCCTGCGTCATCGGATGAACTGGAAGCCCTGCCACAGGATGATCATCTGTGCTCGGTGACCCACGACCTTCAGGTGGGCAATCTGTTTGCGCAGGCCACGGCGGAAGCCATGGGTGCCAGCGATGAGGAGATGGAAGAGCTGGTTCGCCAGGGCCTCTACTACCTCCTGCTGCACGAGGTCGGCCATACGCTGGGCCTTAATCACAACATGAAGGCGAGCATTCTTTATGGGCCCAAGGAAGTGCACGACAAGACCCTGACCCAAGGCGTGCCGGTTGGCTCCGTCATGGATTATCCGGCGGTGAATGTCGCACCGGTCGGCATGACCCAAGGCGATTACTACATGCTGCGCCCCGGTCCCTATGACGACTGGGCCATAGAGTTCGGCTACCGGCCTGACCTCGACGATGAGGCCCGCGCCGCCCTACTCGCCAAATCATCAGAGCGCGGATATGCCTTCGGCAATGATGCGGATGACATGCGGGCACCCGGCCGCGGCATCGACCCCCGGGTGATGATCAACGACATGTCGTCCGACCCTGTGGCGTACGGCATTGACCGGATCAAACTTGCCAACACCATAATTGATGGCCTGCTGGACAAATATGGTGATGAGGACAGCTGGCAGAAGCTGGTCCGGGGGTATCTGGTCGCCAGTGGTCAGCAGGCGACCATGGCCCAGATCATGTCGCGGCAGATCGGCGGCATCTATGTGGAGCGGATTGCGCCGGGTCAGACCGATGCTGCCCCCTTCACGCCCGTTCCAGCCGAAACGCAGAAAGACGCCATGAAGGCCCTGGGCACCTATGTCTTTTCCCCGAATGCATTCGCGGTGTCGGAAGAACTGGCCGCGCGCCTGCAGAACCAGCGCCGGGGCTTTGGCTTTGGCGGCGGGACGGAAGATCCAAAGCTTCACGGCCGTGTGCTGAATATTCAGATGGGCGTGATCGACCATTTGCTCAATCCGCGTGTTTTGCAACGAATGACGGATTCCGCGGTCTATGGCGGGGATTATTCCGCGTCGGAAATGCTGCTGGATCTGAACACCGTCATTTACGGCGCCGATCTGGGTGGTGAGCCTAATACATTCCGCCGTGGTCTTCAGACCGCCTATCTGGAACGGCTGATCTATTCGGTGGACAGCCCGGTCTATGACCCGGTGGCGCGGGCGGCCATTTTGGGCGCGATCGAAGATCTCCGTCATCGACTTGCCGGCATCGACTTCCATCTGTCCGCCGAAGCCCGGGCGCACCGCAAACAGCTGAAACGCATGCTGAAATGGCTCGACGCCTGAGACCGGGCCGAAAGGTTGAACTGGTACTTAACTTAAAAGGCGCATAGTAGACGACGGGCTCGGCATCGCTGCTGAGCCCGTTTGCCGTTATACAAAGCGTGCGCCCCTCGCGCCGCCATTTTGCCAGATTGGCGCCTTTATGAGAAACATGAACTCCCGACCCTTGACGTATCTGGGCCCTGCACGGCGCCTTGTGAACTCGACCAGCGTGCTGTTCAGTTCTCACATTGCCCAGATCTTCATCCGGTTCGGCAGCAACGCCATCCTGGCGCGGCTGCTCTATCCGGAAGCGTTCGGGATTTTGATGCTCGTGACGTCGATCATGTTCATCGGCGAAATGCTCAGCGACATGGGCTTCACCCCCTTCATCATTCGGCATGAGAATGGCCTTGATCCCAAATACCTCGACACGCTGTTCACCATGCAGGTGGTCAGGGGGTTCATTCTCGGGGCGATCTTCTTCCTGCTCGCCAATCCTCTCGCTGACTGGATGGGCGAACCCCTAGCCGGGCCAGCCTTGCAGGTGGCGGCCCTGAGCCCGGTCATTCGGGGCTTTTTATCGTTCGGCATTCCGATTGCGCGCCGACAGCAGAAGGAATGGAAGAACTCAACGCTGGAGCTGGTCGCCACGATCCTCCGCGTGCTGGTGGTCGTTGTCCTGGCTTATTGGTGGCGATCCCACTGGGCGCTGATTGCCGGCATGGTGTTCATGACCGCGTTCAACCTCGTCATTTCCTACGCCTGCTATCCCGATCCATGGCGTCGTCTGCGCTGGGATAACAAGATCGCTGGGGAAGTGTTCAATTTCTCGGGCTGGATCCTGGCGTCGGGGGTCATCTTCGCGGCCGCGGCACAGATCGACAAACTCATGGTCGTCAAGCTGTTCAGTGGGGAGCTGGCGGGTATCTATGCCCTCACCCTGACGATCATGATGACGCTTGACCGCTTCATGCTGTCCTATTTCAACCGCATCTACTTCGCCAAGACGTCGTCGATCGTCCGCGAAACCGGCGCGACGGTCGAAAGCTATTACGGCCCGATGCTCCGCATCCGCCTCGTCTTCGCTTTCGTCGCAGCGGCCGCGATACCACTGTCCCCGGCGCTGGTCGAAGTGGTGTTTGATAATCGCTATCTGCAGGGCGGCGCGTTCCTGTCCATCCTGTTCTTCCGGCCGCTGGTGACGGCCCTCGTCTATCCCGGCGAGGAATATCTTATCAGCATGAAACGGATGCGCAGCAAATTCACCAATGACGTGCTGCGCCTGATCGCTATCGCTGTCGGGGCACCCTTGGCCTTCTACCAGTGGGGTGTGTACGGCCTACTATGGGCCGTCGCGCTGCAGGACGTCCTGCGGCTCTTCTATATTTACTGGATCCTGTATTCGGCGAAGGTGCTGTCCGTCAGCCGGGAACTGGCCTATGGCCTGGCCATTGCTGCCGGCGCCGTGGTCGGTCTCATCGGCGCCTATGTCTACAACGCGCTGTTCTCAGGATTTTTCACCTGACAGCTCGGGTCGGCACAGCCGCTTTATGCCGCAATGCGCCGATCGCTTTGACCGATGATTTCCGTCCAGCCGATGATCGGACGCAGCGCATCACCGGGCCGGTCCCCATGGATCAGTTGACCTGCGAAATTGTCCGTACGGTGGAAGTCCGCGACCTTATCCATCCGGGGATCCGGCGTGTAGGTCTCTGCGAAGCGGAAGGCGTCTTCAAAGGCCGCCCCGGCCTTGTCCCAGCTGTCAATGCAGACCGTCCGGCCGATGCCGAACCGATCAATCATGTAGGCTCCATAACCTTCTGTACTGGCAAATACCGGCTTGCCCGCGCGCATGGCGGTGACGACATTCGCTGAAAGGTTCATGTGATTGCGGTTGATTGGCGCGACAATGTCCGACACCAGATAGCCAGCGCTCAATTCCTTCGTCGACAGATATTGGTCCCGGATGACGAGTTTGCCCGCATCGATCAGGTCTTGAGCACCTTCAAGTATGCCTGAGTGGGATTCGTGAATCCGCCCGGCCAGCAGCAGAACCTTGTCGTCAGGCAGATCGGCCTGGCGCATCCCATGGGTCATGAACGGAATGGCGGCGTGATCGCGCATCGAACCGATGAACCCCATATAGGATTTGGACGGATCAAGTCCGAGTTCAGCCGCCGCTTCCTCGCGGCTGAGGGGCATGAGATCGAAATTCGGATCAGGACACAGCTGATAGGACGAGACACCGCGCCCTTCAAACCAGTCGGTCACCATGGGATTGACGAAATACTTCCGGCTCCACGGCGCCTGGTCCCAGACCCAGCGATAAGAGACATCCTTGAAGCGGTCCTGTGCTTTCTTGGCCCAGCCCGCAAAGGAGTAATGGAAAACGGCTTCGATGGGCATGGACCGGAGCTTCTCTTTCTCCGCACGGGAGGCAAACAGGATGGCCGCCTGAGAAGGGTGATCGGCGGACGGAATGATGACCTTATCGGGCTGATGACGCTCAAGTGCGCTCCAGAAATCGTTCCAGATCGACTTCATCGACTGCATGTAGGGCTTGATGACCCGCGGCCGCGTCAGAGCAGAGCCGATACCGATACAGACAGGAACACTGGCCACGCTCGCATCAATGGTGACCTTGTCCTCATAGGGGGCGATCTGCTCGTCATAGGCGGGCGAGGTCCGATGGGCCTCACTGATCACCAGAACAGTGTCCTCACGTGACATCTGCGGGTGGGCCGCACCATACTCGGCCAGCGCCTGCAGATAATTTGTATAATGACCCCCGTGGAAGGGCTCGAAAATCATCACTTTCATGACCCGGATCTCCCTCTAACATCATACCGCATTGCAGCATGGTAGGCAATTTTCGATCCAGTGTCATCATATTGCAGCTGCACAATAGCGGAAGGGGACGGCACATCGTGGTGCCGCCCCCTTCTGATTGTCATCGGATCAGGTTTTTCGTCCTCAGCGGGAGAAGGCGGAGAGGTCCGGCACTTTCTGTCCTGCGTAGTAATTATTCGCCTTGGCCCCATTCAGGTACTCGACCATGCCGCCACAGCGCTCCTGTGGTTTTTCAAGGTCAGCCGCATCTTCCAGACCGCGCGGTTTGGTCGGGTTTTGCGGCATCCACCGGACATATTCGCAATAGCGGCCGGTAATGTCCTCAAACGACTTCCGCGTTGCGAAGATGTACTCCTTGGTCGCACCGTTGAAGAGGTCAAAGTCCGCCAGACGCATCCAGCCCGCTTCCACCGCCGCATCGTGCACGGCCGTCTGGATCAGGCCAAGCTCAACGCTGTCGGAGAAGTCACGCCAGAACTCCATCAGCCCCGGCGGACGCTCCTTCATGTAGTAGAAGTAGGTGCCGATGCTCGAATGGTTGCCGCCTTCGTATGAGCCCACCTGCATGCCGTACACGGCAGCATGTTCCGCCAAAGCCACAAAGAGCTGCTTGATGCGCGGCAGGCTTGCGGTCGCGGCTGTCCGGCCTTTCGGATCGCTAGCCTCACCCGGCGTGGCAGGGCTGTTGATGAAGAAGTCCAGGATTTCCGCGCGCAGAGCCGGCCATTGTGAGCGATCAGCCACCCGTGCCGCCAGTTCTGTCGGTGGAATACCTGCGATATGCGTTTTGCCATCGGCCAGCATGCTTTCCACGGAATAGTATGTGGTGCCCTGAACTTCGAACCAGTCGCCTGGCTTCTCGGGTTTGGCCGCATACATCTCGGCAAGCTCAGGATGGTTGGCCACGTCCTCCCAGAAGAGGTTATATCCATCCATCATGCCGTGCAGGCTGAGATTGACCAGACCGCTCGGGGTTTCCGGCGGTGGGTTACCGTGGAAGCGGTAATCCGACGCACTGCCCGTATGGACGGCCATGACGCCGCGCCATTCGATGTCAGGATATTTATACCGCAGGCGCGCGATGGCCTTGGTCAGTTCATATCCGGTCTGGATATTTTCCGGCTTCGAGCCTTTCCAGTCCGCTTCACGGCCCATCATCTTGGCGGTGTGCTCGGCCAGTCGCTGCATGTAGCGCAGGCCGATATTATACGAGAAGGCGTAGTTCCAGGTCTCGTTCCCGACTTCGACTTTCACCTGATTGTTGACGACATATTTCTGGTTGCGAACGATGTCCGCGCCAAATTCGTCCACATGCTGAAGTTCATAGTCGTTCAGAACCGACCGGCGCTCGGCTTCGGTATAGCTTGGATCATTCCACAGATCGACGGCCCACTGACCGAACACCTCTGGCGCGATGTCTTCCTTGCTGTTGGTGAACTGTGGCGGCAGGTTATGGTGATAGACGGCACCGATCTCCCATGCAGCGCGCAGTCGTGCTTCAACAGGCGAAGACGTATATTTGGATCCCATTCCGGTCCGGATATTAGCCTGGGGCTCGCTGGCCACCTGCTTTTCATCCAACCGGTTAGGCACAACATTGCCGCTCGAGTTCCATGAAGCGTTCGGCATCTTGGCGAAGCGGTCATAGCGGATGATCGGCATACCCGGGGAATTCGCCCCGCTTTCCGACAGCCAGCGCAGCTCTTCATAACCATACATGGCCCGGCGCCACCGCTCACGCGTCAGGAGGCCGTTTTCCAGGTCACGGATATCATTGACCGCACGACCATCGGCATCGGTCAGCTGAACCAAGTGAGGCGGCGTGGCACCGTCCTTGACATTGCTGACGCGGAACATCAGCACACAGCGCTCAACGCACCTGAATTCGAGCAAGTAAGGCGTCTTTTTGATGAACTCGATATTATTGTTCCACGGATGGAGTTCAGATGACCCATCTGTCCACATCCGCCATGTGCCCTTGGCATCGTCCGAACCACTGATCCGCAGGCCATCCCACAGATAGCCGGCGACCAGGAAATGGTTCCAGTCATAGCGCATATCGGCGGTCTGAACCGGCATGCCGTTCTCGTTCATTTCAATCTCAGACGCTTTCAGGAGCACCTGATTGCCGTTGTTGAATGTCCAGTTCTTGGAAATCTTGAAATGGTCAATCCACGGATCAGTCGCCGTGTATCCGCCTGGCAGGACCACACCCGCCTGAACGGCGACATGATCCATACGCGTGATCGGTGTTCCTGGCCCCCGTCCCGCAGTGGACGCTTCCACGACTGGCACCTCGACTTCCTGCGACGGCATTGTCATTGGCAGTTCGCCCCGACCGCTCGTTGGCGCCTGCTGCTCCTCAGCGACTTCAACAGCCTCGACTTCAGGCGCGATACCTTTCAGGAACTCCGTATACCCTGCAGTTTCGCCGCCATATTTCGAGGCATCGTAGCCGCCAGCATAGATATACTGGGTTTTCGTGCCGATTTCGAAACGGGCCGGCATGGAATTCCAGCGGGCATGTTCGCAATAGTCAAAATTGATCGGCTTGCTCCAGCACAAGCTGAGCCCCGTGAGACGGGCTGAAACCGTTCCCTCATCATCCACAATGCGAACCCGGTCAAAGGCACGCTGGTTGTAGAGCGTCACATAGCCGTCAGTTTCCGACAGGGTGACGCGGCGGTAGCCGGTCTGGACCTTGCCTTCATAAATTTGCACACGGAACGTCGCGTCGGGCCCCGATGTATCGACGATGTCCTCCAGACGAATGGTGATGCCCCGCGCCAACCGAGGAATCGCAACCTCGGCATAGCCCCCTTGAGTGATCTGCAGCTCGTCCGCGGCACTGGCTGCGCCGGTGACCCCGAAAAGAGCTGAAAGAACTGTAGAAACCGCGACAAGATGGTACCTGACGTTCATCCTGAGGACCTTTCTTCCGCCGATGAAACACGCGTGACGGACCGCATACAATGGAATTGCCCTAGAATTGACAGTCTTTAGCCACAAACAATGACTTGCACGCGAAGAGACGCGTCACATTTTTTGTCAAAACAGAGTGCTTTGGTTTACCGCTGGCTTACCATGCCGGCGGATTTGTGCTGTTCAGGTCAGCATCTTATCGATGTCGAGAACCAGAATGGCACTCGCACCAAGTGATTTGAGTTCGGCGAGGTGATCCCACAACACATCCTCTGAACACACCGCATGAATGGCGACCTTTCCCGTCTGCCCGGCGAGTTCAAGCACCGTGGGCGAATCCGCCCCCGGCAATACCGCGCTGATGGCATCCACGGCATCGCGCGGTGCATTCATCATCACGTATTTCGCGTTTCTGGATCGAAGAACGCCCTGTAACCGCCCGGTCAAGGCATCCAGCGTCGCCTTTTTTTGCGGCGACAATTTGGCAGTGGGGCCAATCAGCAACGCCTCAGAGAAATAAACCGTTTCGGCGACGCCGAGCCCATTGGATTCGAGCGTCGCTCCGGTCGACACGATGTCACAGATGGCTTCAGCAACACCAAGGCGCGGCGCAATCTCGTGCGCGCCGCTCATGTTCACCGTCTTGGCATCCGTCACGCCATTCTCGTGCAGCCAGGCCTGGGTGATCGCCGGATAGGATGTGGCAATGCGCTTGCCGGCAAGGTCAGATGCCTGGGCATAGGCCTTGGACTTCGGCATCGCGATGCACAGCCGGCACTTTGAAAAGCCAAGCGGCATGACGATTTCAGCATCAAGCGGCACTTCGCGGCTCAACCGCTCTTCCTCAAAGACGTTACCGCCAACAATCCCAAGATCACTGGCGCCATTGGACACGAGTTCAGGGATATCGTCGTCACGGACCAGCAAAAGGTCGATCGGCAGCTCTTCGATCCGGGCATAGAGGCGGGTCCGGCTTTGCGACACCTTGAGCCCACACTGGCGCAAGAGTTCGAATGTGTCGTCAGAGAGACGACCGCTCTTCTGTACCGCGAGGCGAAGACGCCCGTTTTCCATCGAATTCTTTTCACTACCAGCCATGGCGGCCATATCCCCTATCCCAGAGCCTGGAGCAACCTATTTGACCAACATTGGGCCATGGTGATTTCAGATGAGACCGTTAAAAGGACACCATGGATGGGTCCTTGGGCCTGACGTACCATTTCGCGACAGCCGATAACGAGTTGAGGTATCATGGTCAAAAAATTTCTTTCAACGGCGACAATTGCTCTTCTTGCTGCCTGCCAGGGCGGCACCGACGCCGACACGTCGCCAGCAGACGTTGCAGAAACGCAGGTCGAAACCGCGCAGAACACGTCGCCTGAGCTGGGCACATTCGGCATCGAGCTGGATGACATGAATACCACGGTCGATCCGGGCGACGATTTCTTTCGCTACGTGAACGGCAAATGGCTCGACACCTTCGAGATGCCCGACGAGTTTTCGAACTACGGCGCCTTCACGGTCCTGTTCGAACGGTCCGAAGAGCGGGTCAAAGCCATTATCGGCGAAGCGGCCGAAGCCGATGCACCGGACGGGTCGATCGAGCAAAAGATTGGCGACTATTACAACGCCTTCCTCGACACCGACACGATCAACGCCAAGGGTCTCGAACCGATCCAGGCTGAGCTCGACACTTATGACGGGCTTCAGACCCTCGACGATGTCGCCCATGTGATGGCGCGTCCCGATCTTGACGCTGCCGGTCCGTTCCGTGCGTATGTGGACGTCGACAACAAGAACCCTGATCAGTATACGGTTTATATTTCTCAGTCCGGCCTGGGCATGCCCAACCGGGACTTCTATCTCGCCCCGGAATTTGCCGACAAGCGTGAAGCCTATATGGACTTCCTGTCGCGCATGCTGGAAATCGCGGGCGTCGATGCGTTCGCAGAGAAGGCCGAAGAGGTCTTCGCCCTCGAGAAGCGCATGGCGGAAGTGCACTGGGAGCCAGCCAAGCGCCGCAATGCGGATCTGACTTACAATCTGTACACGCTTGATGAGCTTTCCGACTACGCGCC
This sequence comes from Parvularcula sp. LCG005, assembly GCF_032930845.1. Taxonomy (GTDB): domain Bacteria; phylum Pseudomonadota; class Alphaproteobacteria; order Caulobacterales; family Parvularculaceae; genus Parvularcula. The sequence goes on along the minus strand of NZ_CP136758.1, from coordinate 428,026 downwards.
GCAACTGCCATGGGCGGACATGCTCGAAGAGCTCAAGCTTGGTGGCCAGTCAGAGTTCGTCGTTCGCGAGAATGACGCGATCCAGAATCTGGCTTCCATCTTTGCCGATACCGAGGTTGAGACCTGGCGCAATTACCTGAAGGTGCACGCCCTTCGCTCGAACGCGTCGGTGCTGCCCGATGAGGTCGATCAGGCGTCTTTTGACTTCTACGGCAAGGCACTGTCGGGCACGCCGGTTCAGCGCGAACGCTGGAAGCGCGGCGTCTCGGCCGTTAACGGCGCCCTCGGCGAGGCCGTCGGTCATGTCTATGTCGACAAATATTTTCCGCCTGAATCCAAGGTGGAAATGGAGAAGCTGGTCGACAATCTGAAGATTGCCTTCCTCAAACGTCTTGAGACGAATGAGTGGATGACCGACGCGACGAAGGAAGAAGCGCGCAAGAAGCTTGCCGCGTTCACGACCAAGATCGGCTATCCTGATCAGTGGACGGACTATTCGGCTCTCGAGGTCAAGGCAGGTGACGCCTATGGCAACAACAAGCGGTCCGACGCCTTCGACTATGAAGAGATGATCGCCAAGCTCGGCCAGCCAATCGACAAAACCGAATGGTTCATGACACCGCAGACCGTGAATGCCTATTATTCCCGTAACCGGAATGAAATCGTGTTCCCGGCGGCGATCCTGCAGGCGCCATTCTTCGACCCGAACGCAGATCCTGCCGTCAATTACGGCGGTATCGGTGCCGTCATTGGTCACGAGATCGGTCATGGCTTTGACGATCAGGGCCGCAAGGCAGACGGCACAGGCATGCAGCGGGACTGGTGGCAGAAAGCGGACGCCGACAGCTTCCAGAAACTGGCCGACCAGCTGGGTGCACAATATGCCACTTACTCACCGGTCGAGGGCCATTTCGTTCGCCCTGAACTGACCATGGGCGAGAATATTGGTGACCTTGGCGGGCTGCGCATGGCCTACGAAGCGTACAAACTGTCCCTCAACGGCGAAGAAGCGCCGGTGATTGACGGCTATACGGGCGATCAGCGGTTCTTCATGGCCTGGGCGCAGGTGTGGAAGCGTCTGTACCGCGAGGACGAGTTGAAACGTCGCCTCGTCACAGATTCCCACTCGCCGTCCGAATACCGGACCAACGGCATCGTCCGGAACATGGATCCCTGGTACGACGCATTTGACGTCTCGCCGGATGACGACCTTTACCTGCCACCAGAAGAGCGCGTGCAGATCTGGTAATCGCGGAATCTTCGCAACTTATAGGGCCAGCCTTCGGGCTGGCCCTTTTACGTTTGGGCAAGCGGATCTTCACCCTTTAACCGTAAGCATGGCCTGTTCGTCCGATCGGTGCGCCCGCCCGTTCGGCTATTGGAGACATGGCCCATTGACCGCCCGCTCGCCCCGTCTGCTGACCAAGGCTGATCGCGATCGACAGCGTCGCATCGTGCGTGAATTCACGATGATCTGGCCGCTCTTCTTTGCGCAGCTGGCGCTGATCGGAACGATCGCTGCCGGCCTGTGCCTGCAGAACGGTCTATACCTGACCCTCGCCATGCCGCTCGGGCTCGTCGCCTTCGCCGCGATCCGTGCGCGCAAATGGTACCGGACGGACCCGCACCGGCTCAGCCTGACCGCCATTGAAAATCACATCGAATTTCTTCGGGTGTCCTCCCTCCTTATCGCTGCTCTCGCCGCCCTGTGTTTTACCAGCCTGATGGCCGGGGTGCCGCAGGACGTCATGATGATCGTCACGGTGCTGCTCGTCGTGATGGGAATGATCTCGGCCCTCTGCTTTTACAGCCAGCAAAGTCACGCCTGCCGCAATGTCGGTGTCCTCTTTGCGCCGCCGGTTTTCTTCCTCGTTGGTACCGCGGAGAGCAGCAATATCGCGCTCGCTGGCGTCTTGTCGCTTGTGGGCCTCCTGATCTGTCTGATGGTGGTCACGATCAATCGCCTGGTCACCTCTCATTTCACCCGCAGCATGGTGGCGCGGGCCCAGGTGGAAGCTGAGCGGCGGGCGCTCGAACACCTTCTGTCGGTGGCGCAGCCCAATTTTGCGGAAATGACGCTGCAGGGTCTGATCACTCTCGCCTCCGACGGCTTCGTCAAATTGACCGGTCTGCCAAGGCGAATGCTGGTGGGGAGGCACCTCGAGCGTCTGATCGACATTAGCTTCGATGAGTCCGCCGAAGGGGTGGCCACCATTCGACATGCCATCGCCAATGGCCTGCCCTTTCTTGATGTCGAAACTGTTGCTCGCAACCAGGCAGGTGACGTTGTCGCCGCCATGACGACCGGCATCCCGCTTTATGATCTTGAAGATCAGTTGATCGGCTATCGTCTGTGGTCGACCGATATCACGGAGAGCCGTCAGGCTGTGGCCGCCCGCAAAGAAGAAGAGGCCCGTCTGCAGGAAATGGCACGCCTCGCCGATGAGCAGATGGCGATGCAGACCGCTGCCCTGTCATCCCTGACGGGCAATAGTGATACTCTCCTCAATGCACCGCTGCCGGATATTGCGATCATCGTTATTGACGGCACTGCGGCCGGTGCCCGCCAGATTGCGGCGCAGCTGACGGCGTGGGACTTTGTGCCGATCGTCGCGGCTGATCCGCGTGAGGTGATCGACCTCTTCGAGAACCAGGAAAGCCAGGTGGTTGTCACCGGCCTCACCGTGCCGCCCGAGACGATTGCTGAACTGAAAATCTGGATGGGCGGCGCTGATCTGCCCGTCCGGCAGATCGACATTGGCCGATGCAGTGCCGATCAGACAGGCTTGAGCGACTGGTCCCCCGTCGTGCTCTTCGACGCTCTGGCACTCTCGCTGGCGGAGACAGCCACCTTGCGCATTCGCGCGCTGGCTGACCAGCTCCTGCCTGCCGATGTCAGCAACGACCGTCCAAACGGTGAAACCGCCTATCGCGACGCGGGCTAACCACGTCCGCGCCGCCAATCCCCAAAAAGTGGATACCGCTGAGCCTTGTGACCATCGATTTTCATGCGGTTACAAGTGTGGACAGGTTCGTCGCTCACTCCATATCGCGAGGACGGGTCTTTGACGATCCGCGGCCACCTTCGGTGCGTCGGGTCTCATCCTGATCGCAATTGACACAATCCCCCAATACGGGCCTGTGCCGCGCAACAATACAGCGCTTCAAGGTTGACTGCGACGCGACAAAACCGTCTAAAACGGCCTGTTGTTAAGCGAGCCCGCGCCAATATGCGCGACAGGAAATATGCATGTCTGATACACCTTCCCATCTGGCCCAATCCCTGATCGCCCGCCTCGAAGAGTTACGGTTGGGGATCAAGCAGGACCCGCTGCACAATCCTGTCCGCCGCCTGTCCCATGAGCTCTCAAAACGGCTTCAGGCAGCAGGACGAGCCGATCACCTGGAAATCAGTGAGCTGGAGGGTCTGATCGACCATCTGGACAAGGAGGCGTTTGCCCGCCGGGCCCAGCATGTCGACAGCTATCTTGGAACAGATGATGGCACGGGCAAGCCGTTTACCCTGGAGACAGTCGTTGAGCGCCTGTCCGACAAGCTGCCTGATTTCAAAAGCTTCAAGACCTACTGGACCCGTCGGCGGGAAACGCTGGTGTTCACAGGACATCCGACCTTCCTTCTGTCACGAAAGTCCCGTGATCAGCTGGCCCATTGTGCCGACGACGGGACCGTGCCCGCCAATCCCGCCGGTCTGCCCGATCGCCCGATCACGCTCGATCTGGAACATGAACAAGCCGAACAGGCGCTCGTCCATGCGGCCAATACACTGCATGAGTTGAACAAGGTCATTCTGGCCTATGCGAAAAAGAAATATCCGGACCAGTGGCTGACGCTTGACCCACAGCCCGTCGGGCTGGGCACATGGGTCGGCTATGACATGGATGGCCGGAACGATATCGGCTGGGCGTCGGTCATCCGCCATCGCCTGCATGAAAAAGAGCGGCGCCTGGCGCTATACATGACACGTCTCGAAGCGATCGGTGAGCCTGTCGCTGCGATCACCGAGGTCGTTGGGAAGGCTCACGCGCGGGCAGAAGCCCATGTGGAGGCGTTCGCCGGTGACCTCACCGACGCCGACAAGTTGACCCATGCCGCCAACACACTGACGAGCGACGAGAGCAACGTTGTCAGCCTCAAGAAGATCATCAGTGATCTGACAAAAATTGCCGAGGCGGCTGATGACAAGGCGATCGAGATCGCCGCTCTGCGCGCAGAAATGCAGTGTTTTGCCCTGGGCATGGGAGATATCCATTTCCGCCTGAACGCGGCGCAGATCCGTCACACGGCAAAAGGGATTTTGAACCTCACCTCCGAAGACGACCTCTTCGGCCGCGGGGCACTTGAGGACATTTCGGACATCATTGCCGAAGCGCAACCGAAGAAAGTAAATTTCGGGGCGCTGGCGACCGAACGGGCTTCAGCTGCCCGGCTGTTCATCGCCATGGCGCAGATCCTGAAGCATATCGATGCCGACAGTCCAATCCGTCTACTGATCGCAGAGTGCGAAAATCCGGTAACTGTCCTTGCCGCCATCTATGAAGCGAAGATTTTTGGCGTCGATCACAAGGTCGATGTCTGCCCGCTGTTTGAAACGGCGCTGAGCCTTGATCGCGGTCGCCGCATTCTTGACGTCCTGTTCCGCCAGCGCGCCTATCGCTCCCATGTGGAACGTCGCGGCCGGGTCGCCATCGAGACCGGTTTCTCTGACGCCGGGCGTTTCATGGGACAGGTGCCCGCGGGGCTTGCCATTGAACGCCTGCAAGGTCAGCTTGCGGATGAAATGGGACGGCACGATCTGGGCCACCTTGAAGCCATCGTGTACGACACCCACGGCGAGAGCATGGGCCGCGGCGGACACCCGGGCGGCATTGTCGACCGGTGCCTTTATGCGCTGTCCCCCTGGGCCCGCAGCCAGTTCCAGAACCGCAAGATTTTCCTCCGCCATGAACAGAGCTTCCAGGGCGGCGACGGCTATGTCTGGTTCACCACGCCTGAGCTGGCACGACGTACAATGACCGGTATTCTGACGGCGGATCTGGTTGCCCAAGACCTCGCCCAGAAAGAAGACCCGTTCTATCGGGAAACCAGCGCCAGCCTAGACTTCTTCAACGCGGTCAAACGGCGCCAGGAAAATCTGTTCCGTGATCCCGCCTACAACATCGCGCTCAACGCGATGGGTCTATCCCTCCTGCCCCAGACGGGTTCGCGCAAATCCAAGCGCCAGTTCGAGAGCAAGGCGGACGAGGAAACGAGCCTGCGCCGTATCCGCGCGATTCCGCACAATGCGATTCTGCAGCAGATGGGTTTCCTTGCGAACATCCTTGGCGGCGTCGGCAGTGCCATCGCGGTCGAACCCGATGCCTTCCGCATCCTCCGCCAGCGCTCAGACCGGTTTGACCGGCTGATGCGCATGGTCGACCGGGCACGGATGGGCTCGGACATGAAGACCCTGATTGCGTACATGAAGCTGTATGACGGGTCCTTCTGGGCGACACGGCCGATTTCCGGCGAAGAGCCGCAGATCGAAGATGCCTGCGCAACACTGGCATCCCAACTGTCAGAAGACGGACGGTACTTTGCGGGTCTGCAGCTCGCGGCGCGCCTGCGGTCTGATTCCATTGCCCTGTCCCGCGCGCTCAACGACATGGATTTCGATGCCAGCGACACGTCGGGTCACACGGATCCTTATCTCGACCTGCTACACGCCGTACGGATCGCTCTCATTCAGCGGCTGTTCATTATGGCAGCCGACCTGCCCTCCTTCACACCGGGCGGATCATTCTCGCGCGAAACCGTGATGGAAGCGGTCTTCTCCCTGAATATTGATCACGCGGTCAGCATTATGCGCGAAGCGTTCAGTGAAGGGACAGATTTCACCCGCCTCGTGCTGAATGAAAAAGCAGACTATCCTGATCCATCGGCCCGCCGCAGCACAGTTGCGGACCGGACGATCGCAGAACTTGAAGAACTGCAGCGTCTGATCCACCGGATCAGTGTTGGTATCGCCAACCATTTCGGCGCGATCGGCTGACGCGGATCAGGCAGTTCAAGGTAACTGAACAATAATAAAGACAGGGCAACCAGACATTGCCCTGTCGCCCGGTCTATTCTTTACTCACCGACAGCAATGGGCAGATCAGGTGAGAAGGGCCGGAAATGTTGGAATTTATCGCAGGCGTCATGGCGGTCACCATGGTGACAGAACCGGGGTCAGAGGCCGACGTTTTCGGAAACTGGTTCACCCCGCGCCGCGATAGCGTCATCGAAATCTACGATTGCGGCGATGAGACTCCCTGCGGCCGGGTCATCTGGATGATTGATGATCAGACCGGCGAGACATTGGACACCCAAAACCGTGATCCGGACCTCCGCGACCGCTCCATTCTCGGTATGGTTCTCCTTGAGGATTTCGAGCCTCACGACAAAGGCTGGACCAACGGCGACATCTATAATCCTGAAGATGGACGAACCTATCGCGCGAAGCTGAAACGTCTCGATGACGGGACGCTGGAAGTGAAGGGATGTATGGGGCCCATCTGCAAGGGACAGGTCTGGTTGCCAGCTGTCAAAAAGACAGAGCCTGAGTAAGCCCTGCGACCGTTTGGCCCTGGCAAAAACGTTTATCGTCCTAATGTTCCTCTCACCTTATGGTGCTAAGGCGGCGCTGTACGAGCACCGCCAAAAGGGACGCGAACTTGGCCACGGGACATTCAGATCAGGACACTGACGCGTCACGAAGGTTTTTGGGCCTGCCGCCGTCAGTCGTAACGGCTCTCATCATCCTTGCTGCAGTAATTGCCTATTTCGCCATCGGGACGATCATGGCGGGAAACGACGACGCGCCTGCAGCAAGTGCGAGCGAAGCGCGAGAAGAGTTTGTCGTGCTCGTTCAGGACATTGCACCGACTGAACATCAGGATGTGATCAGCTTGCGTGGCCGCACCGAAGCGGGCCGCCGGGTCACTGTCCGCGCCCAGACGCCAGGTCAGGTTGCCGCCATGCCCATCAGTGAGGGCACCATGGTGAAGGAAGGCGACATCATCTGCCGGTTGGATGTCGACAGCCGCCGCGCCGTCCTTGAAGAGGCGCGCGCCGCCTATACAAAGGCCCAGACCGATTTTGATGCCGCCAGCCGACTTCATGAAGAAGGCTTTGCATCCGACGCCGCCCTGAAATCGGCGCGGGCCCAGCGTGACGGTGCCGCGGCCCGGTTGAGCCGGGCCCGTCTTGATCTTGCAAACACTGACGTGGCCGCCCCGTTTGACGGGGTATTGTCGGAAACGCTGGTCGAGCCCGGAGACGTTCTGGCCGCGGGAGCACCCTGCGCCATCGTTGCTGATCTGAGCAATATCATCGTCGCCGGCGGCGTCGGTGCAGATGAAGCGGCGACCCTCAATCCTGGCGACAGGGCACAAGTCACGCTGTCGGATAGCCGCCAGTTTGCCGCCACCGTCAGCTATGTCGCCAACGTAGCCGATGACCGGACCCGCGCCTTTCGGGTAGAGTTAACCGCGGTCAATGACGAGGACATCCCTGCCGGTCTCGCGGCCGAAGCGGCGATCACGACGGGTCAGGGACAGGCGGCCCTGGTCCCGCGCAACGCCCTTGTTTTCAATGATTCAGGGGCGCTCGGCGTAAGGATCATCGAGCCGACATCGACCGATCACGGCACGGTGCGCTTTATGCCCGTCAGCCTCTCGGGCGAGGTGGATGACGGTGCCTATGTGACTGGCCTAGACGGGCAGGCGCTCGTGGTTGTGCGCGGCCAGGACTATGTCCAACAGGGCAACGAGGTCGCCTTTACGACCGCCCGCAACGGATCAATGCAGTAGGCATGGCAGGGATCAGCAGCATCGTCGACGCCGCGTTTGATCGCAGCAAGGTCGCGCTCCTGCTCCTCGTGGTGCTTGGATATCTCGGTGTCAGCACGTATCTGACGGCCCCTCGCGAGGCGGATCCGGATATCCCCCTGCCCTTTGTCAGCGTGATCCTGCCCCTACCCGGTGTGGCGCCAGAAGACGCAGAACGCCTGCTGATCCGCCCGACAGAAACCGAGCTGCAGAACCTTGAGGGGCTGGTCCAGATGGACGCCGCAGCGTTCGACAGTGTCGCCCAGTTCATGCTCGAATTCGAGCCGGGGCTCGACATGGATCAGGTGGTGATTAACGTGCGCGAGGCGGTGAGCCGCGCAAAGTCTGAATTCCCGGCCGCAGCGATGGAACCTCAGGTTCGCGAGATCAATGCCCAGACCATGTTCCCGGTCATCAAGGTGATCGTCAGCGGCGAAGCGCCCGAACGCGCCCTGCTTGAGGCTGCGAAGGCCCTGCAGGACAGGCTGATGGCGGTTCCCGGCGTCATGGATGTGGAACTGGTCGGCGACCGCGAAGAAGTCGTCAATATTGTCATCTCGCCTGAAGCCATGGCGTTGTACGGCCTGACCCCCCTTGAGGTCAGTGGCGCGATCCGGAACAACAACACGCTGGTGACGGGCGGCAATCTACGTTTTGAGGACGGCAGCTACGCGGTTAAACTGCCCGGACTGCTTGAATCGCTCGATGACCTGCGTGCAGTGCCGGTTCGGGCAGACGCCAACGATATCGTGACCCTGGGCGACATTGCCGAGATCCGCCGAACTTTCGACGATCCCGACGGCTATGCCCGCTTCAACGGCAACACCGCCATTGCGCTCGATGTCACCAAGCGGTCCGACATCAACCTCCTTGATCTGACAGAGGCGGTGAAGACGCTCTCCCTGCAGACAGCCGCAGAGTGGCCAAGCACCATGACGGTGTCCTTCATGGGCGACACCTCAATTCTTGTGGATTCGATCTTTTCGAGCCTGACCGCGTCGATCGCGCTCGCCATCATCCTCGTTATGATCGTCGTCGTGGCGGCATTGGGTTTACGATCAGCCCTGCTCGTCGGTATCGCCATTCCCGCATCATTCCTGATCGGCTTCGCCTTCATCGGCTTTTTCGGCTTTACCCTGAACAATCTGGTGATGTTCTCCCTCGTCCTGTCGGTGGGGATGCTGGTCGATGGTGCCATTGTCATTGTTGAGTTGGCCGACAGGCGCATGGCGGAGGGCGCAGATCGGCGCGATGCGTTTCTGGAAGCCTCGAAGCGTATGTTCTGGCCGATCGTCGCTTCCACAGCGACGACCCTCGCCGCCTTTGTGCCCTTCCTGTTCTGGGATGCGATCGAAGGCTATTTCATGCGCTGGATCCCCATCACACTCATCCTGGTGCTGTCATCGTCACTCGCCGTAGCGCTCATTTTCTTGCCCGTGATCGGTGCCAGCTTTGGCATCCCCGACGGCATGAAACGGCGCTTCCACCTGAAGGGGCAGGTCGAGGGCCGCGAGCGGGTCGACCTCGATAACATTGATCCCACGACCCTTCCTGGCTTCACCGGCAGTTATGCACGCATGGTGGCATCGCTCGTGAAGAAGCCCGTCCTGATGATCGGCCTGACCGTGATTGGTGTCATGATGATCGGCAAATTCTTTGCGCTGTCCAACGTGCCTGTGGAGCAGTTCCTGCGGGTCGATAATGAACAGATCAACGTCTACATCCATGGCCGCGGCAATATCTCCTCGGGCGAAACGCTTGAGGTCGCGCAGGAAGTTGAACGCCGGGTGATGACCCATCCGGCCGTCGAATTCGTCTACGTCCATACCGGCCCGGAGGTCGCAAGGGGCCGTGACGCGCCGATCGAGGCCATTGCCCAGGTTGATATTGATCTCATCCCCTATGCCGACCGGGACCATAGTCTCGAAGTGGTCGAAGAAATTCGCTCGATGACGCAAGGCATCCCCGGCGTCATCGTCGAGGTTCGCCAACCCGAACAGGGACCGATGGTCGGCAAGGATGTGCAGATCGAGCTGCGCGCCGACAATTACGATCATGCCCGCGCCGCCGCGGCGCGCGTGCGCCGCTTCATGGAAGAAAGCACAACCTCCGTCGACGGACAGGTCATCCCGACCTTCATCGATATTGAAGACAATCAGCCCCTGCCCGGCATTGAATGGGTGCTCGATGTCGACCGGTCAGAGGCTGGCCGTTATGGCTTGAGTATCGCGGATGTCGGCGCTGCCATTCAGCTGGCGACGGACGGTTTGATCGTCGACACCTATCGTCCCGATGACACGGAGGAGGAACTTGATATCCGTCTCCGTTATCCCGAAGACGACCAGACATTGGGGCAGCTTGAACAGATCGAGATTGCAACACCCCTTGGCAATGTGCCGCTTTCCAACTTCGTCAAACGTGTTCCGGCACGGCAGCTCAACCGTCTTGATCGGCGCGACAGCTCGCGCCTGCTGGAGATCCAGGGCAATGCCAACCGGACCGTGCCCGGCCATCCGGTCAGCCAGGATCAGGCCACCGCGGCAATGGCAGACTGGCTGGACAGCGGGGCGCTGAGTGAAGAGTTCGGACAGTCGGTGCAGTGGCGCCTGCGCGGCGCGGCGGAAAAGACGGCTGAGACCGGCGCCTGGTTTCAGGGCGCAATGGTCGCCGCCATGGCCATGATCGGCCTGATCCTGCTTCTCCAGTTCAACAGCTTCTATCACGCGGCATTGACGCTTTCAGCTGTGGTTCTATCCGTCTACGGTGTTCTTCTGGGGGTCGCGCTGTCAGGACAATATGTGTCGCAGATCATGACAGGCGTCGGTATCGTCGCCCTCGCGGGTATCGTCGTGAACAACAATATCGTTCTGATCGACACTTATCATTCCCTGCGCCAGGCGGGGCTCGGCGTGCACGAGGCATCGATCCGCACGGCAGCCCAGCGCCTGCGGCCCGTGCTTCTGACGACCATCACCACAATCATCGGCCTGCTGCCCATGGTTTTCGAGATCAATATCGACTTCAAGCGTGCCACCGTCGGCATCGGCAACGCCACGTCGGACTGGTGGGTCCTGTTATCCTCAGCGATCGTCTATGGCCTGGCGTTTGCCACCCTGCTCACGCTCATCCTGACCCCTGTTCTGCTGGCCGCGCCAACAGAGATCGGCGGGCGGATGAAGGGCATCCTTCACAAAGGCAAAGCGATCTATAAAGAAAAACGGCCGGGAACGGGTCCCGGCCGTCAATTCGATGACCAACGCCCCGCCAGCCTGCGGGACGCAGCAGAATAATCCTTACTCAGAGGGAAAGGCCCGCATCAGCGCCTGCATGCGGCCCTTGGCGTCGCCTTCGGTTGATAGCGGCGACGCATTGGTGAACAGGTCACGATCGAGACGGCTGATCCGCGCATAAAGCGTATCGGTCTGTTCGATCAGATCGCGCAACTCCTCGGGCAGAACCTCGATATCGTTGACGGTGCGGTCATAACGCTCGGCCGGACCAATCCGATATTTGTCTTCCTGCGCCTCTTTTTCGGTCATTTCCGTGTCGCGCACCGCGCGCAGGACGAGCAACCAGGAGGCAATCTGCATCAGTCGTGTGGTCAGCCGCATGGACACGCCGGCATAGGTCATGGCCGCTTCCCGGCTCAGACTCTTGGCCGCCTTGCGTCCGCCATTGTCGAGATAAGTGGCTGTTTCTTCGACGAGTTCCATGCCATGGGCGAAGAGATTGGTGAACACCTTCGAGCGAACGAACGGAGCCAGCCGCGTTTCACAGAGCAAATCGTCCTGTAGGTCAGCGTTCCTGATTCCCATCGCAGCCTGATCCCTTATCACCATGTCGTATCCTGTCATTCATAGCCGCGTGAAGTGGCCGCGTACACTCTTGATTTCACATCACTATGAGCAACGCATGTGCCAGCAACCGAGAGATGAGTGAAATAGGGACAGTTTGCCGTGAGAAGGGGCAAACGACGACTGTCGGATGCAGGATGGCACAGCTTTGGCGCATCAGGGTTGCGGCAGTAGATCGGCGGGTGTGCCGCCTTGTCCCGCTTTCGACCAGCGACGTCCCGAAAGAGGCCGCCCCTCGCCCCGCTAAAGGCGAACTTTGTGGAAAACTAGAAGATCGATGAGGTCACAGGTCCGTCGCGGGACGGCTCAGCGCAATTCTCCGACGGCTCACACTCAGGCTTGGCGCGGGTGCGCGTTTCAGGGGCTGAAGGGTGACCCGTAGATGTTGAGGCGCGAGGCAGCGTCTCGGCTGCAGCAGCGCTTATTGGCGGTGTCGCAGGCTTTGATGGAAACGGGGCAATCGGTTTTGCCTTCGGTGCGGGGTCCGCAGGCTTGATCTGGGCTGTTTTCGCCACCGGTTTGGGGGGCGATGCGGCCGGCGGTGCTTTGACAACGCGGACAGGTTTTGCGGCCGGTTCAGGTTTCACCGAGGGGGACGGGATCTTCCGTGGTTCAGCATAGTGCACAGGCGCAGCCATCGTTTCCTGCTTGGGAGCACCTATCACCTGACGTTCGCCGTTGGCAGTGGAGATGATCGTCCGGCGACCACTGAAGCGACTGGGCACGAGGCCAAGACGAACGAGCCGGCCCTGCGGCGCAATGGCATCAAACCGCGAGAAGGTTGCGATGATCTCCTCGAGATTTTCATTTTGCGCCAGGCGATCGGCACGGACATAGAGATACAGCGTTTGCGTTACGCTATAGTCGTGGCTGTTCAGTGTACGAACGGATGGCTCGACGCCGTTGAATGAGATGGGCTCAACCCCTGAGGTGCCGCTCAGGTGCGCAAAGCCAAAGATGCCGATCGCATCGCGGACATAGCGAAGCGTATGGGCCACCGCGAAATCATTCTCGCCTCCGTCGACCCACATGCCGTCCCGGCGAAGATCAAGGGCGGATGTGAAGTAGGAAGGTGACCGACTTTCAAGCTCGGCAAGGCAGGGGAAACTGCGCGCGCCTTCCTTCAGGACAAGTTCCATCAGGGCATTCCAGCTGCCCGTCGAATTGGGTGGTCCAAAGACCAGAATGTCCCGCTTGGGCAAGTCGGAGCGTACATCCTTCCATGTCTTGCGCCGGTTCGGCACCAGGACGCAGTCGCTATTGGTGCGTGGCGTCTGTCGCGCCACGGCGAGGTAGATGTCCCGGGCGGTCAGGCTGATGTGTTTGGATTTGCTGGATTGCGCGAAGACAATGCCGTCATACCCAAGCTCGATTTCTACAAGCTGCTCGACCCCTTCCCCCGCACATTGGGATCGTTCCTGATCCAGCATCGGGCGGTTCGTGGCTGCGATCTGGATCGAAGATCCCTTGGCGCACAGGGCCGTCATGCCGTGATGAGAATTCGTCCGGTGGATGAAGATATCGCTCTGGCCATCAACCATGTCTGCGACGGCGGCCGCATAGGGCGCGACCGTCGGCGCGCCGGCAATCTGCAACGGACCCGCTTCGTCCGCGCTCGCCACGCTGACGAGCCCCGCAATCGACATGAACAGTGAGCTGATCTTTTTCATCACGCCACCTTCTGCTGGGCTTTGGTATCGTCGACCAGCCACCGCTCGAGGCATTTCACCAGCACTTCCTTGCGCACCGGCTTGGTGATGACATCCTGGAAACCCGCTTCCTTGAGGCTGCCAAAATCGCCGGGCGCCACATGCGCCGTGAGGGCAATGATCGGGGTAGAACGGCTGCGTCCCGTGCCCTTACGGATTTCCGTCGTCGCTTCGATCCCGTCCATGACAGGCATCGAGATATCCATGAAAATCACATCGAAACGCTGGCTCGCGGCTTTCTCAACAGCCTGTTTGCCGTTGACCGCCATGGTGGCAATGCCGCCAAGCGGCTTGGTCAGTGCCTCGGCCACCATCCGGTTGGCCATGTTGTCGTCGACGATCAGCACGTCAAAGCTGGTCCTGCGAGCCCGCATGGTAAGCGGCTCTTCAAGCGGAATATTGATTGAAGCAACTTCCTCGTCATTGAGGGCCGTGGGATTGGCGACGGTCAGCGGTACGTTGATGAAGAACTTCGTCCCCTCACCCAGCGTGGAATCGAGATCGACCGTGCCCCCCATCATCTCGACCAGTTCCTTGGCAAGGGCGAGACCGACGCCAAGGCCGCCATTGCGCGACAACATGGAGCCTTCGTTCGAGAATTTCTGGAAGATCGTTTCCTGCCGCTTGCGCGAAATGCCGGCGCCGGTGTCTGCGATCATCACGTTCAGTTCTGCCTTGGACGTGTTGCCGCCCTGGACATCCGCCAACAATGAGACCTTACCTTCGTCCGTGTACTTCACTGCGTTGTCGAGCAGGTTCATCAGGATCTGCTCAAGACGGGCGGAATCGCCAAGGATGCTCAGATCCTGAGGGATATGCATTTCACTTTCAAATGCCAGCCCCTTCTGCTGGGCCAGCAGCTTGGCCGCGCGCGCTGGGCGCCGGATGGAATCAATGAGCTCGAAATTCTCTTTCTGCAGCTCCAATTGGCCAGAGCTCAGGCGGTGGGTATCCAGAATGTTATTGAGCAGCGACAGAAGATGGTCGCTGGCAGCGGACATTTGCGAGACTTCGTCGGAAACGGCCGTCGTGCTCTGATCCTTGATGACATTCGCCATGCCGAGAATGGCGTTCAGCGGTGTCCGCAATTCGTGGGAGGCGGCTTCCAAGAAATGGCCTTTGGCCTCAATGGCGGCTTCTGCCTCGTCCCGCGCCTCCTTGGCGCTGATCTTGGCGCCTTCCACTTCTTCAAAGGCACGAGCGATTTCCCGGCCCATCGGCCTGAAGATGACAAGCGTAATGACACCCAGCATGCCCAGCGCGCACAGCCAGAGAACGAGGTCCGTGACCTTGGACAAAATGTTGTCGCGCGACGCTTCGGCCTCAAGGATCCGCACCATCAGACCGTGCGTCTGCATCATCGAATTGGTCGCCGCGTCAACGATATCACTGCGCAAGGTCGCAGCAGCCGTCCATTCCTTCGAATACGGATCAAGCGCAGCTACCGTTTCGGCGTTCTCGAGAAAATAGGTGACCTGCCCGTCAAACCGCGAATAGCCGTTCTGGTAAATCCCTTCGAGGGGCTGGATGAACCGGTGCAGCCGCTTGCTCTCTTCGGTCAGTCCGGTGAGCGTCATGTGCGCCGACCGCATGTGATCGATGGTGGTTTTCAGCTCGACACGCAATTGTTCGATCCGCGCCGGCGTTTCCGTCCGATCCATCGCCTTGACGAGAAAGCCGATGCGTTGGGACAGGGCGCGCTGCTCTGTGACGAGAACAACCGCGCGGGCGCGATTGGTCTCGATCATCGCCACGCGGAACGATGCCGCAAAGGTGACCGTGACAGCCACAGCCAGAAGCGCCAGCGCCAAGATGTAGCGGCGTTGGAAAATCTGACGCAGGCGATCCGATGCGCGACTCATTCCGTGTGTCCAATTGTGATCCGAGCGCAGCCACCCTACATCCCGCTAGGTCATTATTTGGTTAAACCCCACAAGGCCTTGTCTCTGCTGAGGTTCACGGCCACGCGAAGGACAGAAACTCATGCGCGCAGTAACCATGAATGGCTTCGGGGATCCGTCTGTACTGACCATGGGCGACGTCCCCCGGCCGACGCTGGCTGATGGCGAAATCCTGATCCGGGTCACAGCGGCGGGGGTCAACCGGCCGGATATTCTTCAACGCCGGGGCATGTATCCTCCACCGAAGGGCGCGAGCGAGATTTTGGGGCTGGAAGTTGCTGGCATCGTCGAAGAGCGGGGACCGGGCACGGATGGTATGGTGAAGAAGGGTGCGCGCGTCATGGCCCTCCTGCCCGGCGGCGGCTATGCTGAATACGCTACTGTCGATGCGCGCCATGTGATCCCTCTGCCCGACATATTGAGCGATGAGGAAGGCGCGGCACTGCCCGAAACGCTCTACACCGTGTGGACCAACGTCTTTGAGGCCGGCGCCGCCCAGCCAAGCGAGACTTTATTCGTCCACGGCGCGACCTCTGGCATCGGCACCATGGCCGCTACCTTGGGGCGCGCATTTGGCCTGACTGTCATGGGAACGGCGGGCACAGACGCGAAATGCCGCTGGGCCGAAGAGAACGGATATGCCCGCTGTTTCAACTACAGGACTGACGACTGGTCGTCCCTGATGCAGGACACGGGCGCCGATGTGGTGCTGGACATGGTTGGCGGCGACTATGTCGGGCGCAACCTGACCTTTCTGCGTCCCGGCGGTCGTCATGTGTCGATCGCCTTTCAAGGCGGCATGGAGGCGCGGTTCAACATTATCGAGGTGATGCAGAAGCGTCTGACCCTCACGGGCTCAACCCTGCGAGCGCGGCCGGCCGCCGAGAAAGCGCGCCTGACCGCTGAAATCACCCGTGTGGTCGGCCCCCGTCTGGGCCGCGGCGATGTCCGGCCGATCATAGACCGCAGTTTTCCCCTCGAACAGGCCGCGGCCGCCCACGAGCACCTTGAATCAGGGGAAATTGCAGGGAAGGTCATCCTTACCTTGTGAGGGGCGCGACAGTCTTCTATATGCCCTTTTCTAGGCGTTCTCGCCCTTCCCCCACTTCCAGAGGTCATGGCGCCGCTGGCCCAGCGGCGGGCGTGTGCATTTGGCGCTGCGGCGAGACGAAAAATGGAGATTAAAGGATGACCGACCGGCCACTTATGCCCAAGGCCACCGCTGTGTGGCTCATCGACAATACGGGCCTCACCTTCGACCAGATTGCAGCGTTCTGTACGCTGCACCCCCTGGAAGTCAAAGGCATTGCCGACGGCGATGTGGCCGCAGGCGTGCGCGGTATTGACCCGATCGCTCAGCATCAGCTGACCCGCGAAGAGATCGAAAAAGCGGAAAAAGACCCGGACTACCGGCTGAAACTGTCAAAACCGAAGACCGTTGTCGCCCAGCCCAAGAAAACGACACGCTACATGCCGCTGTCACGTCGTCAGGAGCGGCCGAACGCGATTGCGTGGATCGTCCGCAACCACCCCGAAGTGCCCGATGCGCAGATTTCCAAGCTGTTGGGCACGACGAAGACGACGATCCAGGCGATCCGCGACAAGACCCACTGGAACTCCTCACAGCTGGAGCCGCAGGATCCGGTCGCTTTGGGCCTGTGTACCCAGTTCGATCTCGATACCGCCGTTCAGAAGGCCTCGGCTCGCCGTGCCGAAATGGAAGCCGCAGGCCAGGTCCCGGAAGGCGCCAAGCTGGCACCAGCATCGGAAACCGAACGGGCAGACAGCGATTCTGAACGCACCAGCAAGACGGACCTGTCGCAGGTTTTCGCGAACTTCACAGGCGGCGGCGACAACAAGGACTGATCCCGCCTCGATATGTTGTGATCATCAAGAGCGCCGAGCCATCGGCGCTTTTTTTGTGCGCTGCCGAATAATTTTCCGCTGCCGATGCAAATTCTTGGGAATTGCATCATATTGATGCGGCGATCCTGATTTGCCACGGGTGGCAGTAGACGACCCCAGGGGGTACCCAAGATGACGAGCGACAATTTCCCCGATGCCTTGGTCACCACTGAGACACGCGATTATGACGAACCTGCGGTGAAGCTGCTGGCGATGTCGCTCCTGCAATTTTTTCCCGGCACGCCGGATATCATTCTCATCTGTCCTGAAGCGAGCGACGCCCTGAAAGCCTGGGCCGCCACCCAGGCGCGGATTACACTGGACACGACACCGCTCGAAGGCAGCTTCAGCTATAATGTGAAGCCACAGACATTCGAACGGCTCTTCGATCAGGGTCACCGCAAGGTCATGTGGTTCGACAGCGACGTGATCATCGGGCCCCGGTTCGGGGAGATGGTGCATCCTCACCTGACAACGCCCATCGTGGTCGCAGAAGAACCAGCGATCACACCTTATCCGCCCTGTGCCGCGATGACGGCTGGCTTTGGCTGGCCGGTCGGCCGCGAGCTGCACCGGGTCATCAACACCGGCATTGTTCAGCTGACATCTGATCATCGTGAACTCATCGCAGACTGGAAATCGATCCTGCTGTCTGATGAATATCGCGAGACCCAGTTCAAACCATGGAACCAGCGTCCGGCCCGGATGCTGGGCGATCAGCAGGTGCTGACGGCTCTTCTGGGCGCAGAGAAATATGCAGACATCCCGATGGTGTACCTGAAGGAAGGGACGGAAATCATTCAGATGTTTGGCCCGGCTGGATATTCGCCGGCGGACCGTCTGCGCCAGACCAAAGACGGTCTCCCCCCGATCGTTCATTCCATGGGCCACAAGCCCTGGCGCGATCACAGCCTCGCCACGCAATCCAGGATGCGTCAGGTCTACGACCGTCTGCACGGGGAGCTTTCACCCTATATGGATGTCGCTCGTCACGTTGCTGGCAAGCACCGGCCTGAGTTTCCGTGGCTGGACAACGCCAATGCCGTGAGCAGCGCGATGCGGTGGATGACGGGCAATAATGTGGCGCTGGCCGGCCTACCCCTCGCTGTTCTGGATTCATCCGTGCGCAAAACAAAGCGGCTTCTGGGCCTTGATGAAGTCAAGGAAGCCTGAGAACTATCAAGCGATTATTCGCCGAGCTGGCTCTGCAGGTAACGCTCTTCACCAATCTGGTCGATAATGCCAAGCTGGGTTTCGAGGAAATCGATATGTTCCTCCTCGGACTCTAGAATCCGTACGAGGATTTCCCGGCTGACATAGTCTCTGACGCTGTGGCAATAGTCGATGGCTTCGATATAGAGCGGATGTGCGCGTTTCTCAGCGGCCAGATCAAGCTCGAGGCATTCCTTCACGCTCTCGCCGATATAGACCTTGTCCATGTCCTGAACGTTCGGCAGGCCATCAAGGAAGAGAATGCGTTCGATCAACTGATCCGCATGCTTCATTTCGTCGATGGATTCTTCGTACTCGACCTTGGCGATTCGCTCGAACCCCCAATTCTTGAACATCCTTGCGTGCAGGAAATACTGGTTGACCGTAGTCAGCTCAAGCTTGAGCGCCTTGTTCAGGTGCTGAAGTACTGCGGGATCGCCTTTCACGCGCCTGCTCCTTGTCAGAATGTGCCGGAAGCCGGCGTTGGTCGAGAGGCTAAACTTAGCCGTGTTTCAGCCCAAACGCCACGCTCAACCGGCCGATGCCTTGCAGGTCTTCTGGGCGCCCTGCCCCTTCATCATCCTGACCACGTCCGGCACGCACTTGCCGCATTGAGCAGCCCCGCCGCAACGACGGAAGACATCAGACACACTTGATGCATTGCTGTTCACGGCAGCAGCGAAGTCGCGGTCTTTGATGGCGTTGCACAGACAGACATACATGAAGAAAAGCTCCCACTGATCTCTTCAGCCCCTCACTTAATGCTATTGCGAATTATTGTCAATTGCAAAGACGGTAGTCTTCTATCGCCCGGATCGCCAGGGACCGCCCCGGTAGACACCGTGGCGGGACCGCAATAGCTGCAGGTCGTCGGCCGTATCCACGTCCAGCAGGGTAGTCGTCGTTGAAATATCAAAAGCGGTTGGCAAACTGGCGATGGTGTCGCTCAGCGCATTCTCAGTGGACCACCGGACACCATCGAACAGGGAGACTGCCGGCCTGCGGCGCGCAAGGCCAATGAGCCAGTATCCGCCATCCTCAGCCGGTCCGAAGACGGCATCGTCTCGGCCGAGCCGATGGAACGCCATCGCGATGTCAGCGAGTTCGAGCTGCGGCGTGTCCGTCCCGATGATGACCACGGGACCGGGCGGCAGCGACCGGACCACATGGGTCATCCTCTGGCCCAGATCACCCTGCCCTTGGGACACGCGCTGTACCCCGGTGGGCCAGCATGAAAATCGGGCGGTGGGCGACGCATTCACCGCGAGTTGGGTCGTCCATCGAGGATCCTTGCTCAATCGGTGCAGCAGGCGCGCCGTTGCGTGGCGATAGAACCAGACTGCCGCCGCTGTGCCGATCTCACGATTGAGGCGTGTCTTGACCCGGCCCGCCAGCGGCGGCTTTGCCATGACGACCAGATGTTGGCGTCGACGATCGGCCATAATAAACCTCCAGAATGTCGGCAGGTGGCACCCCTTTCCGATACAGGCGGATGCAGCGGTTATTCTTCAGCACGCGCGATATATACCCATCGCGCTGATACCGTTCGGCAGATGTGATCGCGCGAGGCGAGAGGATGGACAGGCACCCGTCGCCACCGGGCCAGGCGGCCTGTAGCCGGTCGATGAGGTCGACATCCTCGAACAGCGGCAGCGGCGCATAGCCGCCAACCGCATCATAATGCTGCCGTGAAATCAGCAGCCCTTGATCACCATAGGGCAGACCACGCCACCGCGTTCGCAGATTGGCACCCAGCGCGACAAGCCAAGGACGAAGGCCGCTTTCTGCAAATTTCAGTCGGAACGTCGCGGCGCGGCACTGTCCGGGGATGGTCATGAATTTGAACGCCGCCTCGTCCCAGCCGGTTTCAAGGATCGTGTCCGCATGAAGGAACAACAACCATGGCCCCCGCGCAATGTCTGCCCCGGCACGCAATTGCTGGCCGCGCCCACGAGGCCCCTCGACAATCACGGCCCCGGCATCATCAGCAATCGCCAGCGTTCGATCCGACGATCCGCCGTCGCTGATAATCACCTCACGGATCACCCCCCGATCATTGGCCGGCAACAGGGCCGTGAGCGTGTCCAGCAGAGCGGGTCCGGCATTGAGAGTGGGGATGACAACGGAAATCATGATCCCTTGTTCGCCCAGCGTCTTGGTTTTGTCACGCACCGTGCGCGCCTCACCAGAAAAAGAAATTTTGTTCTTGCTTTGTTCCTTTCTTTGGGGAATCTATAGGCATGGCCCGCGCTGCGTCCCCTCCTTTTCGCCCTACCCTACCGCCACAGGGACGGGGACGTGGCGCGCGGTCAAATCAAACGGGGCGTTATGAGAAAGACGTCCGTGAACAGATAGATGACGGGTGGACCGACGAGATGCCGCCCGACCCGCGGACAACGGTGCAACTCGATCCTGTTCGGCGCATCATCACCTATAATGAGAGCCCGTATGTCGGCTTTGACCGGTCGATCAATCCGTATCGGGGATGCGAGCATGGGTGCATCTACTGCTTTGCACGTCCCACGCACGCCTATCTGGGCCTGTCCCCGGGCCTCGATTTTGAAACCCGCCTCTTCGCGCGGCCGGGTGCGGCCGATCATTTGCGGCGCGAATTATCGGCTGCGCGGTACAAGATCGCGCCGATTGCCATCGGCACCAATACTGACCCCTACCAACCTGTGGAACGCAAGTTTCGGGTCATGCGAAGCGTGCTCGAGGTGCTGTCCGCCTTCAACCATCCCGTTTCTGTACTGACGAAATCGGATCTGATCATGCGCGATATCGACGTCTTGTCGGGCATGGCCCAGCGGGGTTTGGCGCGGGCCATGGTGTCCGTCACCACACTGGACCGGCGACTGGCCCGGGCGATGGAGCCGCGCTGTCCGCGACCGGACCGCCGTCTTCTGGCGATCAAGGCCTTGTCCGAGGCGGGAATACCGACGGGCATCATGCTGGGGCCGATGATCCCCGGACTGTCGGACCACGAACTTGATGCCCTGATGGAAGAAGGTCGCGCCCATGGGGCCGTCTATGCTGCCTATACGATCCTGCGCCTGCCCCAGGAGGTCGCGCCCCTATTCCAGGAATGGCTTGAGGCCTTTGCGCCCAATCACGCCAGAAAAGTGATGAATCACATTCGTGAGATGAATGATGGCAAGATCTATGATGTGAACTGGTCCCGGGCCGAGGGACCGCGAGGCGCCTATGCGCATCTTCTGAAACAGCGCTTTGATGCCGCCTGGCGTCGTCACGGCTATCGCGAAATGCCACGCCTTCGCACCGACCGATTTGCCGTCCCGCGCGCGCCATCCGATCAGGGCGATCTGTTCGGCTGAACATATTTCGGAATCACCTTATCATTCGCCGATGCCGCATGCCGAACCCACGCTTGATGTCGAGACCAATCTGGCAGCCCGCTGGGGCGGCCCTGTCGCTGGTATCGATGAGGCAGGACGCGGCGCCTGGGCCGGGCCCGTGGTGGCGGCCGCCGTCATTCTCGATGCGGCGGCGTGCCCGGTCGGCATCAGGGATTCCAAGAAAATACCGGAACGCCGCCG
Source organism: Parvularcula sp. LCG005 (assembly GCF_032930845.1). Taxonomy (GTDB): domain Bacteria; phylum Pseudomonadota; class Alphaproteobacteria; order Caulobacterales; family Parvularculaceae; genus Parvularcula. The sequence goes on along the minus strand of NZ_CP136758.1, from coordinate 406,020 downwards.
CGACGAAATCGCTGACGCGATCCGCGCCACGTCGCGGGTCGGTGTCGGAATCGCCTCCCCCGCCGAAATCGACCAGATCAATATTCTGCAGGCGACCTTTCTGGCCATGCAGCGCGCCGTCGCAGACCTTGGCCCCGGTATCGCCGGCGCATTGATCGACGGAAAAATGGCGCCCGACCTTGGCGCCTTGCGCACCGAAACTCTGATCAAGGGCGACAGCCTGTCCCTCTCCGTGGCCGCAGCGTCGATCATCGCCAAAACCACACGGGACGCCATCATGCGGGGGCTGCATGCTGATCATCCTGGCTATTTATGGGCACGCAATAAGGGGTATGGTGCTGCAGCCCATGCCGCCGCGCTCGAAGCCGTAGGCCCCTGCCCCCATCATCGGCAATCCTTTGCACCGATTGCGCGCCTCATCCGCTAGGCTACATTCACGGTTTGTTTACTTCGGTAATTATTCCGTTAACGAACAAATTTCAATTTGCTTAACGCCCTGTTCAGGAAGTCGGGAGTCTATTCATCCCGTATGATGGATGAGGCTAGCATGACCACTCCCCCCGTAGACACGATCATCAATGGCGAATGCATCGAGGCGATGCGGCAACTGCCCGACGCCTGTGTCGACCTGGTCTTCGCCGACCCGCCCTATAACCTGCAACTGGGTGGTGATCTGACGCGTCCGGATCAATCAGCTGTCGACGGTGTGACCGATGCGTGGGACCAGTTTGAGTCTTTCGCCGCCTACGACGCATTCTGCCGCGACTGGCTGGCCGAGGCGCGCCGCGTCCTCAAGCCGAATGGCGCGCTATGGGTCATCGGTTCCTATCACAACATTTTCCGGCTGGGCGCAGCCGTGCAGGATCTGGGTTTCTGGATTCAGAATGACGTCATCTGGGTGAAATCCAACCCCATGCCCAATTTTCGCGGCACACGCTTTGCCAATGCGCACGAAACACTGATCTGGGCCGGCCGGTCGCAAAAATCGCGCCTCACCTTCAACTATCACAGCCTGAAGGCGGGTAATGACGATATTCAGTTGCGTAGTGACTGGACCTTCCCGCTGTGTACGGGCGGTGAGCGGTTGAAGACGGATGGCCGCAAGACCCATCCAACCCAGAAGCCTGAAGCCCTGCTCCACCGCGTTCTGGCCGCCACGTCGAAACCCGGCGATGTGATCCTTGATCCGTTCTTCGGCACGGGGACGACAGGCGCCGTCGCGAAAAAGATGGGCCGGCACTATATCGGCATTGAGCGCGACCAGGCCTATGTGAAGGCTGCCACTGAACGGCTGGCCGCGATCACGGCTGGCGACGCCGATCTGAGCACGCCGCTGCCCTCACCGCGAAAGCTGCCGCGGGTTGGCTTTGGCCAGTTGGTCGAGAGTGGCCTTATTTCTCCCGGTACCACACTCTATTGCCCGAAACGGAAGCTGCGCGCGCGCGTCAAAGCCGATGGCTCGGTCAGTGCCGCAACCTTTTCGGGCTCCATCCACAAGGTCGGTGCCGAGTTGCAGAATGCGCCCTCCTGCAATGGCTGGACCTTTTGGCACTATGAACAGGCGGGCAAGCTGGCCCCCATCGACTCGCTCCGGTCACTCGTCCGGCAACAGATGAACTGATCGCTGCACCACGCTTCTGCAAAAAGGCCCGCCTTCCCGGCGGGCTTTTTTGTGCGAACAGGATTCGAAGTCACCGGCCGCCAAAGAAAAAGGGCGACCCGAAGGCCGCCCTTTCCCGAACTGATATCCAATCGTCAGATTAGAAATCGTATTTGATGCCGAAGCGCATTTCCCAAAGGCTTGGGCCGACTTCGACCGAACCTTCGCTGGCCGAACGGGCGTTCGAGTAGACGAACTGACCGTCGACGATCGAAGCGTTGACCACGTCAAGCGCACCAGGGAAGCCCTGCTGGCGCAGAACGCCATAGTCGCTGTCGATGAAGTTACCGACGTTTTCGAGGACGATGTAGGCTTGGCTACGGTGACCTTCGAACAGACCTGGCAGGTCCTGGCTGACGCGGAGGTCAAACTTGGTCCACCAGTCATCGTGGCACGAGTTACGATCTGCGATCTGACCGCGCTGGTCAGACAGGCACTCTTCGCTGTTGACCAGGGCCAGAACAGCTTCCTGCGTTTCAGCTGAGTCATAAGACACGAGCGGATCAGCAGCGCCGGTTGGCACGTAGAACAGGTTGTTGTCGAAGAACGTTGGTTCGCCGAACGTGTTGCCGAAGGTGTAGCTGTAAGGCGAACCTTCAGATGACTGGCCGAACAGGCTGAAGCGCGTTGTGTACTCGGCGAAGAAGTCTTTCTCGTAATTCACCTGCAGCGTGAACCGGTGCGGAATTTCGTAATCCGAAGTTGCCGTCGTTGGGTTCAGCGCGTCAGAGCGCGTGAAGTTCTGGTAGTTCGAGAAAGCCACCGAAGACGTCATTGGGTTGGTGTCTTCAGATTCCGTGTACGCATAGCCGAATGTCCAATCGAGACCGAAGTCATAGGATTTGGACAGGGCAGCGGACAGAGACAGAGAGTAACCCGTGTCGCCAGCGTTGCTCAGAACGAAGTCATCATCGTTACCGGCATAGAGTGGACGACCGTCAGGTGCCGTACCGGTCTTCGTGTAGGAGATCGGCGTGACGTAAGCTGAATCCTTGACTTTCGAGTACAGAATGTCGGCCATCAGCGTATAGCCGTTGCCCATCCAGTCATATGCACCGTCGAAGTCGTAGGTGAAGCCCAAGGCGTATTTCCACTCCGAAGGAATTTCGAAGTTCGGGTCCAGAGCATTCACAGCACCACGACCGTTGGCGTTTGCAACAGCGTCGATGCCTTCCTGTGGAATGTCGAACAGCGGACGGCCACCATTATAGGTGTAGTCCGTGATGATGTTTGTGCCGCGCTCTTGGAATTCGTAGAGCGTCACACCGTTGTTCGAGTAGTTGTTGGAAATCCAGACGTTCGGGTTACCACCAGCGAACAGACCTGCACCACCGCGGATGCTGAAGTCTGAGTTCACGTCATAGGTAAAGCCGAAGCGAGGCTGAATGACCGACTTGCCATCGAGGTTGTCGTCGTTCCGGATGCCGTATGCTTCCTGGAACGCGGCGTTGTAGATTGGCTTGTCGTCCGATGTGTAGAAATCAGCGCGCACACCCAGAACCACGTTCAGGGCATCCGTGACCTGCCAGTCGTCCTGTGCATAGGCCGTGGTGATTTCGTAAGCGAACTTGGCAGCGCCATCGTCCACATTGTTCGTACCCGCAGCGTTCTCGTAGATCACGCGGTTCAGGTCGCCCGATGCGAAGTCAGCGATCGAGTCAAAGCGGAACTCGCCTTGGCTTTCCTGCACGAAGAGGTTGAACACGTCGAATTCTTCGCGCTCAACACCAAAGGTGAACAGGTGGTTGTCGTAGGCGTAGTCAGCCTTGGCTTTGTACGTCCACAGCTCATAGTTCAGCTCGTTTGAGTGACGGCTGTCATCTGGACCCAGATAGACGATCGAGTCGCCGACATTGATCTGGACTTCACCGATCTGGTCAACGAGGCCGCCGAAGCTGTCCTGGATATTGTCGAGGTCGATGTAGGAAATCCGGACTTCGGTCGACAGAGCGTCGGTCCAGGTGGAGTACAGCGAACCGGCATAGGAGTTCAGAGTCGCGCCACGCTTATAGAAGTGGTTGAACTCTGGCAGCTCGTTCGGGTCGTTGTCCGATGGGCTGTTGGAGTAGCCGTCATTGTAGTTGTACGTGAACGACGCGCGCTGGCCGTCCATGATGTTCCAGTCGAGTTTGACCAGAAGCTTTTCGTCTTCATTGTCGAGCGACGTTGGCAGGCCACCAACGGTGTAACCGTACACGTCAGAAGCGATGTCGACGATCTGCTGGTACTCGGCGTCAGTGATGCCTTTGCCCGTTGGCGTGTTGTTGCCGAACAGGTCAGAGCCTTCCTGCATTTCGTATGCAGCGAAGAAGAACAGACGATCCTTGATGATCGGGCCACCGACGTTGAAGCCGTAGCGCTGCTCTGTGTAGTCGCCATTGTCGACGTCGCCGAATGGCAGTTCGTCGCCTTTGAAGTAGTCGCTTGTGTAGTCGAAGAAGGCGCCGCCGTGGAATTCATTGCCGCCGGACTTGGTCACAGCGTTGATGTTGCACGAGGTGAATGAGCCGTACTCAACGTCAAATGGTGCGAGCTCAACAGCAACCTGGCTGATGGCGTCGTAGGAGAACGGAATGCGCTCGGTTGGATAACCGTTCGAGTTCAGACCGAAATTGTCGTTCAGGCGGATGCCGTCAACTGTCAGCGAGTTGAAGCGTGGGTTGGCACCAGCACACTGAACAGCGTCAGCAAACGATTCGTCGAGATAGACGCGTGGGTCCAGACGAACGATGTCTTTGATGTCGCGGTTGATGGCAGGCGCGTTTTCAAGAACGTCGATGCCGAACGCAGCCGATGGGCCGGTTGCGAGGTCAGAACCAACGGCAGAAGCCTTGCCGACGACAACGATCTGGTCTTCGGAACCGCCTTCGAGATCGAAGGTCAGTGACGTCACGTCACCCAGGGAGAGGGAGAGATTCTCGACCTGCTCACCTGCAAAGCCAGCAGCGCCGACCGTGACGGTGTAATCGCCGGTGACGGCGAGGTTGCGGATCTGGAAGCGACCGTCGCTGTTCGAACGAACTGTGCGGCTCGCGCCTGTCAGCGTGTTGTCTACGGTAACCGTTGCACCGGAAATTGGCGCACCGGCCTCATCAGTCACAACGCCGCGAATGGCACCAGTTGTTTCCTGCGCAAACGCAAGGCTGCCCACCAGCGCGAACGTAGCGGCGCCAGCCGCCAACGTGCTCTTGAAAGTCATGTTGTTATACCCCGTTAGAGAATGATTGAAGCCGTTAAGCCACGCGGCCCCGCTAGGCGCTTAATGCGACAGTTTCATAACAAACAAGGCACGTTGGTCAGCGACGACGAATCCTTTTCGCAGTTGCGATAATTTCGCAACAGATTCGCTGGCGATCCCGTCATTTGGGATAGCGTCACATTTTTTCTGGAACAGGAATTCCCAATACAGTCAAAACACTATTGAGCTGTTCGAAGGTAATACGTGAAAGTCGTAGGCGAGATGAACGACGCTGGCCATCTGCTTCATCACCGATCCGACAATTGGCATAAAATCGCGAGAAGGCCTGCGCGAGGGTAAATGCGTGGTCGCAAAGCACGTGGGGCATGCGTTTCTCATAAGCCCCCTGAACCGCATCGGCGTAGAGAGAAAGCTCAAGCGCAAGATCGATTTCGGCTGGATCCTCGATGATCAGCGGCGCATCGCCCCCGTCGCTTCCGGCTTTCTGCAGAACCGACCGGATGCGAACCGTCGCATATTGCAGATAGGGGCCGGTCTTGCCCTCGAAGGTCACAAAGCGTTCCGGATCGAACACATAATCAGAGGTCCGCGGATTTGAAAGATCGGCGAATTTGAGAGCCGCGATACCAACGCGGCGAGCGATCTCCTGCTTCTCCTCTGGACTGACATCCTGGGCCATGCCGCCCTGGTCGAGACGTTTGGTGGCTTCGCTCACGACCTGATCAATCAGATCACGAAGGCGCAACACGCCACCGGCCCTGGTCTTGAACGGCTTGCCATCGGTGCCGTTCATCGTGCCGAACCACATATGCTCCAGCCGGTCGGCTGACATATAGCCCGCGAGATCAGCAGCGCGGAAAACCTGCTCGAAGTGCTCGCGCTGGCGGGCATCGACGACATAGACGACACGGTCCGCCGAAAGCTCGCGCTTCCGTTCGATGATGGTCGCCAGATCCGTCGAGCCATAGCCGACAGAGCCGTTGGACTTCACCACCAGCAGGGGCGGAATCTCTTTCTTGTCGTCCTCGCGGGCGACACGGATCACCCGGGCCCCGTCACTTTCCTCAAGGAGCCCCTTGGCCTGCAGTTCATCGACCATGGGCGCGATCAAGGGATCTACGTCGGCCTCCCCTTTCCACAGGTCGAATGTGACGCCGAGTTCGCCATAGTCTTTTTCAAGCGCAGCTTTCGAGACATCGACAAAATGCTGCCATAGCGCCCGGTAGCCGGGCCGGCCCGATTGCAGCTCGACCGTTGCTTCCTGTGCCTCGGCCAGACGCGCGGGATCTTCCTTACAGGCAGCCGATGCCTTGGGATAAAGCCGCGCAAGGTCGTCGACCGTCACAGGGCTCTCGGCGGGATACGGCCCTTCATCGGCTTCAGCAAAATAGGGAAGGTCCGGCTGCTCACGCTTCAGCTCAGCAATCAGCTGGCCCATCTGGAGACCCCAGTCGCCCAGATGGATGTCCCCCAGAACGTCATCGCCGACGGTGCGGAAAAGACGTTTCAGACACTCGCCAATGATCGCCGCCCGCAAATGGCCCACATGGAGGGGCTTGGCGACATTCGGCCCGCCGTAATCAATGATGATCCGCTCCGGATCGACCCGCTGCCAGGCGCCCTTGTCGTCGTCTGCAGCGATCGCGTCCAACGCCCCGACCAATACCGATTGCGGCAGATCGAAGTTCAGGAAGCCAGGGCCACCAATGGTCACGCCGGTGAGGATAGAAGACTCCGCCAGTCGGGCAGCGACAGCTTCCGCAATCACCCGCGGCGGTTTGCCAGCCGCTTTGGCGGCTGCCATCGCACCATTGCATTGAAAAGGAGGCAGTTCCTTACGGCCGGACCGCTGGACGCGGCCCAGGGCGGCATCCAGTCCTTCAGCTGCAAAGGCCTCGCCCACCTCCGCCGAAAGACGGTCCAGAAGCGATTCTTTGGTCATAATGTCAAATTGAAGTCTTTAGAGATTGGGGAATTTCAGGCTTTCACCCGACCGGTTGAACAGCACCTGCTGACGGTCAAGGGAAAGGCCCACGGCAATTTCAAAGTTTGTCCCGGCGGTGTCGCCATCTTTCCGGGGAATGACAATGCCATCCACATCGTCAGACAGGCGAACCGTGGCGATACCGCCCTCGATTTTGACGGGCACCGTGAATTCGGTCTTGGCGATGACTTCGCGGTTTCGTCGCGTGACGGCGACGAAATAGGTCAGGTCCTTGACGGTCCCCGACGCTGCAGGTCCCTTGCCGACAGCGAAGTCGATTTCCACCGTCGCCGTGATCGGGCGATCGGCCTGGATCCGGCAGGCGGTGCGGACATCGGTAATCTCGGCGGACCATGCCACGTTGTCGAGCGAAGGATCGCCAACAAAATCAATCATCCGCGCGGCATCTTCGAGGGCAAAGACGTTCGGGCAGACGCCGATATTCTTCTCGCTGGCGAGACGCATGGTTTCGAGACTTTCGCCGACAGAGCCACAGGCACTCAACGACAGAAGGGCGGCGGCGGCGAGGACAAGTCTCATCATGCACTCCAGATTAGCATACAGCTTTTGACAAGCGGCGTTGTTCCCTATGTATAGACATGAAATGCGCGCCTGACGCTAGCCCTGCCTTGGGTGAAAGGATCTTCATGACGAACACCCTGCCGCCGATCACCGTCCGCCTTGCCGCTCCGCGCGGCTTCTGCGCCGGTGTCGACCGCGCCATCCAGATGGTCGAGCGGGCCATCGAACGCTACGGCGCACCGGTCTATGTGCGTCATGAGATCGTTCATAACGAAACCGTGGTTGGTCGCCTGCGCGATCTGGGCGCCGTCTTCGTCGATGAACTCGACGAAGTGCCCGATGACCGTCCTGTCCTGTTCTCGGCCCACGGTGTACCCAAATCGGTGCCCGCCGAGGCCCAGGCGCGGCAGCTGATGTTCCTCGATGCGACCTGCCCGCTGGTCTCAAAGGTTCATATCGAAACCGAACGCCATGCCCGTGACGGGCACCACGTTCTTCTGATCGGCCATGCCGGTCACCCGGAGGTGGTGGGCACGATGGGCCAACTGCCTGACAGCGCCATGACCCTGATCGAGACCGAAGAGGACGCCGAGACATTTGAGCGCCCCGAGGGCGGCCTGGCCTATGTGACCCAGACCACGCTGTCGGTTGATGACACGGCGAGGATTGTCGAGATCCTGAAGCGGCGCTTCCCTGACATTCATCTGCCGCACAAGGATGACATTTGCTACGCGACGACGAACCGCCAAGAATCTGTGCGCGCTGCTGCCGCCGATGCGGATGTGCTGATCGTCATCGGGTCGGAAACCTCATCCAACTCCAAGCGCCTTGTGGAAGTGGGCGAGCGCGCGGGTTGTCCCTACGCGGTGCTGGCAGAAAATGCCAACGCCCTCGACTGGGAAAAGATCACTGCGCTCCAACCTTCAATCGTTGCCCTGACGGCCGGCGCTTCTGCACCTGAGGAAGTGGTGCAAGGGGTGATCGAGGCGTTCCGTCGGCGGACCGATGTTTCTGTGGTCGAGGTTGAAACCGCCACCGAAGGTGTCACCTTTAAATTGCCGCGCGAACTGGTCTAGGCGGCCCCCCATGGCTGTCTATACCCGCGTTGACGAATCCGCCCTGACCGAATTTCTGGCTCGCTACGACCTGCCCCCCGCGACCGTGTTCAAGGGGATTGCGGAAGGCGTTGAGAACTCCAACTACCTTGTAGAGGCTGGCGGGGAACGATTCATCCTGACCCTCTATGAGAAGCGGGTGAATGCGGACGACCTGCCCTATTTTCTCGGTCTGATGGATCATGTGGTTGAGAAAGGCGTGCCCGCCGCCAGCCCGGTTCACGACAGGACAGGTGAGCGCCTGCAGACCCTGTGTGGTCGGCCCGCGGCACTGATTACTTTTCTTGAAGGCACCTCGCCGGACAGCCCCAGCCTGAGCCAGGCCCGGGTCGCAGGTTCAGCCCTTGCCTCCCTGCACGCCGCGACAGCTGATTTTGCGGGCGCTCGACCCAACGCATTGGGCCCGCGCGGGTGGGCGGACATGGTCGACAAATCTGGACCGCGTCTTGATGAGATCGAGGCGGGTCTGCATGACGAAATGCACGAGGCCGCGGCAAGCCTGATTGCCGAATGGCCCACCGACCTGCCCTCAGGCACCATTCACGCAGACCTTTTCCCGGACAATGTCCTGTTCCGCGGAGATGAAATCGCGGGCATGATCGACTTCTATTTTGCGTGTACGGACATCTACGCCTACGACCTTGCCATCTCCATGAACGCCTGGACGCCGGAAGGGACAACGGAAACGGCCCGCGCCCATGCGTTCCGCCAAGGGTATGAGAGCGTGCGCCCGCTTTCTGGAAAAGAACAGGCTGCCCTCCCCCTTCTCCTGCGCGGTGCGGCCTTGCGGTTCCTTGTCACCCGCGCCTATGACTGGCTGCACCAGATTCCGGGCAGCCTTGTCCGGGTCAAGGACCCCAAACCCTATCTTGAACTTCTGCGCCTGCACCGGGACAACCCCGCGGCGTTCAGCAAGGACTGACCCATGATCACGATGTACACAGATGGTGCCTGCTCCGGCAATCCCGGTCCCGGCGGCTGGGGTGCACTGATTATCGACGGGGACAAGGAACGCCGCCTGAAAGGCGGGGAGCCTGCGACAACCAATAACCGGATGGAGCTGATGGCGGCGATCCGTGCCCTGTCCGATGTGCCGCCCGGCACCGCCGTCACCCTCGTGACCGACAGCCAGTATGTGAAGAACGGCCTGACCTCATGGATCCATGGCTGGAAGCGCAATGGCTGGAAAACTGCCAGCCGCCAGCCGGTGAAGAACAAGGATCTGTGGATCGAGCTGGACGAGGCCTGCGCCGCGCGCGCGGTGTCGTGGAAATGGGTCAAGGGGCATGCCGGTGATCCGGGCAATGAGGAAGCCGACGCCCTCGCCCGCGCAGGCCTGGAAGAAGCGCGGGGCTGATGGGCGCTGGTAGACGGCCAGGCCGTTCCGTCAAAGTCCGCAGCCCTAATGGGCCCTCTAATTATCTGCCACATTGCACGCTGCCCCCTTCACGCCTAAGCCCCAGCGATGACAACAACCTCTACCCCCCGCATCGCCATCATTGGCGGCGGCCCCGCAGGCCTGATGGCGGCCGAAGTCCTGAGTGCCAACGGCATTGCTGCAGATATCTATGACCAGATGCCTAGCATCGGGCGCAAATTGCTGATGGCTGGCAAATCAGGCCTTAACATTTCGCACACGGAGGAAATTCCGCAGTTCCTGCGCCGATACCTCTGCGATGATTTCCGCTTCCGTGACGTGGTCAGCCCGTTCACGGCGCGTGACATAAAGGACTGGATGGAGGGTCTCGGGGTCGAATGGGTCGAGGGGCCCACGGGACGGCTCTTCCCGAAAGCGATGAAGGCCTCTCCTCTGCTGCGCGCTTGGCTGGCGCGGCTCGATGAAGGCGGCGTGCGCGTCCACAAACGCCACCGCTGGACCGGCTGGGCCGACAATGGCGGTTTGTCCTTTGACACCCCTGATGGCGCGCTGACGATCCACCCGGAAGCGGTGATCTTTGCCACCGGGGGCGCAAGCTGGCGGCGGCTGGGATCGGACGGTCAATGGGCCGGGCCGTTTACCCAGGCGGGTGTTCCGCTCGCGGATTTTGCCCCCTCCAATGGCGGCTTTCTGGTTCAGTGGAGCGACCATATGCGCACCCATTTTGGCGGCGCAGCGGTCAAATCCGTCCGCCTGACGATCAATAAGGCCTCAAGCCGCGGCGAGTTCGTCATCACCAAACGCGGTATCGAAGGCACCGGTGTTTATGAGTTGTCCGCCCCCTTGCGCGAGGCGCTGAACAGGGGCCCAGCGACCCTGTCCCTTGACCTCGTGCCGGACCTGACACCAGCCCAGCTGCGCGACCGATTGGCGCGGCCCAGGGGCAAACAATCTTTGGGCAATCATTTGCGCAAGGCGTTGAAGTTGAGCCCCGTGAAGCGCGCGCTGCTCAATGAATTCACACCGCGCGAAGTAATGGCCGACAGCGAGCGGCTGGCGACGGTGATCAAGGCCCTGCCCATCACGGTAACCGCGCCGGCGCCGATGGATGACGCCATTTCCACCGCGGGCGGGGTGCGATTTTCAGCGTTGAATGATGGCCTGATGATCACGGATATGCCCGGCGTGTTCTGCGCGGGTGAAATGCTGGATTTTGATGCCCCGACCGGCGGCTATCTCCTGACCGCCTGCATGGCGACGGGCCGTGTGGCGGGCCTTGGCGCAGCGGACTGGTTACACAGAGTTGCGTTGCCTTCTGATGGCTGATGACGCAGGCTGCCCTTAACCAATTGAGGAGCGTCCCATGTCCATCAGAGCTATATTGATCGGCGGCCTTGTCGCCACGCTCGCCGCCTGTGCCTCCGCACCGGTGGGCCCTGAATCCACCGGCCGGTTTGACGATTTCACCGTGGCTGCCGGCGGCACGGCCGACTTCACCGGCTACGATATGGTGTTTCTCGCGCCTATCGCCGTCAGCGACGATCTGATGGAGCGGGTCGGCTATCAGCCGCGCAGCCTTCGCGACGATATCCGTCCCCTCTCCGAGCGAGAACTGAACGCGAAAGTCGCCCAGTTTGATGAACAGCTGCGCGCCAAGCTGGGACCAGTAGCGACCCTGACCGACGGACCGGGCTTGGGCGTGTTGACGATCGAGGTCACGCTGACCGACCTTGAGGCCAATCGTCCGACCCAGGCCGAACTGGCCGCCTCACCGGGCCTTAGTTATGAGAGCCGCGCGGCGGGTGGCGCCAGCGCTGATGTGGCGTTCTACGAAGGGGAGCGGTTGTTGGCCACCGCAAGGGACACTGAAGTCGGTACCATGCGCATCGATGAAATTCCCGGCAGCACATGGTACGAGGCCAACCAGTTCTTTGCCCGGTTCGCCAGCAAGGTGGCCGGTCTTCTTGGCTGACCTCAAGGGATGCCAAGCAGCTTATGAGTCTGAAGCGACAGGCGCCATTGGGGGTTTGACCGGCAATAATCGAGGGTGGCAGCCAATGTCTCGGCAGCCGCCTCACCATCCATTGGCTGCAGAAAGAAATGCCGGAAGTCGAGCTGCTCGAACCGGGACGGATGGGACGCATCCTCCGCCTGCGGAAAAACCAGCTTCAGCTCGTGGCCAGAGCGCTGGACAAGCGGCGCATCCGCCTTTGGGCTGACACAGACCCAGTCGATGCCATCTGGCGCTGCGATCGTGCCATTGGTCTCCACGGCAATTTCGAAACCGGCAGCATGCAGCGCATCGATTAGTGCGCGATCCAGTTGCAGCAGCGGCTCACCGCCGGTGCAGACGACATAGGGTTTCCCACCACCCGGCCAACGGGTTGCGACATGAGCACTGAGCGCCTCGGCGCTGGTGAATTTGCCGCCGCCCTCACCATCCACGCCCACAAAATCCGTATCACAGAAGCGGCAGACCGCGGTCATCCGATCGCGCTCCAACCCATTCCACAGATTGCAGCCGGCAAAGCGCAGGAACACCGCGGCACGGCCGGTCTGCGCGCCTTCGCCCTGCAGCGTGTAGAAACATTCCTTGACCGAATAGGTCATCGGGCGGCCTGCCAGCCCTCATAGCCTTTGCGTCGCTCAACGCACGCCGGACACTCTCCACACCCATAGCCCCAGGCATGGCGTACCGAGCGATCACCTTTGTAGCAGGTGTGGCTCTCTTCGAGGATCATCTCGACCAACGCATCGCCACCCAGATGCTGGGCAAGATCCCACGTCTCGGCCTTGGTGCGGCGGACAAGGGGCGCGCGGATCGACAGGCCCGGGTCCACACCAAGGCGAAGGACTTTCTCCATCGCCTCAATGGTGTCGGCACGGCAATCGGGATAACCGGCAGCGTCCGCCTCGCACATCCCGCCGATGATCGTGCTCAGGCCGCGACGCGAAGCGAGGGCTCCGGCGAAGGTGAAAAACGCAATGTTCCGGCCGGGCACAAATGTGGTCGGCAGGCCGTTGGCCGCGAGCACGATGGGCAGATCCGCCGTCATTGCGGTATCGCCGATTTCGCCGAAAGCCGGCATGGACAGCATGTGGTCCGGCCCCAGCCGCCCCACCCATTCTGGCCGGGTCATCATGTAATCGCGGACGCGCTGGCGCGCTTCAAGTTCGACCTTGTGGCGCTGACCATAGGCAAAGCCCACCGTCTCCACACGCTCGAAGCGGGACAGGGCATAGGCAAGGCAGGTCGCAGAATCCTGCCCACCGGAAAACAGAACGAGCGCTGAAGATGAGAGAGACGTCATGAGCGCCCTTTACGGCCGAAGCGGCGGCAGATCACGCAAAAATTCTACCAGGCACTGGTGGCCCGTTAACAGTTCAATAATCAATTTCTACTTTAAGTTGCAGCCATTCGGGGCGGACCTCTCCCTCACCGGTCGGTAGTATCTCGCGCTCCCACCACGCTACCGTCCCCGCTCCGATAGCCATTAAGGCGCTCCGAGAAGTGACGCCGCGGGTAATTGCCCTGCTCGCGGTGTCATTTTCGGACCTGGTTATCAGCGGGAGAGAAGCGACTGCACCCATTCATTGTCCGGGATGTACTGCTCATGGCCTGTGTGGCCAAAGGACAGCCCCATCGCGAGCACAGCGCCAACAAGGTAGAACACCACCGCCAGGGGCCGACGCTCCTGCTGAATGTGGCCGGGCAGATGGGTCGCACCGAGATAGAGAAGCGCGCCTGATGCCACCGCGAGCAACATGCCCACCGTTTCAGGCGACGACCCGTCAAGCACAACCTGTGACGTGATCGCACCAACCGGTGTCGTCACCGCCGCGCCGATGAAGGAGCCGATCATCGCACCCACCGTTCCGACGCCAGCCGCCCGCAACACGGAATAGAGGATGACGCCCTCAGCGAATTCATGCGCGATCAGGCCGAAAGACGCGGTCCAGCCCAGCGAAATGTCATGGTCGAACAGGATGCCGTATTCGAAGCCATCAATGTAGGAATGCAGCCCGATCGCGATCAGCGGCGCGATGATCGCGCCACCCGTTCGTGTGAAGAACAGGTTGATGCCGTAGAGCCCAAGATAGCCAAGCAAGGCGTATAGCGGCGCACTTGCCGTGGCTTCCAGCGCTTCGGGAAACAGGGTCAGAGCCGTCGTCACGAGCACACCGGCGGCAAATGCCGTGAAGAGAACGCGATTGCGCGTCGCCCACTCGTCCCGGAGCAGGACTGTCACCAGCCCCAGCGTTGCGACCAGCGCGGCAACAAGGCTTGCCACGACGGCAGGCGGCAATGTTGACGTCAACGATCCCATCGAACTCCCACACGAAAAAAGGACGCCCGACCTCGCACGCGCCCAGTCAGTCTGTCCTTGCAGCTTTTTAAAGATGGGACAAGAAGTGTTCGTTACAAGATAACAATATTTTGAACAGCAATTCGATTGCCGGATCAAGTCGTTGGCCCCACATTAACCTCACGGGAAAGGGTCCACCTTTTTAGTGAGGAAATGTCATGAAAAAATCGACGAGACTTCTGGCCGTTGCAACGGTTGCGGCCCTGGCGGCCTGCGCCACACCGGATTCCAGCGGTACTGAAACCGCCGTTGACGAGGCCGACGATGCCCGCATCGGCGCCGAGGTTCGCAATCTGTGCTTCACCGGCAACATCTCCGGATTTTCCGATTATGACGGCAAAACCGGCCTGATCGTCCGCAAGGGACCAGCTGACGAATATCTGGTGAAGCTGCTGCCGGGCTGCGCGCCCCTGTCAAACCCGCAGCGGGTTGGCCTCGACACCGGTATCGGATCGAGCTGCCTGTCGCGCGGCGATGACATGATTGTATCGAATCGCTTCTTTGCCAGCGAAAACGAGGCGCCTTTCGACACAGACCGATGCCGTGTGGCAGCGATCTATGAATGGGACCGCACGGCCAACGATGTGACTGAAGAGTAGTCTGTTGCAGCCGTTGATCATGGCGATCGGGGGAAAAGCCCCGATCATCCACGAAACCGCCTTCATCGCCCCCGGTGCCGTCATCATTGGTGATGTCACCGTCGGTCCCGACGCCTCCATCTGGTACGGCGCCATTATCCGCGGCGACACCAATGCCGTGCGGATTGGTGCGCGCTCAAATGTTCAGGACGGATGCATCCTGCATGTGGATGGGCCGGAAATGGGCGGGCTGCCCATCGAGATCGGCGAGGACGTCCTCATCGGGCACCGCTGCATGCTGCATGGTTGCTCGGTTGAATCCGGCGGCTTCGTGGGCATGGCCTCCACCATGCTGGACGGCTCACGCGTCGAGACCGGCGGCTTTCTGGCCGCGGGCGCCTTTTTGGGCCCGAAGAAAATCGTACCGCGCGGCGAGATGTGGGCCGGCCTGCCCGCCCGAAAATTGCGGGACCTGAAGCCGGGCGAGGATCGCCTCGCCCTGATGGGCGCAGCCCACTACGTCCATGAAGCCCAACTGCACGCCGAGGCTGTCGCTGAACACGAAAGCAAGACAACTGCCTCCTAGGCAGTCCAGTCCAGAACCACTTTGCCCGACCGCCCGGAGCGCATCGCGTCAAAGCCTTCCTGGAAACGATCCGCAGGCAGACGGTGCGTGATGATGGGGTCAAGCTTTAGCCCCGACTGCAGCAACGCGCCCATCTTGTACCAAGTTTCAAACATGCGTCGGCCATAGATGCCGTGCATTTCCAGCCCCTTGAAAATCACTTTGGACCAGTCAATGCCAGCACCGTCGGGCAGGATGCCCAGCAGCGCAATCTTGCCGCCATGGTTCATGGTGTCGATCATGCTGGCAAAGCCCGCCGGGGCGCCGGACATCTCAAGCCCAACATCAAACCCTTCGGTCATGCCAAGCTCTGCCATCACATCGTGCAGCTTTTCCTCTGCCACGTTGACGGTACGGGTCGCGCCCATGGTTTTGGCAAGCTCAAGCCGATGCGGGTTGATGTCAGTGATGACAATGTTCCGTGCCCCCACAAAATGGGCGACACCGGCGGCCATTGCCCCGATGGGGCCAGCGCCAGTGATGAGAACATCCTCTCCCACCAGATCGAAAGTCAGCGCAGTGTGAACAGCGTTGCCAAACGGGTCGAGAATAGCGCCCAGATCGTCACTCACCGCTTCCGGCAATTTGTAGAGATTGAAAGCTGGCACAGAAATGTATTCTGCGAAACAGCCCGTACGGCTCACGCCAATCCCGACGGTGTTGCGGCACAAATGGCGTTTACCTGCGCGGCAGTTTCGGCAATGGCCACAGGTAATGTGACCTTCCGCCGAAACCCGGTCACCCACGTTGTAACCGGCCACCTCTGCGCCCAGTTCGACAATCTCGCCCATGAATTCATGGCCGACCGTCATCGGCACCGGGATCGTGGCTTGTGCCCACTCATCCCAATTGTAGATGTGGATGTCCGTCCCGCAGATGGCCGTGCGGCGAACCTTGATCAGGACATCGTTCGGCCCGATCTGCGGCATGGCCACGTCTTCCAGCCAGATGCCTTCCTCGCGATGCGCTTTGACCAGTGCCTTCATGACGTTCTCCGTTTGGTTCCATATGAGACTAGATAGAGGCGCATGCAATTGCGCCCATGCCCGGTCAAGGGTTATCCAATGACGCCCATCGCCTTGCCGACCCTGATGAAGGCGGCGATCGCTTCATCCACCTGCGCTTCGCTGTGGCCGGCTGACATCTGGGTGCGGATCCGCGCCCGTCCCTTTGGTACCACCGGGTAGAAGAAGCCGGTCACATAGACCCCCTCCTCCATCAGCCGACTGGCCATCTCCTGCGCCTTAGGCGCATCGTAGAGCATGACCGGGATGATGGGATGTTCCCCGGGCAAGAGGTCAAAACCGGCTTCGGTCATCTTGGCGCGGAACCGTCTTGTGTTCGCGAAGAGCTGAGCGCGCAGGTCATCACCCTCTTCGACGAGATCGATGGCTTTCAGGCTGGCGCCGACCAGAGCCGGCGTCAAAGCGTTGGAGAAGAGATAGGGCCGCGCCCGCTGGCGCAGCAGGTCAACAACGTTCTGCCGTGCACATATAAAACCGCCCATGCCGCCCCCAAGGGCCTTGCCGAGCGTTCCGGTCAGGATATCCACCTTGTCCTGCACGCCGTGAAATTCGGCTGTGCCTTTCCCCGTCTCCCCGAGGAAGCCCGTCGAATGACAGTCGTCCACCATGACAAGCGCGTCATAACGTTTGGCGACCTCGCACAGCTTGTCCAGATTGCAGATGATTCCGTCCATCGAAAACACGCCGTCTGTAACCACCAGCTTGGTGCGCGCGCCATCGGCGTCTGCCTGTTTCAGCTGTTCTTCGAGGGCCGCCATGTCGTTATTGTCGTAGCGATACCGTTTGGCCTTACACAGACGAACCCCGTCAATGATAGATGCATGGTTCAGGGCATCGGAAATGATGGCATCATCGGCGGTCAGCAGGGGCTCAAAAACTCCGCCATTGGCATCAAAGCAGGCGGCAAAAGTGATGGCATCGTCATAGCCAAGCCAGGATGCGATGCGTTGCTCAAGCTGGCGATGAATGTCCTGTGTCCCGCAGATAAACCGAACCGAGGCAAGGCCGAACCCATAATCGTCCATGGTCGCCCTGGCGGCCTCGGCCAGTGCCGGATGATTGGCGAGGCCGAGATAATTGTTGGCGCAGAAGTTCAGAACGGACCGGCCGCCCACCGTGATCGTGGCGGCCTGTTCGGACTGCATCAGCCGTTCGGTCTTGAACAGGCCCGCGGACCGGATCTCTTCCAGCGTTTCATCGACCTGAGCGTAAAATGCGTCCGACATGACATCTCCTTGTTGTTGCCGGGACAATGGTCCGAACGCCCCTACGCGGCAAGTCGGTTAACAGCGCGCCGCCCGAAGCGGCAAATTTCACTTCAGAACGACCCTCGAGGGAGCGCGGAAGGAAGCGATCTCAGACGCGATAAAAGTGTTAACACAGCGGCCGAACCGCGCGATCCTGTCTATATGGAATGAGAGTTCCGCAGAATTCTAAGGTTAACGCCCCCTTGGACCGGTTCCGCGCCTCGGAGTGGTCCCAGACTTGCTCTGACAGAAGGGTCGAACGCCACCAGAAAAGTTAATGTGTCATGGCTCTGCCTCTTCTGTCCGCCAGCTGGCTCCTCCTCGCCGCCGCGCCTGCAAGCGGCCTATCGGACGCAGACACGATCACTATTTCGGCAGCGCCTGACTGGGTCGTCGAGGCGTCTCTCGAGCATGGTCTGGCAACAGCAACAGTGCCAACAGCGGCCACACCCAGTGGTCAGCGGACAGTGCTGTACGACACCCAGGTTGACGTGCGGAACGACGGCTACAGCCTCTATCGACGTCATGCCACCGCCTATGACACGATGGTGAGTGCCCGTAGCGGCCCGCAGGTGACACTGACGTTTGATCCGTCAAAGGAACATCTTGCCATCAATGAGGTCAATATCTGGCGCAATGGCCAGTCCATTGATGTAACATCCGATCTGGACATAACCCGCGTTCAGGATGAACCTCGTCGCGCAGCAGGCGTCATCACCGGCTTCATCACGGTGCAGGCGACAGTTCCTGACCTGCAGCCCGGTGACGTGCTTGACTGGTCAGCCACATGGGATGTGACCACGCCAAACTGGCCCGGCCATTTTTCCTACGACTTCAACACCGAATGGGCGGTCACCAGCGAGCATGACCGCACCCGGATCATCAATCGGAGTGACAACCCCCTGCGTATTGTCGGTCGCGGCGATGCAGAAGAAGCGCTTGTCACCAAAGCCGCCGACGCGACAATTTATAGCTGGGAGCGCCAAGACATTCCGGCTGTTCCGTATTATGATGATATTCCTGCCGACGCACCCTATTACGCGGGCGTGTCCGTTTCCACCATCACCGCCTGGCAGGATGTAGCGCGATGGGGCGCGGATCTTTATGCCGCTGACCTGCGCTTTACGCCTGACATGGAGCAGAAGCTGGCGGCGAATCGCGCGCTGCCCGTCACCGAGCGAATCGACTGGGCAACACGCTTTGTGCAGGACGATATTACCTATTTCAGCAATTCCGTCGGCATGGGCGCCCACATGCCCCGCCGTCCGGCAGAAACCCTGAAATCGGGCTATGGCGACTGCAAGGATAAATCTCTGCTTCTGGTCAGTATACTGAAGGCTCTGGGCGTTGAGGCCGTTGTGGCGCTCACGGATGTGGATGAGGGCGCTGGCCTGATCATGCGTGCGCCGTCACCCTTCGCCTTTGATCATGCCGTTGTCAGGATCTCGCATGGCGATGATACCGTCTATGTGGACGCGACCGAAATGCTGCAGGGCGGCAGCTTCCCCAACGTCGACCGTGCCGATTTCGGCTATGCCCTGCCCCTGCGCGCTGGCGCGACGCTTGAGGCCATGGCCCCCGCCCGCCCCCCTCTGCCCCTCACCGATGTGACGGAGCGATACGATTTCTCAGCGGCGCTTGATGACGGGCTTCAGCTCAGCATCAGGACGGTTCGGCGCGGCGCAGAGGCCAATCACTTCCGTCGTCAACTGGCCGCCATGAAAAAGGATGATCTCGCCCGCGAATATCGAGAGTACTATCAGGCCATCTATCCCGGCCTTGAAGGCATTGATGCCGTCCGGGTCGAGGATGATCGTGCACGGAACGAACTGACGATCGAGGAAGTCTATACGATCCCGCCGCAGGCACTGACACCGACGCTGCTCCGACATTTCCCGTTCGATGCTGATGGTGCCCGTTATCGCTTTGCGACACTGAATGAGGCGGAGCGACCAGTCGCCCTGCAGACTGACCGCGCCTTTTTCGGTCAGCACCGGATCATTGTCGATGGCCTTGATCTGAACGATCAGCCCTCTTCTACTCAATCAACGATTGCCGGTCCGCTCCACGCGCAGCGGAGGGTCAGCCATGACGGCGGCCGTACGATTTTCGATTATCGCCTCGAAATGACCGACAACCGGATTGAAGCGCAGGATATGGCGGCCGTGGCAGATCTCTATGACCGCTTCACGACCAGCCTTACCTTCCGTCTTGATTTGCGAGAGGCCTTGCCGTCTGCCGCGCGCACGGCCGATCAGTCGACAACGGGTAAGGGCCTGATGATCGAACTCGGCGGGCTTTGATCACCGCCGCTGGCGGTAGGGCAGCAAATCGGCCACAGTGCGCCTTTCGCCGGACACGAGACCGCCATGGATGCCCTGACCCTTCTGCCGCCCATTACCGCCATCCTGATCGCCGTGCTGACGCGAAACGTTTATGCGGCGCTCATCCTGGCGCTGGTCATCTCCGAGACGCTTCTGGCCAGTTTCAACCCCGGCACCGGTTTGCTGCAGGCGATCGACAGGAACGTGGCGGTCCTCACCGATGGCGGGAATGCCCGTATCCTCCTCTTCTGTCTTTTGATCGGTGCCCTGATCGCCTTCATGCGGGATTCGGGCGGTGTGGCCGCCATGGCGCGCAGCCTGATCCGGCGCGGTTTTGCCAAGACGCCGCGACGCGCCGAACTGGCCGTCGCCGCAACCGGCTCAGCGGTCTTCGTGGAGACGAATGTCAGCCTGCTCAGCGCGGGCATATTGGGGCGCCCTCTCTATGATGCCCACGGGCTGTCACGCGAGCGCCTCGCCTATATTATCGACTCGACCAGCGCCCCGATCAGCGTGATTTTCCTGATCAACGCCTGGGGCGCCTACGCCCTTGGCCTGATCGAGCCCTATGGTTTTTCCGAACCTGTCGGCGTGGTCGCAGGATCGGTGGCCTGGAATTTCTATGCCCTCATTACCCTGCTGATCGTGTACCTCACCGCCTTCAGCGGCCGGGTCTTCGGCCCCATGAAAACTGCTGATCACAAGGTCTCGTCGAGCACGGACGATTCCATGACAGAAGCGACCAAGGCCATCTATATGGGCCTGCCGCTAATCGTGCTTGTCGGCGGCGCACTGGCCTTCATGGTGTGGACAGGCAACGGCAATATTCTCGAAGGATCGGGCTCCCAGTCCATCCTCTGGGCGATCATTCTGGCCATCGTCGTCGCCGGTGTCCTGTTGCTGTTTGACCGGGTCTATTCCGCACAGGAGCTGCAGCAGAAGGCTTTTGACGGTATTGGCGAGATGGTCCCGCTGGTCACGGTACTGCTGTTATCGATCGCTTTGGGCGCCAGTGTGCGGGAGTTGGGGACCGGCACTTACGTGGCGGATCTGGCGACCGGCAACCTGCCGCCTTTTACTGTTCCGGCCATCCTGTTTCTGGCAGGGGCGGCGATGAGCTTCATGACTGGCACCAGCTGGGGCACATACGGTATCCTCGTGCCAATCGCGATGCCGCTCGCCCAGGCTTTGGGCATTCCTCCCTCCCTCGCTCTGGGAGCCGTCCTCGGGGGCGGCGTCTTTGGCGATCACTGCTCGCCGATCTCTGACACAACGGTGATTGCGAGTGTCGCGGCCGGCACAGACCTTCTTGATCACGTCCGCACCCAGCTGCCCTACGCCCTGACCGCGGCCGCGCTTGCCGTCATTCTCTATCTGGTCGCTGGCGGACTGACCGCCGGCTGAGCGGTCCACTGATCAACATTGGTGGGGTACGCCGTGAACGGCGTGCTTTTATTATTCGTCGGACATTGCGGCGTTGAGGCGCGCGACGGCATCATCAGAGAGACCCGTCATACGGAGCCGCTTGTTCCGATCGGTCTCACCGGCTTCAATCGTCAGTGACGACTTGGAAACGCCAAGATACCTCGCGAGAATCTTGATGACCGCGTCATTGGCCTTTCCCTTCTCAGGGGCCGTTGTCACGCGCACGACGAGCCGCCGCTGGCCACCAGGTTCGATCCAGACGCCGCCGACGGCATTACGCGAAGCACCGGGCGTCACACGGAGAAAGACCGTTCTATCAGGCACCGTTGGTGCGGGTGATCATCAATATACCGACAATCACGAGGGCAACGCCGACGACCTTCACGAAGGTCAGCGCTTCGTCGAGGAACAGCATGGATGCCAAAGTGATGCCCACCAGCGCGGCTGACGTCACCACGGCATAGGACACCGACAGATCAAGCGTGCGGATGGCAAGCATATAGCTGCCGAGCAGGATCATGCCGCAAAGCCCACCGATCCACAGCCATGGCGACAGGAGCGCTGGCAGCATGCTCTCGCCTGCCGCCCTGTCGGGCAGCGAGGCGGCGAACTTCTTCAGACTGACATTGGTTGAGATATTCGCGATGACGGCAATGCCGACAAGGATCCAGGCGTTCATGTTAGATCTCCGGCAGGGACGGCACTGCGCCGACGTTCAAGCCATTTTGCCTGTACCCGTTCTGCGGCGAAGACAGCGAGCATGGCGATGAAAGGGATTTGCGGGAAATGATAGCGATCCGCCGATACGATGATGCCATGCAACAATGCGTAATACGCCCAGAAGACCAGCGGCGGGCTCGCCAGGACCGCGAAGAAGCGCCAGAAGGTCGCCTCACGCAGTGACCGCATGACGATGATCACGACGCCGCCAAGACCAAAGCCGAGGAACACGAGCCAGCTGCCATAGGTGATGGCCTTCAGTACCGGCACAGCCGGGCCGCCAAGCCTCTCCCTGATCCCGCGCTCGTTCCAGACCACGGCAATCGTCTCCCAAGAATGGGTATGGGCGATCCGCCAGGCGGTCATACGAACCATCCACATTGGGTGGGACAGAATGTATTCCTTGGCCTCGTCACCGAGAACCTCGGCGCGCTCGACCTCGCTCATACCTTCGACGTAGTCCGGCAACGGAACGTAATAGCCCTTCGCCCCCTCATGATTACCCATCCAGAGATTGGGCGATCCATTGGTGGACACGAGGACAAATGTCCCGTGCAGATTGGTATTTCGAATGCTCCATGGCGTGATCAGTATCGCCGCAACGACGACGACCACCCCCAGCACTGCCACAGGTTTGACTGACAGCCGACGGGCATGGATCCAGTCGAGCCCGACCATCACGAACGGGATGAGCAGCGCAATGGGGCGGATCAGGATCGCCGCAGCAACACAGAGCCCGGCAATGGCCGCTTTCACATACCATTGGCGATGGCCCGGCTGCCACGCGATGAGGAACAGGTTCACGAACAGCGCGAACAGCACCTCGCTGGCCATCAGGGACACATACATGATGAGACTTGGCCACAGGGCGACGGCGATGGCGGACCAGATGCCGATCATGTCACCGAACCACCGGCGAGCCAGAAGCGCCGTCGTATAGATCAGGCCGCCACCGGCGATCAGATTCACCAGCTTCACGGCGAACATGTTGATCCCGAAGATCTTGTAGGCGATCGAATAGAAGATGGATGCACCGACAGGCCAGTAACTGAACGGTTCATCGGGCTCGACACCATACACCCCCACCGAGGCGAGATTGGTCGACGTCTTCAGGTAGATCTCCTGATCCGACACCGGATAGGCCGGGATGACGACCGCCCAGATCAGACGCAGGACAAGGCCAACCGCCAGAATGATGTAAAGGCGCCGTGAAAAGCTGGCACTCGACCAGTATGCCTTGGCGTTGGCCAGCATGGTAGGCACTCCCCTTTGATCGCGGCTCAAAGAGCGGCCGCTACGGCGACGGCACAGACGATGCCGCACATGATACTGACCTTGTCTTTCAGCGCAAAGACAATCGGGTCATCGGGCATGTGTCCACGATGGGTCAGCATCCAGACACGCGAAATCCAGTAGATCAGAACAAGACACACCGTCCACAGTGGCTCCGGCCGGCTGTAAAGGACAGCAACCGTTGGCGATGTGATATAGAGAGCCATGACCAGGACGGATATGAAACTGGCAACGATGCCGATCACCCCAACCACTTCACGGTCCGAAGAATAATAGGCGCGCCCGGCGATCCGGCCGTCTTCACCCGGCGGCTTTTTCTCGATCTCCGTATACCGCTTGACCAGCGCCAGACCGAAAAAGAAGAACACGGAAAAGCCGATCAGCCATGACGAGACAGCGATTCCCGTCGCGACGCCGCCCAGCATGATGCGGTACCCGTAAAGGACGCCGAGGACGATGACGTCCAACATCAGTCGCCGTTTCAGGTCCAGTGAATAACTGAGCGTAATCGCAATATAGCCCAAGATGACCAGTACCGTTGCCGGTGGGCAGAAGATCAGTGTGATGAGGCAGGAAAACGCGATCAGCGCGAGGGAGAAGGCCACACCCAGGGGAATGGGAATCAGCGACGCCGCAAACGGACGCTTGCACTTCTTGGCGTGGGCGCGGTCCGCCTGAATATCGAGAATGTCATTCCACATATAGGTGGCAGACGCGGTCAGACTGAAGGCGATGAACGCCACGATGGCGGGCAGGACCTTGTCAAAATTGAAGATCTCATGGGCAAGGATCACCGGCAGGAAGATCAGGAAGTTCTTGACCCACTGATGCGGACGCATCGCCTTGATGAAATGACGGGCGCTCGGCGCCTCGCGATGGAAGGATTTCTCGACGGGAACAATCCCCGCAATGTCGGCGGCCTGCGCATCGCTGCCAGCACAGACATGGGCCCGCCCCGCGGCCGCCCAGATAGGACGATCGGCCCCGCAATCACCGATATAGTCAAAAGCAGGCCCCATCTCATGGGCCTTGAGATAGTCCTGGATAGCGACGAGCTTGTTGCCGGATTTGAGATTCTTGCCGTCGGTCGTCGCGATCACGTCCTGAAAGACGCCTGTGTCGTCAGCGATGCGCCGGGCGATCTGTTCGTGTGCAGCGGTCGCCAGGATCACCGGCCGGTGGGCGCCTGCTTCCTGAATAAAGGACAGCACCCCCTCATTGACCTTGAAGTCTTCAAGCGTGACGTCGACATTGCGCGCCACCGCCTGTTTGAACGCTACCCGCCCCTTTGGCAAAGATGCGGCCACCGCGAACAGACCCTTGGGGTTGCGCCGGACCATGACGGCGAGGCTCTCCCACAGAGTGTCTCCTTCAAGCAGTGTATCGTCCATATCGACGAAAAGTGGTCGCTGACCCGAAACCTCGGACGGCGAAACAGGGTCGGTCAGGGTGGTGGACGACATTCAGTCTACTCCGAGGGCGATGGCGGCGTGCCTGCCCTGCTTGCATATCAATGGTCGGCGTTGCGCAATCCCGTCATCTTGAAAATCACGATGCTGCACTGCGGCAATGCCATTGATGGACGTTTTCGACAAGCATGCAACAGCAGGTCTTAATTTACCTTTTTCAGCCGCGCTGAAGAATGAGATTTCGCCGGTCCTGCCGGACGATGCGGTAATCACGGTCCGCCGCCAACGCGAGCCAGTCGATCGACCAATGGTGAATGGAGTTCTCCGCCACGATGACCTTCGGCAAAAGCGTCTCCTCTGCCCCCTTCATGAAGGGGGCCATCGCCCTGTCCTCGTGTCCCTCAATATCGATTTTCAGCGCATCGACAGTCGTCACCCCGTCGTCGCGCAGAATATCGAGCAGCGGCCGCACAGGTACCACGCTGCAGGCGCCCGCCATCTTGTCGGGAATGGCCATTGTGGCCTCCCCACAATTCTCGGCGTTCTCGTAGAGATTGAGCTCGCCTGCCTCGTCCGACACGCCAATATTGTGCAGCCGGACATGATCAAAGCCATTGGAGCGGCAATTGAAAGCAAGGCGATTGAAGATCCGCTTCTGCGGCTCAACAGACACGACGCGACCGCCTGGACCGACAAGGCCCGCCATCTCGACCGTGTAAAGACCGACATTGGCCCCAAGATCAACGAATGTACCGCCCTCGGGAAGCGCAGCGCGCAGCGCCGCCCTTTCATGGGGGTCGAATCTTTCCGGGGTCAGAAGCGCCCGGCGCTCGCAGACATTCTGCCAGGGGTGGAATCGGATCTTTGCCCCGAAGGTCTCAACATCAAGAGGACCGGTCATGGACGCGAGCAGAGGCTTTTGCAAACTGAGCGCGAGACGATAGGTCGGCTCCCACGTTGGCAAATGACGACTGATTGACAGGAGCGCCCGCTGACCTGGCGCAGGTCGGTAATGCCCATAGGGCGATACCGTGTCATCGGACCGCTTGTCCGTCATCATCAACTGCGCCCCGTCACTTTGCCGCAACGCCATTATAGGCGCCGGGCAGTGAACATGACAGCCCTGAAATGTGCCGCTATTTCATACGCGGCTTGGGAACGGAATGCCGCAGGCTACGTTTGGTTATCAGAAGGCGGAAAAACGAATTCCGCCTACAGACAATCAAGGAGGCCCCCCATGGCTATGCTACTGTCTTCATCGTCTATCAATCACGATTCTGTCCGCAACGCCGCAGGCGAAGACCTGGGCGAGATCAAAGATCTGATGATCGATACGGAAACCGGTCAGGTCGAATATGCGGTCCTGTCTTTCGGCGGTTTCCTGGGTATGGGCGACAAATATTTCGCCGTCCCATTTAAATCTTTCAACGTCGACCGTGAAAATGAATGCATGGTACTGAACGTTGAGAAGGAACGCCTGAAAGACGCCCCTGGTTTTGACAAGGACCACTGGCCAAACTTTGCCGACGCGGCATTCCGCTCCAGCGTCGACTCCTACTACGTCTAAGTCCTAATCCCTCAGGACTTGGATCGCCGGCGCCACTCCCTCGGGTGGCGCCGGCTTTTATGTATTCAGATGCCGACCCCAGAAGGTCAGTGTCTTGACCGTTTCTGCGAGATCACCACGGTCGCGCCAGTCCATTGTGGTGGTCACGCCATCCAGCCGCCGGTAGCCTCGCCCTTCCCAGAACGGCGCCAACGCTCTTGCGCCTGCCGGTTTGAGCGGATGATCTGAAGGCCGCTCCACCGCACAGAACACTGACGAATGATAGCCGCACGCCTTGGCGTGATCTTCACGAGCATCGAAAAACGCATGTCCAACGCCATGGCCGCGCCAATCAGGCAAGAGGACGCTCTCAGCACAATAAAATGTCTTGGTCGGCGCAAATGGCGCATGGGACAGATCCGCCTTCCTGGCATCGGTATGCTCTGTGAACGCACAGCCGGTTGCCGCACCAACAATCCTGTCACTAATGGAAGCGGTCACAAGGACCGCATCCGTCGCCTGGGCAAAGCCATGGAGATATTTTTCCTCCTGCGCCGCACTCCCTTCATAAAGGTAGGGCCATTCCGCAAAGACCTGCACGCGAAGCGCAGAAAGATCGGGAATGAGACGCTCTATCGCTGTCCCCTTGTGCACTTCGATCAACATCAGTGCGCACCATAACGTCTGAGAATGGCCGTTACTTCACCAAGGTAATGTCCGCCGAACAATCGAACATGGACCAGCAGCGGCCAGAGATTATAGATATCGCGGCGCGCCGCCCAAAAATCAGCGGACAGCGGATGATGATCAGCGTAGCGCTCAAAAAACTGTGGTCCCAATGTGCCGAAAAGCGTGCCGTAGGCAAGATCCATTTCGGGATCGGCAAAGCAGATGGCCGGATCGATAAAACCCGACAGTCGTCCATCAGAACACAGAATATTTCCGCCCCATAGATCCCCGTGTACGAGCCCCGGTGGCCGGGGCGCGTCAAGCAGCTCGGGCAGTCGCGCCGCCAATTCTTCCACCCGCGCGACCAGCCTGATATCCGCTCGTCCTGCTTCTACGCACAGATTGGCCATGTAGGACAATCGTTGCTCGCCGAAAAACGTCCACCAGTCTGATGTCCATTCATTTGGCTGCTGCAGGGGACCGATCAGCGTATCGCGGTCAAATCCGTAATTGTCTGTGCCGATGCTGTGCAGTGCGGCGATCGCGTCCGCCACTTCGACGTCGCTGTTCCCCGACACGCCCTCGCCGCCGGGCAGGTAATCCATGACGATGACATGATCGTCGGCATACCAGAGGTGAGGCACGGGCAGAGACGATTTATCAGCCAGATATCGCAGCATGTGCGCTTCTGGCTCCAGACCGCCGGTCCCATCTTCCTTGGTCACGACGCTGCGACCGTCGGCCAGATCGTGGCGGGTCAGGACCGTTCCTGCCCCTGACGTCCCCTGACCCAGAAATTGAGAGGCGACAATTTCGCTGCCGAGCTGTTGACCGATATCCATTCCGGCAGAGTTGCCATCAGGCCGCTGCAGGTCAAGCGACCAAGGGCACGAGAATCTCGTTGCGGCGGGCCGGAGGCGGCGTGAACGGCGGATCATAAATCGCGAACTGCACCTGACCGGCGTCGGTCAGGCCCTGCCCCTTCAGCCAGGCATGCAAGGCGGCTGTCTTTTTCGCGACCGTTTCGTCGTCCGCAACACCGGTGAATTGATGCGACGCCATCCGCGCGGGCGCAATTTCGACAATGCGAATGTCGTCACTTTCCGGCTTGGGCAGCGTATTGCGTGTGAAATGCGAGGGCATCATGAACCGCACGGTCGTGCGCCCCCGGCGATCAAGCGCCGGCTCTGTGATCGAGGCGTAGTGCGGCAGATGGAAGACGGGAGTCGTCATGCTGATTTCTCCCCCCTCCCGCTGTTTGCCCTCAATGAAGGCGAACAACTTCTTGAAGCCGTCGGTCTCGGCGCTTCCGCGCTCGCCCTCGCAGGTGACCTCGGCCACAAGCATGGCGGGATAATCGCGCACCTCAAACTCACCATCGTTCAGAACGACGGTGTAGGCAGGGCTTTCGTTCTCCTCACGGGCGGCCTTGGGCGTCACGACATGGGAAAACATGGCGCCTAGTCGGGTAAATATGCTGGACATGCGTCTCTCCGTTGGCGCTTTCAGACACCACAGCAACGCCGCCCTCTGACACTCGTTCCCGGTTGCCCTTGTCGCAGGGAACGGGACAGGCGCTTCACCCGTTCCCCATTGATAGCCAAGAAGGAGATCCGCCATGAGCGACAGCATGACCACGACCAGCCATACCGATATCCGCCAATGGGCCGAGCGCCACGACGCCGTCCCCGCCAAGGTGGAGGAGACCGGCGGCGAAATGGGCGAAGGTATTCTTCGTCTTGATTTTGGCCGGGACAATGAGGGGCTGGAGCAATGTTCCTGGGACGAATGGTTCGCCATCTTTGACGAGAACAAGCTCGCCCTCCTCTACCAGCCGGATAACGACAACAGCACCTTCAACAAGATCGTGTCGCGGTAAGAAGACGTTGTCTCTGTCTAACAGCCGCGTTTAGCCTCCCTCTCGTCACCCCGGGCGCCAAGCGTCCCGGGGTCCATCACCCAGCAACAGACACTCCGTAGGCGGAGAGATTGAGTGATGGACCCCGGCATGCGCCCTTCGGGCTTGCCGGGGTGACAAGAACTGAAATTACCCTTGCTTAAAACCTCTGATCCTAGATGCAAGACTGTATACAAATACACCTATTTTATCGCCATCTGTCATAGATGCCTTTAAAGGCACTTCTACCCTAGTTTGCAGACGTTGAGCTTTGTCAGTCTTCGAAAATTGCCAACCTATCAATTTATCGAGGCCATTCTGTATATTTTTGTGTCGCCCATCGAATCTGTGCGCAAGCTCGTTTCTTACCCTGTTATATTCATATGCCGCGGTGTGAAACCTAACGAAACGCCCGCGCCCCTCCTCATCGGTCTCCGACCACCAGTCGTCTGGCCGGTAAAGGGCAACGAACAAAGTCAATATGTTGGGGTATTTCCATCCCTTCAGATCAATGTACGGAGGGATTCGACTCCTGCAGGCTAAGAGCATCTCATCCTCAATGAGGATGTGTCCCATTATGACTTTCGCGCGCAGAGACTGAGCTTCATCTAAAATCTTTTGAAAGCGACTCTTGAAGTCGCTCTCATCGATGTTGGACGGAATTAGGCCTGCGACCTCACCTTGAGAGGAAATCGCATTACCAGAAATGGCACCCGTGCTGATCACCCCTACTCCTGATCCAGATACAGCTTCGAGCCCATCTTTTTATACAGCTTGGACATGTCCTTCATCCCCTCCTCGGCGACATCGGGACCGTCGGGCATATTGGCCAGGGCCACTTCCTGCGTTGCCGCCTCAAGGTCCGCCTTTTCATTGTCGGACAGGCCATCGGCATAGTCGCGCACGTCCTGGGTGATCTTCATGGAACAGAATTTCGGTCCGCACATGGAGCAGAAATGCGCTGTCTTGTGCGCCTCCTTCGGCAGGGTTTCATCGTGGAAGTCGCGAGCGGTTTCGGGGTCGAGGCCGAGGTTGAACTGATCCTCCCACCGGAATTCGAACCGCGCGCGGCTGAGCGCATCATCCCGCATCCGCGCGGCGGGGTGGCCCTTGGCAAGGTCCGCCGCATGGGCGGCCAGCTTGTAGGTGATGACCCCGACCTTCACATCGTCACGGTTGGGCAGGCCCAGATGCTCCTTAGGCGTCACATAGCAGAGCATGGCGGTGCCGAACCAGCCGATCATCGCCGCGCCAATGCCCGAGGTGATGTGGTCATAGCCCGGCGCAATGTCCGTCGTGAGAGGGCCGAGGGTATAGAACGGTGCCTCACCACAGACCTTGAGCTGCTTGTCCATGTTCGCCTTGATCTTGTGCATGGCGACATGGCCCGGCCCCTCGATCATGACCTGTACGCCGTGCTTCCACGCGATCTTTGTCAGCTCACCCAGCGTTTCCAGCTCCGCAAACTGTGCGCGGTCATTGGCATCGGCGGTGGAGCCGGGGCGCAGGCCATCGCCCAAGCTGAAGGTCACGTCATAGCGACGCATGATTTCGCAGATTTCCTCGAAATTCGTATAGAGGAAGCTCTCCTTGTGATGGGCGAGACACCATTTGGCCATGATCGACCCGCCACGGGAAACGATGCCCGTGACCCGGCTGGCCGTCAGGTGAATGAACGGCAGGCGCACACCGGCGTGGACGGTGAAATAGTCCACCCCCTGCTCACACTGTTCGATGAGCGTGTCGCGATAGACCTCCCATGTCAGATCCTCGGCCACGCCGTTCACTTTTTCCAGCGCCTGATAGATCGGCACCGTGCCGATGGGGACAGGGGAATTGCGGATGATCCATTCGCGGGTGTTGTGGATGTTGCGGCCGGTGGACAGGTCCATGACGGTGTCGGCACCCCAGCGGGTGGACCAGACCATCTTGTCCACTTCCTCCTCCACGGATGAGGTCACGGCGGAGTTGCCGATGTTGGCGTTGATCTTGACCAGGAAGTTCCGGCCAATGATCATCGGCTCGGCTTCGGGGTGGTTGATGTTGACGGGGATGACGGCACGGCCACGGGCAATCTCGTCCCGCACAAACTCGCCGGTCACGAATTCGGGCAGCTCCGCGCCAAAGCTCTCGCCATCGTCGATTGTCGCCCGCGCGCTGTCGAGCGCGGCCTTGCGCCCCATATTCTCGCGGATGGCGACATATTCCATTTCCTTGGTCACGATGCCGGCGCGCGCAAACTCAAGCTGGGTGATCGGCGCATCGCCGGTCCCGCGCAGGGGGCGGTGATGGGTCGGGAACTGGCGCGCCAGGTATTTGCCCGTCGCATTGCCATTATCCTCGGGCTTGATATCGCGGCCTTCGTAATCCTCAACGCCGCCGCGTTCGGTCACCCATGCCGTGCGCTTGCGCTCAAGCCCCTTCTCCACATCCGGCTCGAACCCTTCTTCCGTATAGGGACCGGACGGGTCATAGACCGGCAGGTCAGGCTCATTCGCGGTCGGGTGGACGGAGATATAGCGGACCGGCGCGGCCACATCGGGATAGAGCTCAGACGCCACATAGACCTTGCGGCTGGCAGGCAGCGGGCCGGTGGTGACGGTCGGCGTCTGGAATTCTGATTGGGGGGTATGCTTGTTCATGGTCACTCGCTCCGCATGTTGCTGGACGCACGAACGGACCATTCCTGCCCGACCGCCGTCCCTCCGCCGGTGTGAGCCGGATCAGGTTCTAAGGGTTCTTCTCAACCCCGACATCGGGGTGCCCCTCGGCAGCCTTCGCCCTAGCAGAGCGATAGGGGCGTCACAAGGGAGGGGGACAGGGCGCAGGTTTACTCATACGCCGGCTCATTTCACCGACGATCAAAAGATAGAGGACGACAGGCGACAGTAGTGTCGCTGCTGCAAACGATAGCAAGAAGGGAAGGACAGCGAATACTAAAATCAGCCAGTCGACATCCGAAGGCCAGCTCCATTTGGCAGTAGCAGCGACATATCCGATCAAGATGTAAATCAACATTACACCCGAGGGAATAAGGAGCAACCACGTCTCTCTGGACGGCTTCAAGAGACCGACCAATGCACCGAGGGCCGTTACAAACAGTAGGCCCGTAGAAAATACGGCACAGACAATGAGTATGAATAAGAGTTGAAGCACAGGTGTGTCCTGAGAAATGAGAGCTAGAATACACCGCCGCCTCGATTGCCGAAAGGGCTGTCGAGGCGGTTGTATTGGCCTGATTTCTGTCCTTCCAAGTGTCGAGGAGTGGGCATTCTGCGACGAAGGAATTTAGGCGCCGGTAGGAGCGACTTATCCACCGCGGCTCGAGGTTGGCCGATAGCTCCAGCCCCAATATCAGCACCGCTACTTGACACAAACCGACCGGTCGGTTTGTATTCAGACATGAGCACGACCGAACGCCCCGCCGATGCCGCCACGCGCCTGACTGACGCCGCCCTCACCCTGTTCCGGCAGCAGGGCTATGCGGCGACCAGCGTGAATGAGCTGTGCACCGCCGCGGGTGTCTCAAAGGGCGCATTCTTTCATCATTTCCCGAACAAGGACGCACTGGCCATCGCAGCGGCGCGGGCCTGGGCGACTGGTACCGGCGCGATGTTCGCCGCGGCGGACTATCACGACCTGAGCAACGCGGCGGATCGCGTGCTCGCTTATCTGGACCTGCGCATTGCCCTGCTCGACGGCCCCCTGCCCGAGATCACCTGCTATGCCGGGACGATGGTGCAGGAGATTTACGAGGGCAGTACGGACATTCGCGACGCCTGTGCCGAGGCCATCTTCGGCCATGCCAGCACACTGGAAGATGACATTGCCGCTGCGCTGAACGACGCCGGCAATAGCGAGATTGATGCGGCGGGCCTGTCCCGACACCTGCAGGCAGTGCTGCAGGGCGGCTTCATCCTGTCAAAGGCGAAGGGTGACAGCACCCCCGCCAAGGAAAGCGTTGAGCACCTCAAACGCTATCTGGATTTTCTGTTTACGCCCCAGAGGCAGGAGAGAAGAAAATGACGACCACTGAAGAGCTGTTGAAGCAGCCCTATACGCTGCATATCGAGCGGGACTTTGCGTCTTCCCCGGCTACTATCTGGCGGTGCTGGACCGAAGGCGATCTGCTGATGCAGTGGTATTGCCCCAAGCCATGGCGCGTCACATCGGCCACCTTGGATGTGGAGCCCGGCGGACACTTTGACACGGTCTTTGAGGGACCGGCAGGCGAGAAGTTCGACAATAGGGGCGAGTATCTCGAAGTTGAGCAGGGTCACCGTCTTGTCTTCGGTTCCAGAGAGAATGATAGCGTGCCGTTCGAAATGACGGGCTTCGTCGATATCACCGAGAACGGCAAGGGGGGCACAAGGATGATCTGGGGCGCGGCCCACCCCACCGAGAAGGCCATGCAGGATCATGCCGAGATGGGATTTGAGGCGGGATGGAACGCCGCCGCCGATCAGCTCGACGAATTGGCGCGTGCGCTGGAAGGCTGACCCACCCTTTCCCCGAATGGGGCGCGGCCTAGTTTCATCCTGATCTGATGGAGACAGTCATGCGCCACACTCATCTTTCGCTCCTTGCCCTTCTCGCTCTTGCTGCCTGCGGTGACGGGACCACGAATGACTCTGCGTCCTCCTCCTCCGCGGCCGCGACGACCGAAGAGACCAGCGACAGGTCACTGACACCTCAGGGTTATGGCGACATGCGGATCGGCATGAGCGCGAATGACCTGACAGCGCTCGTTGGGACCAGCCCCAACGCGCAGAATACCGGTGATCCCGAAGCATGCATGTATTTCCATCCCGACCAGGCCCCAGCGGGCGTTCTGGTGATGGTAGAGGCCGGTACGCTCACCCGGATCAGCCTGACGGATGGTGCCGATATATCATCAGATCGCGGTATCCATGTCGGCGACGCGGCCGCCAAAGTGAAGGCAGCTTACGGGGACACGCTGCTCGAGTCGCCCCACAAATATGTGGAGGCGCCCGCCGCCTATCTGACGGTTTGGGCCGATGGTCGCGAGGCCCCCTATGTCAGCGCGCCGGAGGCACGGGGCATTCGCTATGAGATTGGCGCTGATGGCAAGGTGACCGCGATCCACGCGGGCGGCCCAGCGATCCAGTATGTTGAGGGGTGCAGTTAATCCCTGCGGCTCGGCCACGCGGATAGGTGCGGCGCAATATTTTTTGGCGCAATTCATCCGTTAACGATATTCATCCACGGTCAGTTAAATTTGACATGCCATCGCTACGCCCGGGACGACGACGTGTGACGGGAGTATCAGCCTTGACAATTTGGGGACCCTGCAGCTTCGACAACGAAGCTGGCAAAGACTTGTTTGACAGTGCCCGCAGTGTCGCCGAACTTGACGCCATTTTTGTGCCCATACTCGACGGTGACGCTGGGCCTGTGGACACCGCTACCGGACAGCGCGTTATCGCCGCCGCCGATATGATCGCGACACTGAACGGTCGGCCAGGATCGCCCCTCCGCCAGCCCCGGATCTCTGAACCGGTCTCTCGGCACGTTGTTGAACGCGCCCGGGACGCCATGTCCTATGTGCTTGAGAATGCCGCCCTCATCGATGAATGGACAAGGCTCGGGCATAGTGCATGGGCCCGGGAGGTGACGCTCCTCATGGGTCGCCTCAACCCCGTTATTCCTTTTACGGAAGAAACTGCACGCCAGGTGCTTGAGCCGGGCACACCCTATCCGCCCCCATGCGTATTCTGTGGAAAGCCCGTCGCCAAAGAAGCGCCGGTAGAGCTGAAAATGCGGCACCATGTGGACGACTTCAACGATGACCAGCGTGTCTTCCACAGCCATCTGACATGCCTGAATGAAAAAGTTCACCCACGGCGTCTGGTGCAGAGCTGGCTCTTCTCACTGGAAGACACCTGAGGGCCCCGCTCGCCTCATTGTATCCCCACGCTAAATAAACGGCATGAAAACACGACCAATCCGCCGTGCCGCTTCGCTACTGGGGCTTGTCAGCCTGTTGTCCCTGATGCCGGGATGCTCCGGCCCCCGCCTCCTGACGACGTTCGCCGCCCCCATCGGCGCGGACATCACCGTGACCCGCGATCTGGCCTATGGACCGGCGCCGAAACAGACCCTCGACATCTACCGGCCGGAAGGCCAAGGGCCGTTCCCGGTGCTTGTCTTCGTGCATGGTGGCGCATGGAATTCAGGCAGCCGCCAGGGCTACGCGTTTGCCGGAGAGCGCTATGCGGCCGAGGGGTATCTGACGGCGGTGATCGGCTATCGCCTTGTGCCCGAGGTGACCTATCCCGCCTTTGTCGAAGATACCGCGCTGGCGATTTCCTACGTACACGCAAATGCTGCCGCCTATGGTGGCACCCGGGAAACGCTTTTCGCGGTGGGCCACTCCGCCGGGGCCTATAACGTGGTGCAGGCCGCGCTGGCGCCGGAGGTCTGGCCAGCGGGAAAGAGCCCCGCCATACTGGACGCCGTCATCGGTCTGGCCGGCCCGTATGATTTCCTACCGCTCGGTCGCGACTCGGCTCGGGCGGCGTTTGGCGGCACACCTGATCTGGGCACCACCCAGCCCGTCAATCGCGTGACCAAGGACGCGCCGCCCATGCTTCTCGTCTACGGTCAGAGAGACAAGTCCGTCGGCCCAACGAACATTGCGTCAATGGAAGCTGCCCTGAAGGCCGCAAAGGTACCGGTTGAAACGATTATTTATCCGGACACGAACCACGCTGATCTTGTGATTGGCATGGCCTTTCCCGGCCGCAACAGCGTCGTTGCGGATACGGTTCAGTTCATGCAGAAAGCGGCAACGACAGACGTGCAGGATTAGTCCGCTGAGACGTCGATCACCCGGTATTCACCGAGCGTTGCGAAATACTCAAGGCCTGTCTCCTCCAGCGCCTGCGGCACCGTTATGGGCACGTGCACGCCGATCGCGCGCAGAATGTGCAAACGCGTATCGAGGATTGCCAATCCCTCTTCCTTCAACAGAAACCAGTAAGGCGGAAAACCGACATGTGAGGGGTGTTCGGCGAAATATTCTTCATACTGCGCATAGTGATTGTCGTTCGCGTCGGCATCGCCCAGATGCATGACGGTCACGTGATCGTTGAGCGTCACCTGGTAAACAAGATTCTGGACCTCGGCTCTCTCGGGCCAGCCTGAATGGGGAATACGGATCGCCGTGACGTCAATATCCTCAAAAGCGAAGGTTGCTGCATCATCACCATTTGACAGGTGCACCGCCCGGATCCGTCCGGCCAGATCATCCGACCATGCAACATCCGCTTCCATCATTTCCAGCACCTGCGCCGGCACGACCAGCATGACGTCCGAGCGCGCCTTGAGGAATGCGATTGTCTTTTCAGCCGAGAAATGATCGCCATGACCATGGGTGACGAACACCGCGTCTATCCCGTCAAACGGCGCCTCGTCCGCCATCAATTTGGCCAAGGCCGTGCCGGGAAGGGCCGGGTAGACGCCATAGCCGTGGTCGAAAAGCGGATCGAACAGGACCTTGGTCTCGCCATCGACCACCATCACCGCCTCATTGGCAAGATAATGCGCGACCGTCCGGCCCTCGCTAGGCGGGTCATGCAGGGCCGCGCCGATTGCGAGGGTCGCCATTGTGGCCAAGGTCAAAATATCGCTCATCGGTGCTCTCCTGCCCCAGCAGTATAAGGCGAGAGGCCGGTTTGGGAAGCGCAGCGCGTACTGGCGTAAACAGGCGGATTGCCTTAACGCGCAGACGATGAACGCACCCCTCGCCCACCCGAACTGGCAGGAAATCCTCGACGCCATCTGCGAGGATATCGGCCCGTTTCTCAATCGCGGAAAGGTCGCCGACTACATCCCGGCGCTTGCTGAGGTGGATCCCGGTGCCTTTGCCATCGCCTTCGCTGGTATTGACGGGACGGAAGCGTCCGCTGGCCTGTCGGACACGCCGTTTTCCATCCAGTCCATTTCCAAGGTCTTTGCGCTCTGTCTTGCCCTCGAGCTGGAAGGCGAGAGCCTGTGGGGCCGGGTCGGTCGGGAGCCGTCAGGCACGGCATTCAATTCGATTGTCCAGCTGGAGCAGGAACGGGGCAAGCCGCGCAATCCCTTCATCAATGCGGGCGCGCTGGTTGTTACCGACTCAATCGTCGGACATTGCGGTGAGCGCAGCGGTATTGCGCGCCTTCTGAGTTTTATCCGGCGCTGCGCTCGCACGCCTGAAATCCACATCAATCCAGTCGTGGCCGATTCAGAGGCCGCCTTCGGTGACCGCAATCGCTCGCTGGCCTATTTCATGAAAAGTTTCGGTGTTCTGCGGCAGGATGTGCCGACCGTTCTCGACACATATTTTAATCAGTGCGCCATCGAAATGTCGGTCAGCGATCTCGCCCGGGCAGGCCTGTTTCTCGCTGCGAACGGCACCAGTCCCGTCATCAATGAGTGGATTACCAATCCCGACCGCGTCGAACGCGTCAACGCCATCATGATGCTGTGCGGACACTATGACATGTCTGGCGATTTTGCGTTCCGTGTCGGCCTGCCGGGCAAGTCTGGCGTCGGCGGCGGCATATTGGCCATCATCCCCAATGTCGGCACGGTCGCCGTCTGGTCCCCCGGCCTGAACACAGCGGGCAATTCGCTCGCTGGCACAGTGGCACTCGAATGGTTCTCCCATCGGGCGGGGATCAACCTCTTTTGAGTATGGGCTGCAGCCGCCGATAGACCAGCGAGCGCCATAGCCATTCGAGCGGACCATAACGGAAGTAGGACAGATACCAGGGTGATATGATCAGCAACAGGATCATGGTGCCGATCACTACCAGCAAAAGCGGCCACAAAGCGACCTGGCCAAACCACGCGAGCCCCCAGGTATGCCCCCCGGCAATCGTTGTACCGATCAGCGAGCAGGCAATGTAGTTCGTAAACGCCATACGGCCGACCGCCGCCAAGCGGCGAAGCGGCCAGCCGCGGGAGACCATCACCGAGATGAGGGCGGCATAGCCAAGCGCGCCAAGATAGCCATCAAGATGTAGAAATGGCGACGTGAAGAGATGCGCATCATAGGTGCCTCCCCTGCCGGCGACAAAGATGAGTTGCGCGGCATCCAGCGCCCAAGCGGCCGCAAGGCATGGCACGGCGATCCACAGGCAAGTGCGTACTGACCACCGCCCCTGCAGCAGACCGGCGCGGTAGAACGCCATCCCAAGGACCATCAGCCCCAGCGTAACGAGCCAGAAGCCGGTCCCGAGAAAGTAATAGAAGATGTAGCCGACCGCATCGCCGAGCCGGTACTGCAGCTGTTCGGGCACGCCGCTGAGCATGGCAGCGATCTGGTAGCCCATCACTTCCTCATTATAGGCCCACATGGAATCTTTGAGGACGCCGTAAATGAGGTCATCGAAAAGCGGCGCCATTTCAGCACCCGCAGACCAGATCGTTCCGAGCAGGAGACAAAAACCACCCCACCAGAAAAGTCGGCTGACGGACATTTTGCTGAACCGCATCGCGATCAGTCCGGTCACCCCGTAAAAGAACAGGATGTCACCGATCCAAATGCCAATCATGTGGATAAGACCAAAGGCGATCAGCCAGCCATTCCGTCGGGCCAGAAGACGTCGCGCATCTTCTCCATACCGATCACCCACAAGAACGAGGCCAGCGCCATACAGCGCTGTGAAAATGGTGCGCCATTTATCATCGACCACGAACCGTTGGCCGATGGCAATCGCCTCATCAAGCGGCGATGGCCACAACCACGGATTGATGTAGTAAGGAAAGGGCATGGTCATGCCCTTGATGTTCACCACGAAGATCATCAGCACGGCGACACCGCGCAGGACATCGATATAGACGATGCGCTGGTCTGCCGGTGTGGGCGCCGGGCCGCCAGTCGGAGAAGATATCATCGGTGAAAACCTGACGCTCGTTAGGTACGCGTCGCTTCACCCTATATCGTTTATCAACAAAAAGGAAGCCGTCAGGCTGCACGTGCTTCCGTCGGCCCCGCCCAGCGCTCGACCATGTCCTTGATCAGGTCGCGGTTCAGGGGTTTGGTCATGAAGTCATCCATACCGGCCTGGAAGCAGGCTTCACGATCCTGCGCCAGCACATGGGCCGTTGCCGCCACGATCGGAACGGGCTTGGCGCGCCGCTGCGCTTCAAGGTGCCGGATGGCGCGGGTGGCGGCATGGCCGTCCATGACAGGCATCGCCACATCCATGATAATCAGGGCCGGACGCCGTTCGGCGAACATTTCGACAGCTTTCTGGCCATTGTCGACCAGGACGACCTCATAGGGACAGCTGCGCAGCAGAGTCTTGATGACTTGCTGATTGACCGCATTGTCCTCCGCCACAAGAATGTAGGGCGCCTGTTCATGTTCATCCGCCGCGGCATCTGCAGACGAGGCGACTTCCACCTTTGACGCCGCCGGCGCCATTGGTGGCGGCACTTTTGACTTGGCCGCGCCCTGCTCCGGCGTTCGCGACGTCTTCTTGAGCGGCAAATCGACCCAGAAGGTCGACCCCTCACCGACAACACTGCTGACATCAATCGTGCCATTCATCAGTGTGGCCAGTTCGTAGCACAGGGACAGCCCCAGTCCGGTCCCGTCAAATTGACGAGATCGCGAAGTGTCAGCCTGTTCGAATTTTTCAAAGATACGGCAACGGACAGACTCCTCGATCCCCATCCCGGTATCCACGACTTCAAGCCGTACGCCGGACTTGATACTCAACACCCTGATTGAAACTTCACCATGCATGGTGAACTTCACCGCGTTCTTGATCAGATGGCTGAGAATCTGACGCACGCGCAGTGCGTCGCCATCGAAATATGGTGGCAGTTCGTTATCAATTTCATGCGTGATTTTCAGGCCTTTGGCCGCTGCGCTGTCCCGATATTTGGCAATGATCTCCGTGACCATGGCGCGAATATCAAAGGGTGCTTCCTCCAGCTTGACGCGCTTCGCCTCGAGCTTCGAGAAATCGAGCACATCGTTGATGACGACCATCAACGCGTTCCCCGCCCCTTCCAGGACTTCGATATATCTTTTCTGCTGATCCGTCAGTTCGGTTGTCTTCATGACCTGGGCCATGCCCAGAATGCCATTCATCGGCGTACGCATTTCGTGGCTGATATTGGCGAGAAAATCGCCCTTGGCCCGATTGGACGCCTCTGCCCGATGCAAGGCGTCCTCAAGCCGCTTGGCCATCACCTTCAGCTGATCTGCTTCACGCGCTTTCTGGCGCGTCATCTGGTTGTCAAAGCGCAGCACCAGATAGCCCACCAGGGCGGACACCAGCGCCACGGCGATGACACTTGTCTCGACGGCTTCGCGAGTGATCAGAGTGGCCGTGACATCCGCGACCGTCGGAATGACCGTGAGAGCCGTCATGCCGGTAAAATGCAAGAGCACTATTTCTGCAACCAGAAGCGCCGCAGCCAGCGCTTTGGGGGCGCCTTTATACCATGCGACCATGGCGAGGACGGAGAACAGGATCGACAGGCTGACCGACAGCACGATGTAGTCCGGCTGCCAGACCAGCATGGCGCCGGTCGTGTAGGCAAACATGCCGAGATAGTGCAGCAGGCTTGTCCCGCAGGCGAGCGCGAGGCCGGCGACGATAGGACCGCTCAGGGATGGCAGGCGCAGATTGGCCCAATAGGCGATGGCCGCGCCAACGATGCCCACGATGGCCGATGCAAAGGTCAGGCCCGCATCCAGCCCCTGGCTCCACTGATATTCGTAAGCGAGCATGCCGATAAAATGCGTGGCCCAAATCCCAAGACCCGTCGCTACAGCGCCGCTGAGCGCCCAGCGCCAGCGTATCGCCAGCTGAGCGTCTCGTGCACGAGTCATGAGCTCAATCGAAGCAAAGCTGTAGATAATGCAGACAACTGCCGCGACCAGGACCAGCTGCCAGTCATGCTGGGTGGCAATACACCCCAGGATTTGCATCATGAAAAACGCCGCATCTACTCTACATAACGCGAGGTCCATACAGGACGACCCATTGCCATTCAGTAAAGTAGCGCCAATTAAATATCAGGTTTCGAAAGACTTAACCGCCCTGAACCAGGCGTTACAAAGACCGTTTGCAGCCCCAATGCGCGGGTGTTAAGATTTGCCGAAGAGAGAGGTGTTAACCATGCTGTTTTCCAGTCTGTCGATATCTGTCCTGATGAGCTTTTCCGCCAGCGCGGGTGCCCCCGGTCCCACGGATGGCGAGGTCTATCGGACGCTCGCCACTGATCCCGTGGCGTTCGAGGACGCGGATCTGAACGGCGATGGTGTTATCAGCGATGACGAATTTGGCCGCTACAAGGATCGCCAGCGCACAGCCCCCGTTCGGAGTCGCCGGTATCGCGCAGGTCTTGGCGGGCATGATCTGAATAATGACAGTGCACTGACGCCCTATGAGCTTTATCCGGAAGCAGATTATGATTTGTCGACGGGCGGCAGCCGTTCACCATCGTCGCGGGTCGATGACGACGCCCCCTACGACGACTGATTTCCCCCTTGTCTGGATGTAGAAAAAGCCGGTTGCCGAAAGGCAGCCGGTTTTTGTTTGTGTCGCCTCATTGAACCAAATGCCAGGAGACGCGTTTGTTCTCCAGAGGCCGGGATCGTCCGGCAATGGAAACGAGGACACGATAATGAATATTCTGCTTTGGATTGTTATTGGCGGCATTGCTGGTTGGTTGGCTGAACAGGTCATGAAATCGAACCAGGGTCTACTGATGAATATCGTTCTTGGTATTGTTGGTGCCGTGGTGTTGAACGCCATTCTGATGGCTGTGGGCGTGGGTACGCTTGGCGGTCTTCTTGGTCAGCTGGTTATCGCCTTCCTTGGCGCCTGCTTCCTGATCTGGATCGGCCGGGTCATCCGTCGCCGGAGCGTCTAAGCGCTAGCGCAATAGAACGAGAAAAGGCGCCCCGAGTGGGCGCCTTTTTAATATGTGTCGTTCTTTGCTATCCATTCAAATACTGCGTCGCGAAAAATCAGATCCAGGACAAATAAAAAAATTGCCGTGGTCCAGACACCTCTTGAAAATTGAACCGCCAGCTTGCGTTCGTCGTCATTATATTTTGATGCATTGCGGATCGCCACGCAGGAGAGGAACCCGGCGAGAAGGAGACCGATCATCGCGCCTCGTTCAGCAACGGCGACCATATCCAGCATCTTCGCTGCGTTGCCGAAGGCGTAAAAGGACGGCGCAAAGCCCGCCAGCGAGCCAACAAGCAATGCCGCATAAACACCCGCAAAAAATGGATGGGACGGGATCGAAAGACCGCGTGAACCGAAGCTGCCTGTCGCCTTCTCTAACGGTGTCTCTTTACGCAAAACGCTCCCCCTCGGTCGAGGAAGGAGCGTCAGATATTTTCAGTAAACTGTCAAACCGCTAATGGCAGAAATTACCGCTCCGCTTTCCGGTATTTGATCCGCTTGGGCACATCGGCATCGGGGCCGAGGCGGCGTTTCTTGTCCTCGATATAGTCCTCGAAGTTCCCCTCGAACCATTCCACATGGCTGTCGCCCTCGAAGGCGAGGATGTGCGTCGCGATGCGGTCCAGGAACCAGCGATCGTGGCTGATGACCACGGCGCACCCCGGATATTCATCAATAGCCGTTTCCAGTTCCCGCAGCGTATCCACGTCCAGATCGTTGGTCGGTTCGTCGAGGAGGAGAAGGTTTGACCCCTCCTTCAGCATCTTGGCCATTTTCAGCCGGTTGCGCTCACCGCCCGAAAGGTCGCCAACTTTCTTCTGCTGGTCGCCGCCCTTGAAGTTGAACCAGGTGCAATAGGCGCGGGAGTTCACCTCGCGCTTCTCCCCAAGCTTGATGATGTCGAGACCGTCGGAGATTTCTTCCCACACGGTCTTTTTGTCATCGAGGTCTTCGCGGGTCTGGCCGATATAGCCCATCTTCACCGTTTCGCCGATCCGGACGGAGCCGTCATCGGGCTGCTCTTCTCCGGTCAGCATACGGAACAGGGTCGTCTTACCCGCCCCGTTGGGACCGATAATGCCGACGATACCGCCGGGCGGCAGCTTGAAGCTGAGATCATCGATCAGCAGTTTCTCACCAAACGACTTCTTGATGTTGTCCACCTCAATCGCGATGCTGCCGAGACGCGGCCCGGGCGGGATCTGGATCTGCGCCGTACTGACGGTTTCGCTGGCCGCCTTGTTGGCCATCTCCTCATAGGCCTGAATCCGCGCCTTGGACTTGGCCTGGCGCGCCTTCTGCCCCTGATTGATCCAGTCCAGCTCGCGGGACAGGGTCTTCTTGTGGGACGCCTCTTCGCGCTTCTCCTGCTCCATCCGCTTCTGCTTTTGCTGCAGCCATGAGGAGTAATTGCCCTCATACGGAATACCCTTGGCCCGATCGAGTTCAAGGATCCAGCCCGTGACATTGTCGAGGAAGTAGCGGTCGTGGGTGATCAGCACGACGGCGCCGGGGAAGTTGCGCAGGTAATTCTCAAGCCAAGCGACGCTTTCCGCATCAAGGTGGTTGGTCGGTTCGTCGAGCAGCAGGAGGTCGGGCTTCGCCAGCAGGAGGCGCGCCAGCGCGACGCGGCGCTTCTCCCCGCCTGACAGCTTGTCCACCGGCCAGTCGCCGGGAGGACAGCGAAGGGCCTCCATCGCCATCTCCACGCGACTGTCGACGTCCCACCCATCCATGGCGTCGATCTCTTCCTGCAGGGAAGACATCTTCTCCATCAGCTCGTCGGAATAATCCTCCGCCAGCTGCATGGAGACGTCGTTGAATTCCTGCACCTTGGCCTTGATCTCCACGACGCCCTCGGCCGCGTTTTCAAAGACCGTCTTGGAATTGTCGAGCTGCGGCTCCTGCGGCAGGTAGCCGATCTTCGCGCCGTCGGCGGCATAGGCCTCACCGGAGAATTCCTGGTCGATCCCCGCCATGATCTTCAGTAGCGTCGATTTACCCGCGCCGTTCACCCCGACCACGCCGATCTTGGCGTCGGGATAGAACTGCAGGTGGACGTTATCGAGGATCTTCTTGGCCCCATAGGATTTGCTGAGGCCTTGCATGAAGTAGATGAATTGGCGGGCCATTCGGCGCTCCGGATATTGGCTGAGGGATGAGGGGCGTGGTTACGCCACCGCGCGACCGATCACAACGCCTGAATGAGCCTTGCACTGCCAGCTGCTCCAGAGGCCGCCGAACCTTACAATCGGCGGGCTGGTACACTATATTTACCAATAAGAGGGACTGCCAATGGGATACGTTGCAAAGACACTGGCGCCGGGGGAACGGGTTCTGACTCAGGCCCGGTTCAACTGGACCTATTCCGTCGGTCCCTTTTTGTGGTTCCTGGTCGGCATCGTGCCGATTTTCTGGGTCGCTTTTGTCCATCTGACGACCGGCGATGTCCCCGGCCAGGGTCAGTGGCTTTATATCCTGGGAGCTGTGCCCGCCTTTGCTGGCATCTGGCTGTTGCTCGCCCATGAAATTGAACTGATCACGACGGAAATCGCCGTCACGACCACGCGGTTTGTCTACAAGACCGGGCTGATCTCTCGCGATACAAAAGAAGTGTCGCTGAACAAGATCGAAGAAATCAATCTTCAGCAATCCATCTGGGGCCGAATTTTCAATTACGGCCATATGATCCTGCGCGGTACCGGCGTCGGCGTTATCACCCTTCCCGATGTCGATAACCCGGTGCAGCTGCGGCGGACAATCGAAGGCGCCAAGGCGCAGCTCCGCGGATCAGGTGATGACAGCCAGATGACCGACGCGCCTGACGACAGCACCGCCGATGACCGCAGGACCAAGGCACCATTGTCAGCGCCGCCCCGTCTGGCTCCCCAGCAACGCTGACGGGACAGGCGCCGAGGCCTATGGGGCGAGGAAACTTTCCAGAGCTTTGAAAAA
The DNA here is from genome assembly GCF_032930845.1 of Parvularcula sp. LCG005. Taxonomy (GTDB): domain Bacteria; phylum Pseudomonadota; class Alphaproteobacteria; order Caulobacterales; family Parvularculaceae; genus Parvularcula. Next base: position 361,135 of record NZ_CP136758.1, on the reverse strand, counting down.
CGCCTCAGGCTGATCATACATGACGAAATGCCGGGCATTGTCGATCCGCTGCGCCGAAAGACGCGGCGCGCCCGAGAACTGCGCGCGGTAAAAAGCATCGGTCTGGTCCGCCGTGTATGGTCCGCCTTCGGCCCAAGGATAGATGATCAGCAATTCAGCGTCGAGACGAGGCAGGTCGTCTCGCAGATCCGTGGTCATCAGGACCTGCATGGCTGCGGCCACCGTCGCGCGATCTGACGCCAAGGTACTGGAGACGATCTGGGCCTGGCGGCTCTCTTTCATCGTATAGGACGCCGCGGTCATCTTGGCTTGCGCGGCATAGGTCGCGTCATCCATCGCCAGCAACTGTTCCGCGAACTGGGCCGCCGCGGGCCGTGCGGCCTCCTCGGTTGGTGCACCGAGGAAAAGGAGCCCCGCAAATGGCAGGCTGTCGACGGACACCACCTTCTCAACACGCGCCGGGGCGGTAAGCGCCAGTTCCGTTGCCATGAAGCCACCCAGACTGTGCCCGATGACCGTCACGCCATCCAATTCCTCCGCCGCCAGATAATTGGTCAGCGCCGCAAGGCGCGTCTCCAGAAAGGGCCCCTCCACAGGCGGCAGGCCAGCAAAACCCGCGAAATGCACAATGTGCACCTCATACTGATCATCAAGACGGTCGGCCGTCTCCGCCCACACGTCGGCGCCACTGGCCAGCCCGGGAATGAGAAGTACGGGCGCGCCTTCTCCCGACACGGTCACTTCCATTGCTGGGGGCTGGTTGTCTTCCGGTACGGCAGCAGACATCAGCGCCGCCATGACAATCTCGATCAACATATCACGCTCTCCTTTTTGTAAAGCTCACTTTACATAAGGCGGGAATTTTGAAATGTAAAGTAGCCTGGACATTATATACCTTGCAAACGATGATCCGAAGGTCTACATAATGGCTTGAGAGGATCAAGCCGATGTCTATTCTGTCCAAACCGTTCTTTCATGATGAAGCCGCTGCCTTTGAATACCTTGAAGGCATTGTCTGGGGCGATGAGCCTGTCTGCCCACATTGTGGCTGCACGGGAAAAATCAAGAAGATCGCGGCAAATCCTGAAAAGCGTGTGCGCCACGGCCTGCACCGCTGCAATGACTGCCGTCGTCAGTTCACGGTCAAAGTTGGCACCGTGTTCGAGCACATGCGCATTCCTCTCCATAAGGCTCTACAGGCTGTCTATCTGATGTGCGCCAGCAAGAAGGGCGTCAGCGCCCATCAGCTGCATCGCATTCTTGAAGTCACCTACAAGACGGCTTGGTTTCTTGCCCACCGTATCCGCGAGGCTATGCGCGCGGGTGAGCTGGCACCTTTCGGCGGCAATGGTGGCGACGTACAGGTCGATGAGACTTTCATCGGCACCGATCCAGAGGCCAATCAGGACGTCCGCAGCCGCAACTACGTGCAGAAGATGAAAGTCCTGACGTTGCTGGACCGCGAAACAGGCATTGCCCGCAGCAGCGTTATTGATGACCTGAAAGTCACGACCATCAAGCCGATTGTGGACGCCAACATTGCCAAGGAGGCTCGTATCGTCACCGACGAGGCTCCACGCTTCAAGCGCATTGCCACAGGCTTTGCTGGTCACGAGAGCGTCAACCACTCTGCCGATGAGTATGTCCGCAAGGATGACCCTACGGTCACAACAAACCACGTCGAGAATTATTTCAGCGTCTTCAAGCGCGGCATGAAGGGCACTTACCAACATTGCGCCAAGAAGCACCTGCACCGCTATCTGGCAGAGTTCGACTTCCGCTATAACCTCCGCTCTGCAAAGGGCGTCAACGATGGGGAACGGACGGAAGCCGCGCTAACGGGTATCGCCGGCAAGCGGCTGACGTATCGATCAGCTTGTTAATTGAGCCGGAAGCTGTCAACGAACGCTTTACCGATAGTCAGTAAAACAGTAAACTCCATATACGTCGTTGTTTTTGTTGGATTTTTATGGCCAAGGTTAAAATGACTATCGAGGCTCCTGCTGCGCATCCCGATGTTCTGGATGTGCGGGACGCCCTCGAACAAGTGAAGGACTTGTTCGAGCTTCTGAGTGAGGAATCTGACTCTGAAACGTTGGCATGGAATTTAACGGCAGCATCTACGAACAGCCCGCTTACCGTCGAGGCCGAGGCTGTGTCGTTGCGGCCGGACATCGAAGTGCGTGGTTTGGCTACCCGACGCATATCCGAAGCTCGGCGTCTCTTTGATACTTCTGGCACAACGTGGGAGCGCTCGGCAATTAACGGCTGGTCCCCAAAGCGTCGGCGCGTCGCTGTTCGACTGCTTAAGCGTAATCGCCAATCGGTTGGAAGAACTCGCGTGGAGTTCCTAAATTTCGACGGCGGCGATTTGGTAATCACTCCATCGAACGCCACGGGCTATCTGCGGCGGCTAGACGATAACACTCTTAGCCCGGATTACTTAATAGGCGATCGTAGTCGGGTTGAATTCGGGTCGCTTGAAGGCGAGTTCATCGAGGTTGGCGCTGATCGCGGACATCCTGCTTTCCGAATTTTGGAGCGAAAAAGCAGGGAGCCAGTCTGGTGTAGAGTTCGCGAAGCCCTGATGGATGAATTTAGCAATTCTCTTTCCATTGACGATATTTGGAAGCAAAAAAGAGTTAGGGTTCGAGGTGAGATTCAATTTGCAGCAAACGGAAAGATCAAGAAAGTATTTGCGACAGCAATATCTCACGTAGCTCCTCGTCGAATGAGTATTGGTGAAATTACAGACAAGGATTTCACCGGCGGCCAAGATATATTGGACTATTTAGATAAACTCCGAGAGGGTGAGCTTGGCTGATATTCCTGAATACTATTGGGACGCGTGCATGTGGATTGCCCTCATCAACCAGGAGGCGGGCCGTGACGATGCTTGCCGGTACGTGTTGCAGCGGGCTCAGCGTAACGAGGTCCAGATCTGGACTTCATCATTTACTCTCGCGGAAGTTTTTAAAAAAAGGTGCATCCCCGGCACTCAAGAAACAGGCATAAGCGCTAGCAATGATGCAAACTTCGAAGATTTTATTGAGCAGCCATTTGTAACGCAGGTTCAGGTTGATAGAGATGTCGGCGTAGCTGCAAGGCGCTTGTTGCGTAGATACCCGGTGCTCAAAAAGCCACAGGATGCAGTTCATTTAGCTACAGCGTTGATCTACAGCCTTGATGAACTGCATACCTTCGACGGCAGTGATCTTATAAGACTAGACGGTCAAATAGAGAAGCCTGACGGAGAGTTGCTGAAAATTTGCGAGCCGCCATCTCCACCTGATCCAAATGCCGGAACCTTGTTTGAGGGATCGCATGACGGTAAAAATGTCACAAAAAAAACAGGCTGATCGCTTTTCAGAAGCCGCACGCGAACTTGAGTGCGACGAGTCCGAGGAAGCCTTTGACCGCGCCATGAAGCGCATAGCGAAAGCGCCACCAAAGACTGACGCTGAGATCAAAGAGGCCGCCGAAAAGGACAGGCCCAAGACTGGACCCGGATCGAATCCCCCAAAGAAGTGAACTGACGGCAAAACTAGCCCTAGACCGCCCCTGTCAGGTTCGTTTGCAAAGTACACAATGTCCAGTAGCCTTTACAATCACTGATCGTCAGGGACAAACAGATCCTCGATCTGACAGCCAAAGACCCGCGCAATCGCGAAGGCCAGCGGCAGCGACGGGTCATAGCGGCCCTTCTCAATGGAGATGACCGTCTGCCGCGATACGCCCAGCGCATCGGCCAGGGCCTGCTGTGACAGGCCCCGTTCGGTGCGCCATTCTTTGAGGCTGTTGTTCAACTGTACCGCCTACCGATAATGGGCGCCACAAGCCCCCATAGGCCAATCTGGGCGGGGAAAATCCAGATCATTGACACACGCTCAAACCCGGCATTTTCAAGAAACCCCAGCGTAAAACTGCCCAGCGCGACAATGATTGCAGCCACTGCAAAGGCTTCAATTTGTATGCGCCGCATCATCTCATCCATCTGTCGCCAGTGTTTCAGAACCGCGGCCGTGACGGCAAGCGCACCAAGCATGGGAATGATGGCAATCACGACCTGAAGCGCTGCGGGAAATGACGTCCGCTGCAGCGTCCAGATCGAGCCGAACAGCAGCACGGCATAAATCGCCAGTCCGGAAAAAAGATCAATCAGATATCGGCGGGTATTGAACATGACGCAACGCTCCTTGAACCGATGATATAGATGCTACCACCGCGAATGTCAAGCTTGCTTTACATTGCGTGCGGAAAGACCTTGGCGATCAGCGCCTCAAGCGCTTCGCGATCAACCTCGTCAAATGTTCCCGCTTCGGGATTGTCGATATCAAGCACCGCGAACAGTTTGCCGTCTGCCCCATAGACAGGCAGCACAATTTCGCTGACAGACCGGCTGTCACAGGCAATGTGGCCTTCGAACTCGTGCACATCCTTCACGACCTGCGTTTCTTCAAGCCGTGCTGCCGCGCCGCAGACGCCGCGGTCGAACGGAATGCGCAGGCAACCCAGCGTGCCCTGATAGGGCCCGACCACAAGCTCCCGCTCTTTCTCCGGATCGACCAAATAGAACCCGGTCCAGATGTTGTCAGGAAAGGCATGGGCCAACAGGCATGATACCGTCGCCATCCGCGCGGTGAGGTTGGTCTCCCCCTCCAGCACAGCGAGAATTTCCTGCGTGGTCTGACGATAGATTTCGCGTTTGTCAGTCATGGCCAGGCCTCCATTCGGTCTTTTCCGGGCAATAGGCCAATCAGCTGTCGGCGTCGAGCCTGTGGCGGGGCGGCTGTGTGTCGCCGGGCCCGAGTGAACGGTACATGAGCACCAGATCACGCCATGCGCCGGCTTTCCATCCCATATGGGGGATGGTGCCCGCCTCGATGAAACCAAGGCGACGATGAAACGGCACCGATGCGCCGCCGGCGCCATCGCCAATGACCGCCAGCATCTGGCGGTAATCATTGGCCTCAGCCCAGTCTATCAGGGTGGTCATCAGTTCCCGCCCCGCCCCCAGACCCTGAGCCTCGGGATTAACGTAGACAGAGTTTTCAAGCGACCAGTCATAGGCTCGGCGCAGGCGGAACGGGCCAAGATACGCAAAGCCAATGACCAGATCGCCCCTGCAGGCCACAAGGTAGGGCAGACCGCGGGACAGCACCCCATCTCGCCGTGCCCGCATGTCGGCCAGATCCGGCGGGGTCCATTCCCACGACGCATTATGGTCGCGCACGGCCGCCCCATAGATGTCTGTCACGGCCACCATGTCTTGGTCCGTCGCCGGACGAATAGACAGAGATGTCATGAAATGGAAAAATCGAGAGGCGCAAGACCATCCACACGGATGGCGACGCGATCGCCGCGGCTCAGCGCACCGACCCCGGCGGGCGTGCCAGTGTAAATGAGGTCTCCCGGCGCCAGCGCCACATAGGTCGACAGGTCGGCAATGATCTGCGCCACGCTATAAATCATGGTGTCGAGTGGTGCAGCCTGCCGCTCCTGCCCATTGACGCTCAGGGAGATCGATTTGCCCCGTGCCATCTCTGCCCCGGGGGTCAGATGGCCGATAACGGCACTATGATCAAAGCCCTTGGCCATATCCCACGGCGCCCCGCGATCCTTGGCCGCCTTTTGCAGGTCGCGGCGGGTCAGGTCGCAGCCCACGGCGTAGCCATAGACGTGCGACAGGGCTTCCGCCTCAACAATATCGGCACCGCCGCGGGCCATGGCGATGACCAGCTCACCCTCGAAATGCAGGTTCTCAGTACGGGGCGGATAGGGAACGTCCGGTGCTTCCAGATCAGGAACGATGACAGCGTCGACCGGTTTGGTGAAATAGACCGGCGGGTCTTTCCTCGCATCGCTTCCCATCTCCGCCACGTGGTCAGCGTAGTTCTTGCCGACACAGAAGACGCGACGAACAGGAAAGACCTGCCCGTCAATACAGGGCACCAGCGGAATTGCCATGGGCATGATGGATAGATTGGCCATGCCGGCAAACTTAGGTCGGTCAAGGCAGAGTGGCTAGTCTGAAGATGCACGACCGTGCCGATCGGCCTCGTCAGACGGTGACACCTCAGGGGCGTCGGCCGATGGGGCGGCCGACTGGCGATCATGGTCAAGCGCCTTGGCCGCCCTGATCGCCGCGAAGGTGGCACGCCGACGCTCGCGGACGGCGCGTAAGTGTTGGGCCCGCCGGTTGGTCGTCGTCTTTTTCAGCCGAAACAGATGCACCCCGAGGAGCGCCAGCCCGAGAACGATCAGCCAGACCATCATCAGGCTTTAAGAACGGCTTTCACTGCGTCCGAGAAGACGTCGAGACCTTCATCCAGCAGCGCATCCGAGATGACGAGGGGGACGTGCGTTCGGATCACCTGCCCCTTCTTGCCAGCGGTCAGGAAGATCAGTCCCAGCTCCCGTGCCTTGGCCTGGATCGCCGCGGCGGCTTCCGGGTTTGGCTGGTGCGCATTGCCGTCGGTCACGCATTCGACTGCCGCCATGGCGCCGACCCGACGCACATCACCGAACACGCCCTTGGCAACGCCGTTCTGCAGCTCGGTCCAGCGCGCTTCGATCTTGGCGCCGATTTCCTCTGCCCGCTGAATAAGGCCTTCTTCCTCAATCACATCAAGGACCGCGAGTGCTGCCGCGCAGGCAACGGGGTTGCCGCCATAGGTGGACCCCATGCCGCCTGCTTCGATCTTGTCGAACAGGGACGCCTTGCCGATGACCGCAGACAATGGCAAGCCGCCCGCGATACTCTTGGCACAGACGAGGAAGTCAGGCTCGATACCGGACTTTTCAATGGCGAACATTGACCCCGTCCGGGCAAAGCCGGTCTGGACCTCATCGGCGATGAACATGATGCCGTGACGCGTACAGATATCGCGCAGCCCCTGCAGAAATTCATTGGGAGCGGGAATGAAACCGCCCTCGCCCTGTACTGGCTCGATGATGATACCGGCCACGTCTTCGGGCCGGATCGATGTCTCGAAAATCGCGTGCAGGCAGTTGAGCGCCATCTGCGCGGTCATTCCCTTGTATTCGTTCGGGTACGGCGCATGATAGACGTCGGAAGGCAGCGGACCAAAGCCAGTCTTGTAAGGGACAGCCTTGCCGGTCAGTGCCGTGGCCAGCAGTGTCCGCCCATGGAACGCCCCTTCAAAGGAGATCAGGCCCGGGCGGCCCGTAATGCGCCGCGCGAATTTGCAGACATGCTCGGTCGCTTCGGAGCCCGTGTTCATGAACATGGTCTTCATCGGTTCGGAGGCCGGGACCAGTGCGTTCAGGCGTTCTGCGAGTTCGACATAGCTTTCATACTGGGCGACGCCGAAACAGGTGTGAACGACCTTGTCCAGCTGCGCCTTGATGGCTTCTTGCACTTTGGGATGACGGTGGCCGACATTGAGCACGCCGATACCGGCGATGAAATCGATATACCGCTTTCCTTCGATATCCCAGAGTTCAGCGCCCTGGGCGCGATCAGCATAAATACCGGATTTGGAAGGCAGGCCCGTTGGGCAGGCCGCGTCGCGTCGCGCCACCATGAGCTCGTTTGAGGGGTATTCGTTCTTGCCTTCCGCCATCTTGCCTTCTCCGTCATTGCATGGGGCCATCCACCGCAGCCCTAGTCAAAGTTTCGCCTCGCACTCAACGGCCTGCCAAGACAAGCGATTTTTGGTGCTTTCGGCTGCCGGGCGGTCAAATTTGGCAGGGGGTTTTTACCGGATCCTCAAAAAGCCCTGCCACAAAGACCCATGGACGGGTTTTTCGACGCAATTGGCCGATTTCTCGGCCTCGACAGTTTCGCAGCAGGCGTCTGGTTCGCGCGCCAGGGCGAGGCGATTGCCCATGGCCGCTATTGGTGGCCCTATCTGGTCGCCGGCCTGCTTGCCGCCCTCTTTGCCTATGGCATTGGCGTTCGGCCATTGGCAGCACGGAAAGGCCTTCGCGGCCTCATCGCCTTTCTTATCCCGATAAAGCTTTGGCGCCGCCGCTCGGCGCTTGTCGATGTGAAGATGTTCGCGCTGAACAAGGGACTTGAGGTCGTCGGCCTGTTCTCCATGTCGGCCCTCGCGATCGTCTCCGCGGCGATCATCGCCACCTGGACCGGGGTCGATTTCGATCTGGCGTCTGCCGATGCCGTCTCCACCACAGAAGCGGTCATTCTCGTCATCATGCTGGTCGCCGCGCTGGACCTCGCAGAATATGCGGCCCACCGCATGTGCCATGAAGTGAAGGCCCTGTGGGCCTTCCACCGGGTCCATCACAGCGCGACGACACTCACCCCTCTCACGGCTTCACGCATCCATCCGGTGGAAATCCTTTTCGAGAGTAGCCTGATGGCCCTCTTTGCCGGGCCGGTCATCGTCTTTGGCACGGCCGTCTTTGGCGGTATGGATCTGGTCCTGATCCTCGGTACGAATGCCTTCTACGCCATCCTGCAGCTGAGCTTTACCCATCTGCGGCACAGTCATGTCTTTCTGCGCTACCCCAAACCCCTGTGCTGGATCTTCTCGAGCCCCGCCCAGCACCAGGTCCACCATTCACGGGCCGAGCGGCACTGGGACCGCAATTATGGTGAGGTTTTCGCCATCTGGGACATCCTGTTCGGTACATACATCCGCCCCCGGAAAAATGAGCGTCTGGTCTTTGGCCTGTCGGCCGACAATGGCGTGTATCGCCCGCGCCCCCATGAAACGCTGAAAGACGCGCTGAGCGAACCGTTTATCTGGGTCCGCCGTCTGTGGGCGGAGCGTCGCGCTGAGAAGGCCGCCCAAGCGCAGAACAGTGTATCGACAGAACCCTCCCGTGAGGCAGCATGAACCGGGGCTTCTCCCTCTATCTGGACGGCCTGAGAGCCGGCGCCGCGTTGCTCGTTCTCATTTCCCATTGGGCCTATGAGCGCTTCACCGGCGGGCAATATGGCTGGATCCGCGAGCACGACCTTGGCGGCGATGCCGTCGTCGTGTTCTTCGTGCTGTCGGGCTTTGTCATTGCCTACACCGCAGAGAAACGAGCGCGCGAGGGGTTGCGCAATTTTGCGGCCGACCGCCTGTCCCGGCTGTGGAGTGTGGCGATCCCCGCCATCCTGCTCGTCATTTTGTGTGACCCGATTGGCATACTGATTGATTCAACTGTCTATGACGGTTTTTTCAGGGGATACGACCCGACACGGCGACTTGTCACGGCCCTGACCTTCACCAATGAGCTGTGGTTCATCTCGGTCAGGCCCGGATCCAACGGCCCTTGGTGGTCGCTGGGATATGAGGCTTGGTACTATGTGATCTTTGCCTGCGCATTCTTCCTTCGGGGAAGCACACGGATTTTCTGGACAACGGCCGCCATCGCACTGGCCGGGCCAAAGATCTGGCTGCTGGCCCCGTCTTGGGGCTTGGGCGTCGCCCTTTGGCATGTCGTCAAGCACAGCGCATCGCTCCGCCTGCGTTCTGGTCTGGCCCTCATCATCCTACCAATCGCCGCTTATGGTTTCATGCAGTCGGCTCACATGCCAATGGCTCTCGAGGCCTGGACCGAGGGGCTGCTGGGGCCGCGCGGCACTGTCCTGATCGGCTATTCCGACACCTTCCTCTGGGCCAACCTTCTAGGTCTCCTCTTCGCTCTGCACCTGCTTGGCGTTCACGTTGTGATGCAGCGCTTCGCCTATGAGCCGGGCGCCGGGCACATTGCCGAGTTTATCCGCTGGGCGGCTGGCGGATCATTCGCCCTCTATCTGTTCCATTATCCCCTGCTGCAATTGAGCGGCGCGGCCTTGCCGGGGGAGATATCCGCTATCTGGCGACATGGCCTTCTTCTCGTCCTGCCGCTGGTCGGCGCGTATGCTCTGGCCGCTATGACCGAGCGCCGGCGAGACCCCATGCGGGATCGCCTGCGCCAACTTCTGGCCGAGCGACCGGCCGGTCGCCGCGGCTGGCTGCCCGCCACGCGGTGAGCACATTTTGCTCTTGCGGGAAGCGAAAGTTTGCGGCGTAACGGCCCCATGACGACCACCGAAAAAGCCCCCGTTCCGACCCTTCGTCTCAGCCAATATACTGAAGGCGATGGCGATGCGCGCCGCGCCTTCTCTTCGGCCCTGTACGAGGCGCTCAAGGCGACCGGTTTTGTCATCATCACCGATCATGGCATCGACCTGGACCGCCTGCATGACAGCTACCGGACGGTCGAAGAGTTCTTTGCCCTGCCCGCGGTCGAGAAGACCCGATATATGGTCGGCAAGGACGGTCAGCGTGGCTACACCCCTTTTGGCCGGGAACATGCCAAGGGCAATCCTCACCCGGACCTGAAAGAATTCTGGCATGTCGGCCGCGACGAGATTGCGCCCAATGTCTGGCCCGTAGAGCCGGCCGCCTTTGAGGCCGAGGTCGCGTGGCTCTACCGGTCCCTGGATGACGCCGGCCTGACCCTGCTGGAAGCATTGACCCAGCCGCTTGAGCTCGAAGCGAACTATTTTGCCAAAATGGCCGAGGGCGGCAATTCGATCCTGCGCCTCCTTCACTATCCCCCCATTGCCGAGGGGGCAGACCCCCATTGCGTACGCGCCGCGGCCCATGAGGATATCAACCTCATCACCCTGCTGGTGGCCGCCTCCGCGTCCGGCCTCGAGTTGCTGGACCGCAACGGCAAATGGCAGGCCATTGATGCGCCACAGGATTCAATCATCGTCGATGCGGGCGATATGCTGGCGCGCATAACCAATGGGCATATCTCCGCCACGACCCACCGGGTCGTGAACCCCGACGGGCCCAACCAGTCGCGCTATTCCATGCCGTTCTTCCTGCACCCTCGGCCAGACGCAATACTGTCCTGCATGCCGCAATTCCGCGATGGGACGGAGGCCGAGGACATCACCGGCGCTGGCTTTTTGGCCGAACGTCTTGCGGAAATCGGCCTCAAATAGAGGCTGACGCTCCCACCAAGGTTAACGGCGCGTTAATTCCCCCTCGACTTTCGCCGGGCAAGAAGGCAACCTTGCCCTTGGAATTGGAGACAGGGACCGACGATATGCTGGGACGTTTACTTGCAATGGTTTTGGGGGTGGCGGGCGTCGTCGCTGGTTCCCAGGCACCAAATTTCACGACACATTACATGCAGAATCTGGAAGGGCGGATTGACGAGCTTGGCCGGATTGTCCGTTCCATCGACTCTGACCGTGAGTCCATCGGCTATACGCGCGAGATGGCCGCAGAAACCTGCGCCGGAACCAATGAGCCGCTGTTCAAGACCGACTGTGTCCGTAACGAGACGATCATTGCCCGTTTTGAAAAGCTGGTGGCCTCGCAAATGGCGCTGCGCAATGCCAGCGACCTGATGCGGCCCATCGTTCTGGCGCGTACCCATGACGTGGAAATCGCCGAGAATACAGCTAAAGAATTCGAGATTGCCGTGCCCGTGACGCCAGACGCTGCTGCCTATGGCGGCGGGCTTGGCGCTGGCCTCTGGGCCATTTTCCGGGTCATATTCGGGATCCTCGGTGCGCCATTCCGCCGCCGTTACGCCTGAGCCGACAGAAGATCACAGATTTGAAAGGGCGCGGGTTTCTCCCGCGCCTTTTTTGTTAGTCCGTCCTGTCCGCCAGCAACTCATCCACCGTACACGGCAGGACATATTCACTGGCAAGAATAGCAGCGGTGACATCGAACACAGTCTGCGCCTCCCACACTTGACCATTGAGCCCCGTCACGGGCACCGCCGTCGTTGCGTCAAGCGGCAGGTCGATCGTGTAGCCGAGCGCCCTTCCCGCCCTGACGGTGGCATCGATGGAATTGTGGATCACAACGCCGGTCAGGATAAAACGATTGACGCCGAGCGCCTTCAGTTCTCGGTCCAGTTCGGTCCCAATGAACGCGCAGTTCTGCGTTTTTACGATGATGGTCTCGCCCCCGATGGGTGCCACTTCAGCCTTGATGCCGTTCCATGGTCCGCTCGCCGCGTAGGTGGACGCGGGGTTCGCCTCGTCGTGCTTCACATGCAGGACAGGCCAGTCCATCTGTCGCCAATGGCTCAGCAGACGGACGATATTCTCAAGGTAATCAGGGTTGTTCTTGGCCGCCCAAACCGGCTGGTCGATGGCATCCTGCACATCCAGGATAACAAGGGGGCGCGGCATGCTTTCGGTCATGACACGCCCCCTTGATCGTCACTCAGCCGCCATGGACGCATCCACTGGCGCGGTCCACTTCAGCACCGGCTTGCGGGCAGCAGCGGTTTCATCAAGGCGACGACGCGGCGCATAAACCGGTGCGGCCTTGAATTTCTCCGCATTGCCCGCTTTCGCTTCGCGGGCGAGGCCCAGAAGCGCGTCGCAGAATTGATCGATCGACTGTTTGGATTCCGTTTCCGTCGGCTCGATCAGCATGGCGCCCGACACGACCAGTGGGAAATACATGGTCATCGGGTGGAAGCCCTCGTCGATCATGGCTTTTGCAAAATCGAGCGTCCCAACGCCCGTGTCCTTCAGGAAACGATCATCGAACAGCGCCTCGTGCATGCAGGTGCCGTCGAACGCCGGAGTCATCTCCGTCTTCAGGCGCGCCTGGATGTAATTGGCATTCAGGACTGCATCTTCGGCTGCCTGTCGCAGGCCGTCACCACCATGGCTGAGCATATAGGTCAGGGCCCGGACGAACATGCCCATCTGGCCGTGAAAGGCGACCATGCGGCCAAAGCTGTCCTTGGCCGCCGGGTCGGATTTATCCTCGACCAGCGTGAACCGGCCCTCCCGATGAATGACGAACGGGATGGGCGCGTAGGGTGCGAGCGCATCAGACAGCACCGTTGGACCAGAACCCGGACCACCGCCGCCATGGGGGGTGGAGAACGTCTTGTGCAGATTGATGTGCATGGCATCAACACCAAGATCGCCGGGGCGCGCCTTGGCCATGATGGCGTTGAAGTTCGCACCGTCACAATAGAAATAGCCGCCCGCCTCATGCACAAGATCCGCCAGCTGACGAATATCCCGTTCAAACAGACCACAGGTGTTCGGATTGGTCACCATGATTGCGGCGACATCAGGACCAAGCTTGGCCTTGAACGCTTCAAGATCGACGCGGCCTGTCTTGTCTGCCGGAATGCCATCAACGGTGAAACCGCATTGGGCCGCGGTCGCGGGGTTTGTGCCGTGTGCAGAGTCGGGCGCAAGGACGCGGGTCCGTGTATCGGCTTCACCGCGGGCGATCAGCGCCGCCTTGATGGCCATCATGCCGCACAGTTCCCCATGGGCACCGGCCTTCGGCGACATGGCAACCGCAGGCATGCCGGTCAGTTCCTTCAGCCAGTCGCCGACCCGCTCGATGACGTCGATGGCGCCCTGGACGGTGGATTGCGGCTGCAGCGGGTGCACATCGGCAAAGCCCGGCAGGCGCGCCATCTTTTCGTTCAGACGCGGGTTATGCTTCATGGTGCAGGAGCCGAGCGGGAACAGGCCGGTGTCGATGGCATAGTTCTTCTGGCTCAGCCGCACGAAATGACGCATCGCCTCTGGCTCAGCCAGGCCAGGCAAAGCCGGTGCGTCGTCCGCCGCAAAATCGCCAAGGCGCGATGGCACGCCTTCGGCCTCTGGAAAATCGACGCCGGTGCCGCGGAAGTCGCCCACCTCAAAGATCAGCGGCTCTTCAATCTGCAGCGCTCTGTTGCCCGTATGGGTCTGGGGCAGCACATCGGCCGTCTGTTCGGGGCGGGTCGGACGACCCTGGTTGTTCATGGTCATGAGGACAGCTCCCCTTTCAGAGCCACAGCAAAGGCAGCAATATCCGCGTCGGTGGTGACTTCCGTCGCAGCGACAATCAGCAGATTTTCCGTATCGGCATTATCCGGCCAGAGACGACTACCCGGCACACCGGCGATAATGCCTTTATGAGCAAGATTTTCGACGACCGTCGCGGCGTTCTTCGGCAGGCGCACCGTGAATTCATTGAAGAAACTGGTGTTCAGCACTTCAACCCCGTCAATCTCTGCCAGCGCGTCAGCCGTCTTGCAGGCCGCCTCATGGTTCAGGATTGCGAGCTGGCGCAGGCCCGTGCCGCCCAGCAGTGACATATGGACCGTGAAGGCCAGTGCACAGAGGCCGGAATTGGTGCAGATATTCGACGTCGCCTTGTCGCGGCGAATATGCTGCTCCCGCGTGGACAGGGTCAGCACATAGCCGCGCTGGCCATCCGCATCGACCGTCTCGCCACACAGGCGGCCAGGCATATGCCGGACGAGTTTTTCGCGCGCAGCGAAGAGACCGACATAGGGCCCGCCAAAGTTCAGCGCGTTGCCGATCGACTGTCCCTCAGCCACCACAATGTCGGCGCCTTGGGCGCCCGGTGATTTGAGCAGACCAAGGCTGACCGCCTCGGTGACCACGGCCACCAGCAGCGCACCATGGGCATGGGCTTTCTCTGCCAAGGCGGAGAGATCACGGATATTACCGAAGACGTCAGGGGACTGAACGATGATACAGGACGTGTCATCATCGATCATGTCAGCGATAGACCCCTGCCCTTCCGGGTGGGTTGGGGCTTCAAGCACCGTGTCGCCGATCAGCTCTGAATTGGTGTGGATCACCTGCGCATAGTGCGGGTGCAGACCACCGGAGCAGATGACTTTATTGCGCTTGGTCACCCGGCGCGCCATCAGCGCCGCTTCGGCCGCCGCGGTGGAACCGTCATACATGGACGCGTTGGCGATGTCCATGCCGGTCAGGGTGGCGACCTGGCTCTGGAATTCAAACAGGTATTGCAGCGTGCCTTGGGCGATTTCCGGCTGGTACGGCGTATAGGCCGTCAGGAATTCAGACCGCTGAATGATGTGGTCCACCGTGGCAGGCACATGGTGCTTGTACGCGCCGCATCCGGCAAAGAAGGGGCCGGCCCCAGCGGCACGGTTACGCGCGGCGAGACCCGCCATGATGCGCTCAACTTCCATCTCCCCCTTGTGATCAGGCAGATCGAGACTGGGGTTCAGAGCATCGACGGGCACATCGGTGAACAGGTCGTCAATGGCGTCAACGCCAATGACACCGCGCATCTGCGCGCGTTCATCATCATTCAGGGGAAGATATCTCATTCGTCCTTACACACTTCCATCATTGAACCGCTTGGCGAAGACCATGACTTCGTCACGGAAAGCTTTAAATTCGAGGGCATTGCCCGACGGGTCACGCAGAAACATGGTCGCCTGCTCACCCGGTTGATCCTTGAACCGCACATAGGGTTCGATAATGAAGTCCGCGCCAAGGCCGGTGAGCCGATCGCGCAAGACCTCCCAGTCCGCCCATTCCAGGATAAGCCCGAAATGGGGAACGGGAACGGACTTTCCGTCCACCGGATTGTGGTGATCTTCCGGCCCTTCGCTCTCCGCCAGATGGGCGACGATCTGATGGCCATGAAGATCAAAATCGATCCAGTGACTGTTTGAACGCCCCTCAGGGCAGCCGAGCCATTCGCCATAGAATTCCCGTGCTGCCTCAAGGCTGTGCACGGGAAAGGCGAGATGAAATCTCGGTCGGTCAGCCATGATCGGCAAAGTCCTTATACGCCGCTTCGTCCATCAGACCGTCAAGCTCTGACAGGTCGGAAGGCTTGATCTTCACGAACCAGGCGTCGCCTGCAGGGTCCTCGTTCACCTTTTCTGGGGAATCCACGATGTCGCCATTCACAGCGACAATCTCACCCGAGATCGGGGCGTAGACGTCCGAGGCCGCCTTGACGCTTTCCACCACGGCCATGTCGTCATGGGCGGCAAAAGTCTTGCCGACGTCGGGCAGCTCGACAAACACCACATCACCCAGCTGTTCAGCGGCGTGAGGCGTAATGCCGATAATGGCGACGTCCCCGTCCATGCGCACCCATTCGTGGTCTTTGGTAAATTTGGTAGACATGCTCTCGTTCCTTAGGCTGATTTCTTGCCGCGGTAATAACGCTGCGGGACAAAGGGAAGCTCGACCACGGTGGCGGGCTGCGCCTTGCCGCGGATGAGAAGCTCGATTTGCGTACCTGGGGCGGCGTGGGTGGCCGCAACATACCCCATGGCCAAGGGGCCATCATAGGTGGGGCCAAACCCGCCAGACGTCACAACACCAATGGGATGGCCGTCTGTCGACTGGATCGGCACGCCCTCGCGCGCGGGTGCCCGACCGTCAGGCTTGATCCCGACACGGACCTTATGGGCGCCCTCAGCAAGTTCGCGGGCAATGCGGTCGTAACCCGGGAAGCCTCCCTCTTCGCGGCGGCGCTTGCCCATAGCGAACTGAATGGACGCTTCCACAGGGCTTTCCGCCCCCGACATATCATGACCGTAAAGGCAGAGGCCGGCCTCAAGCCGCAGGGAGTCCCGCGCACCAAGGCCGATCGGCTCGACCGCATCAAACTCGAGAAGGCGCCGGGCGACCCCTTCGGCCTCTTCGGCCGGGACCGAAAGCTCGAACCCGTCTTCACCGGTATAGCCGCAGCGGGACAGGATGATGGGCAGGCCGTCAAAATGCGCGTCCATCATCGACATGAAGGGCATGTCCGCTGCCTCAGGGATGATCTCCGACAGCACAGCCGCCGCCTCAGGTCCCTGCAGCGCGAGCAGCGCACGGTCCTCAAGGACCACCAACTCACCATCAGTCAGCTTTTCGCGCATCAGGGCGAAGTCCTGATCTTTCACGGCCGCGTTGACGACGATGAACAGGCGACCCTGGTCCTCGTCCGCAGCAGGACGCGTGATCATCAGATCGTCGAGAATACCCCCCTCATCGCTGAGCAGGACTGTGTAGCGGATGCGGCCACGACCCAGCTTTCGAATCTCGCCGGGGACCCGCGTCTCGATCAGGTCAGCGACCATGACATGCGCGGTGTCCGTGCCTGTGCCGTGAATTGAGGTGAGCCAGCCCTGCCCCATATGGCTGACATCGAAAAGCCCGGCCCGGGCACGTGTGTGCAGATGTTCTGCTTTCACTCCGGCCGGATATTGCACGGGCATTTCGTAGCCGGCGAAGGGCACCATTTTGCCGCCCAGTTCGCGATGCAGTGCATCCAGTGGTAATTTTTTCAGTTCAGACATCCCAAGCATACCCCGAAGAATAAAGACGCGGTCACCGCATCCAAAGACCCCGGCTGTCATGGGAACCTGAGAGATTGACGGGCGGACCCGCTTGCTCCTTCGGTAGGACCTGCTGATCCTTTTCCAGCCTTTGGTTCTGCCGGGCGGTCCATGGTGCCTGAGCGTTTCCGGGGTGGTTGCGCCTTCGGCCCCGGTAGATGCTTTGGCTGATGTAGACCATCACCTTTTGCAGCCCACCGGCGTCTCCCGCCAGGAAGACGTGCGGCCGGAGAACCGACCGCGACTTGGGCCGAAGAATACGGCCTCCGGCTTGCCAGTCAATCGGCTGACGCCTATTGCCGGGCATATGACTGAAAAACTCGATGACATTCTCGCCGTGCTGCTCAACCGCGCCACGGCAGCCGGGGCGGATGCCGCCGATGCGCTTATCTATCGCAGCGTCAGTGACAGTGTTTCTGTCCGTCTGGGCGAGGTCGAAGATATCGAGCGGTCCGAAAGCCGCGACCTGGGACTGCGAGTCCTGATCGGCCAGCGTCAGGCCAGCGTCTCGACCACCGACTTTTCGGACAATGCCCTGAACGAGCTGGTTGAGCGCGCCGTGGCCATGGCACGCCTTGCGCCGGCCGACCCCTATTGCGGCCTCGCGGATCCAAGCCTGTTGGCGGAAGGGCCGTTCGAGGACCTCGACATGTTCGACGGCGAGGAACCGCCTGCGGATGTCCTCAAACAGCGCGCCCTCGACTGCGAAGCGGCGGCACTGGGCGTTGACGGCGTGACGACCTCCTCAGGCGCTGGCGCATCGGTGGGCTACGGCCAGAGCTGGTTCGCCACCTCCCACGGCTTCTCCGGCAGCTCGACCGGCGGCAGTCACAGCCTTTCGGTCTCCGTCATTGCCGGTGAAGGCACCGGCATGGAACGCGACTACGACTATGGCAGCGCGACCCATCTGAGTGACATGCGCGCGCCTGACGAAATTGGCCGCTGCGCTGGCGAGCGGGCAGTCAAGCGCCTGAAACCCCGCAAACTGGAAAGCCAGAAAGCGCCGGTCATTTTTGACAAGCGTCTGGCCCGGTCACTGCTGTCGCCACTCTCCGGAGCGGTCAATGGCGGCGCCATTGCGCGGGGCACCAGCTTCCTGAAGGACCGAATGGGCCAGCAGCTTTTCCCTGCTCATATGACGATTACGGATGATCCCTTCATCAAGCGGGGCTTTGGCTCTCGCAATTTTGATGGTGAAGGCATCCGGCCGGCACCGTTGCACGTTATTCAGGACGGTGTGCTGACGACGTGGATCCTCAACAGCTCACAGGGACGACAGCTGGGCCTGCCATCCAATGGCCGGGCCAAACGCGGCACCGGTGGCCCGCCCGGTTCCGGCACGTTCAACTTCGACCTTGGCCCCGGCGAGATGAGCCCGGAAGAACTGTACAGAGATACGGGCAAAGGCCTTCTCGTGACGGATATGTTCGGCCCGCAGATCAATCCGAACACCGGTGACTATTCAGTCGGGTGTTCGGGCTTCTGGATCTCTGGCGGCGTTGTTGGTGAGCCAGTGTCCGAAATCACGATTGCCGGCAATCTGCTCGAGATGTGGCTGCACCTCACCGCCGCCAATGATTTCGAGCGCAAGGGCTCCACCAACGCCCCCTCCCTGCGCATCGAACAGATGACCATTGCTGGAAGCTGAGGGCGGTGTCTGATCCATCGCCTTCGCTGGCCGACGACCACGCCCTGCTCTGCAAGGCGGTCCGGTCGGCCGGGGCAGCGGTGGTCAAACGGTTCAAGACCCGTGGCCTGAAAAGCTGGCACAAACAGGATCGCTCTCCTGTCACCGAGGCAGATCTCGAAGCCAATGCCATTCTTGAAGAGATGCTGCGCGCAGGCGCGCGCGCCGATTATGGCTGGCTGTCCGAAGAAAGTGCCGATGATCTACAGCGGCTGACGGCCCGACGGGTGTGGATTGTCGACCCTATCGATGGCACCCGTGCATTTCTTGAAGGGCGTCCCGAATTTGCCGTCTGCGTGGCGCTGGTCGAAGGCACCAAAGCCGTCGCCTCCGCCATCTATAATCCCATCACGGACGAATTCTTCGAAGCCACGCTGGGCGGCGGTGCCTTCTGTAACAGTGCCCCCATCAGGGCCAGTGCCTGTGACGCGGTAGAGCAGTGCCGGATGCTGGGCTGGAAACACCTCTTCGCCCATCCGCAATGGCTGCAGCCCTGGCCGGCCATGCAGGTCGGCTATCGCAACTCCACCAGCTACCGAATGGCCCTGGTCGCCAAGGGTGAATATGATGCGGCCCTGGCCCTGCTGCGCAAGGCGGACTGGGATGTCGCGCCGGGGGCGCTGATCGCGTCTGAGGCAGGCGCCATTGCGTCAGACCACAAGGGGAAGGAATTTCGCTTCAATGGCGTGGAACCGGTACAGCGCGCTCTTGTGTGCGCCGCACCGGGCCTTTATTCCCAACTCGTTTCACGCCTCAACCATCTGCCGGCCGATTTGCGGGAAGTCACGCTGTCGGCTTAAAAATCAGTACTGACTCGAAAGACGGATTTTATGACAGACAAAAACAAGCAGCTTCTTCACCTCGTCTTTGGTGGCGAGCTGACCAGCCCTTCCAAGGCAGAGTTCAAGGACCTGAACAATGTCGATATTGTCGGGGTGTTTCCCAACTATGCAGAGGCGGAGGCCGCCTGGCGCTCAAAAGCGCAGGCAACCGTGGACAGCGCCCATACGCGCTATTTCATTGTGCATCTGCATCGCCTGCTCGACCCCGATGGGGACGGCCTTCTTGGCTGACCAAACTGTCCTGGCCGTCAGACCGGGACAGGCTGCCATCCCTTGCGCTGCCCTTTATGGCCTCGTCCAAGCACGAATGTCAGGAGGAGGGCAAAGGGAAGCACGACCGCCGCGGCAATAAAGGTCACGCCCAGAAGAAGGATCCCGGTCACAAGACCAATGAGGGAAACCACTGAGCGAAGAGCAGGCGGGATCTCAAATCCCGCAAGCACGATCTCTGAAGTCGTCGTCGTCATGGGCATAGCAGAGCAAAGACTGCGCCTTCTGCATAGTGACAAAGCGTATCAGTTCCTGCCTGTGAGCGGTAACGCACCGAAAATGGTGCCTTACCGCCACATATCGCAACAATCGGCTAAAGCTGATTCAGGACGTAGTCCGCGCTCGATACCTCAAACGTACCTGGCTCTTCGACATTCAGGGCTTTCACCACATTGTCTTCAACGATCATGGCATAGCGGCGTGACCGCAGCCCCATGCCGAAGCCGCTTGAATCCATGTCGAGACCGAGAGCCTGCGCAAATTCGCCGTTCCCGTCCGCGATCATGTCAATCTGTCCGGTCGCATTGGCACTCTCGCCCCAGGCGCCCATGACAAAACCATCATTGACCGAAATACAGGCCACCTGATCGACGCCCTTCGCGGTAAAATCGTCCCTGCGCTCGACAAAGCCTGGCAGATGGCGCGCAGAGCAGGTCGGCGTGAAGGCACCGGGCACGGCAAACAGGACCGTCGTGCGGTTGGCAAAATATGATGCGGTTTCAAGCGGTTCGGGCCCATCGGGCGTCGCTTTCATCAACGTCATCTGGGGTAGGCTGTCGCCAATTTTGATCATGATCATCACTTTCTGAGGGTGTCACCTGATGCTTTAGGCGTCTTTTCTGAAATCGCCAGCCGGCGTTTGAGCACGCTCATTTCTTGGCGCCATAGTTGCCAGCGGCAGACAGTCTCCTACTTCACTGATATGACGCTTCGCTTTTCAAATTCAGCCGCCACCGCTGCGGACAGCTCAAAGTCCGGCCTCTCTGGCCGATTGCTGATTTCGCTGCCGGGACTGGTCGACCCTCCCTTCGATCAGGCGGTTGTATTGGTGTGTACCCACGATACCGAGCACGCGTTCGGCGTGATCGTGAACAAGCCAATCGACGGCGTCGTGGCGCAGGATGCCGTCAAGAATGCCGATTTTGGTCCTTCGGTTGACGGCCGGTCCGTGCCGATCTTCCTTGGCGGCCCGTGCGATCAGGGGCATGGATTCGTGCTGCATACGGATGAATACCACCATGCCACGACATTCGTGATTGCCGGCAATATGGGTCTGACCGCGAACCGGGATGCGCTCGAGCATCTCGACGAAGCGCGCCACGCCCTGTCCCATACAAAGTTGATCGCCGGTCACGCCGGATGGTCAGCCGGCCAGCTCGACGATGAGCTTCGCCGTAATTTATGGCTCGATCTGCCGGCTAGTCACGATCTGATCTTTGAAACGTCGGCCAAGGACATGTGGTCAGCTGCCCTGGCGCAGATCGGCCTTAGCCCGTCGAACCTGGCCGCGCTGGCATCAGACGGAAATGCTGGCACAAGGCCTCTTTCCTGACGCTGCGCGGATCAGCCTCCTGAGACACAGACCCTAGCGCAGATTGCCGACGCCGCCTTGGCCCGACCCCGTTCCGCCGGCGGCAGCCTGCCCCCCGCCGAGCGGCGCGGCGGCCCCAAACAGGAACCCTTGGCCGAAATCGCAGCCCATGGACGCCAGCAGCTGTGCCGTTTCTTCGTCTTCGATCCCCTCGGCCACGACGGGCGCGCCCGATTTGCGGGCCGTCGTCAGGATGGCCGCGAGGAACGACTTTTTCTTTTTCTGCTTGCCGATATTCTCGATGATCGACTTGTCGGTCTTGATGATGTCGAAATGGAATTTCTGCAGACGGCTGAGGGTCGAGAAGCCGATCCCGAAATCATCAATGGCGAGGCTCGCCCCAGCGCCACGGACGGCCTTGGCGGCCGCGAGCGCCTTGGAATGGGACGACTGAATGCGGCCCTCGGTCAGTTCAACGACCAGCGCGCCCGGTGGCAGGCTATGCTGCTTCACGGCCTGATCGATCAGGTCCGACAACCCATCTTTGGGCAGATCGGAGGCCGCCACATTCACGGTCACAAATTGCCCCTGCCCTGGCTCTTCTGCGATCCAGGCGCCCAGTGCCGCCGCGGCATGGGCGATGATCATGTCAGCCAGCGCCAGTCCCTCTCCCGCCTCGACGATATCGTCGACGAAGCTTGAGGCGTCGACAATCGTACCATCCTGCTGGCGCCAGCGGGCCAGCGCCTCAAAGCCGACGGTCTTGCGATCACTCAGGCGAACGATCGGCTGAAAATGCGCCTCGATTTCACCGCGCTGAAGGGCGGCCACGGCACCGGTCGGGGCCGGTCCCGCTGTTAGCGGGGGAGGCTCAGTCCGCGACGCTGCTGCCGCCAGCGACGGTTTGGCCGTCAACGGCGCGGCTGGCCGCGGCGCCGCGACCGGTGCCGCGCGCAGCAGTTCAGCCCGTGCCGCAATGCGCACCATGATGCCGTCGTGATCCACCTGACGACGACCCTCAAGCTGCACCACATCACCGGAACGGGTGGTCAGCATGACATCGAACCGGCCCGTGGACGGCTCAGGCCCGCCAAGGATCTGCTCGTCAAATTCATCGAGGCTATCGGCGTCAATGGCGTCCCGCAGGACTTCGGGGGCCGCAAGGCGGCCGTCGCCAATCTGGAAGAGTTTGGCAAAGCTGGGGCCCATGCGCACTTCCTGGTCGGCAAGCACGTCCCAGACATATTCATCATCACCCATCCGATGGGTCAGGCCCTGGTCACCACCGCGACCCCACTGGGCCGAAACGGGCTCTGAATATTGATCGTCGGCGAAGCCAGCCGCCGCCGGCGGCGCTGCATAGGGTTGTGGTTCAGGCGCTGCGGGCCGCGCCTTGAAGGGGGCATAATCATGCCGCGGCCGCGAGGGTGGCGGCTCGGCTGGCTCCGGCTCTGGCTCTGGCGCTACAAAGGCCGGCGGCTCGTCGTAATGATCAAATGCAGGCTCGTCATCGTCAATTTCTTCGATCACCGGCTGGCGGCTGCGGGTCAGGGGTTCGGGCGCGACATCGACCCGGTTCCGACGCTGCGGCGCCGGGGTATCGTCATGGTGCACCTCCTCGAACATCGAGACCGCGGCGGCACCTGCGCCGGCCGCACCAGCAGCCGGTGAAACAGTCATGTTCACCACAGGCCGATGACCACGTTGATGCATGGCGACGACGATCTGCGCCGCGACAGCCGCGTAAAAAGCGCCAAGGGCCAGCGCGACCGTGGGCCCAACACTCATCCACCAGGTCAGATCACCGGCTTGGGACGCCACATAGGCCATCCCGCCCCCGCCCAGAAGCTGCAGGACGAGGCCGGGCGACACGATGATTGATGCGCGATCGCCCCGGACAAATTCGATAATGATAAAAAGGAGCGTCATGCCGCCCGTCACCATCAGGGACAGCCGCGCCATCGGCCAGCCATCAATGACGTTGAGCGCGCTGGCCCCGCCCACCACGAGCATGGCGGCAATGGCCATCAGGACAATCCCGCCAACGAAGGGGTTTTCCCGCGCCACGCGCAATGTCGCCGTGACGAACAGAAGCACGCCGCAGGCGTAGAGGCAGACGATCAGGGTCTGGGTCCCGGTCGGGACAAAATCGAGACGGTCGAAAACGATCGACAGCAGCAGGCCGGTCAGGGACACAAAAGAAAAGCTGACAGCCGCCATGGCCGACCGGCGCAACAAAGCGATGATGATCAGGATACCGGCCACGATGGCCAAACCGCCCAGCACAGCCCCCTCGGTCAGCATCAGCTCCCGCGGCGCATAAGTCGCAAGACGACCCAGCTTGTCGGCATAGGCGTCAATTCCGAAGGTTGGCAGATTGCCCTGCATGCGCGTCACCCTACTCCCACTAGCCGGCCCATGGACCGCCACTAACGATTGTGACGAACCTGAGGGCCCGGCACAAGGTCATTGCCCGCCACTACCATGCACAGATTGTGCGACCCGGCCGTAAAGAATGTGATCTTTTCTCACTTTGTTGATCTCAAGGAAGCTGCGCAACGTGCCTTCCTCCTGAAATCCGTTTTTTTCGAGCACCCGGCGGGACGCAATATTGTCCGGCAGGCAATGGGCATCGAGGCGCGCCAGCTGCAACTGCTTGAAGACAAAGGAGACAGCCGCGGCGACGGACTGGGTGGCGATGCCCTGACCCCAGCTTTCGCGCTCCACCCAATATCCAAGCGTTCCCGACTGCGCGGCGCCGTAGTGGATGGGCGCGATCCGCAGGACGCCGAGGAAGCGGTCATCTTCCGTCGCCACGATATGGAACGCAAAGCCGCGCGACTGTTCGCGTTCTGCATCATAAACTCGCAGGCGACGGCGATAGCTGGCGAGGCTGAGATGATCGTCCGGCCAAGTGGGCTGGCGCGGGGCCAGCACATCCCTGTCCCGCGTCATGACAGCCTGCCAGGCTTCAAAATCCGTCTTCAACGGCGGACGCAGAGTGACCGCGCCGTTCACGAGGGTGATCCCGGCAGGTCCCCATCCCGACATGGATGAGAGCCACCGCGCCATCAGTTCTCGAAGGCCTTGCGGATATAATCGGTCACCGCCGCATAATCGTTGGGCAGGACGGTCATCACTTCATCTCGGGCATAAAGATCACGGCAGCGGGCCGGCAGGTCTGGCCGGACCCCCGTGGCACTTTCGACCGCGTCGGGGAATTTTGCCGCATGGGCTGTCGACAGCGTCACCAGCGTTCCTTTCAGACCATTGGCCCGCGCGCCATCGGCGGCCACAAGGCCGACAGCCGTATGCGGATCGATCAACTGACCCGTTTCCCGCCAGATCTGCGCGATCTTGGCGGCCGTCGCCTCCTCGCTGGCGCGATAGGAGCTGAAGTCCGGCGCAATCGCCGCGCGCAGGTTCTGAGGCAGGACAAACCCGCCCTCTTTCAGCGATCCCATCAGTTCCCTGACGAGTTCAGCGTCGCGGCCGCAGGCAATATAGAGAAGCCGCTCAAAATTGCTGGACACCTGAATGTCCATGGAGGGCGACTGCGTTGCGATAACGCCATCGGGCTTGTAGGCGCCCTGGCGCATGGCGCGGTTGAGTATGTCGTTCTCATTCGTCGCCACCACAAGGTGACCCACCGGCGCGCCCATCTGCTTGGCGACAAAGCCGGCGAAAATGTCCCCGAAATTGCCGGTCGGCACACAGAAGTGCACAGGCTCACCGTCACGACTGAGCGTCAGCGACGTCGACACATAGTAGACGATCTGCGCAACGATCCGTGCCCAGTTGATCGAGTTGACCGCACCAAGACTGACGGCGTCGCGGAAATCCACATCCGCAAACATCGCTTTGACCAGCGCCTGACAGTCGTCGAAATTGCCTTCAACGGCAATGTTCAGCACGTTGTCCGCCTCAACCGTCGTCATGAAGCGGCGCTGCACTTCGGAAATCCGGCCATTGGGATGCAGTACACAGATATTGACGCCTGGCCGGTTGGCCATGGCATCGATGGCCGCACCGCCCGTGTCACCTGACGTCGCCGCGACAATCGTCATCTGACGACCGCGGGCCTTCAGACGCGCAGCAAACAGGTGCCCGAGCAACTGCATCGCCACATCCTTGAACGCCAGTGTCGGGCCGTGATGCAGCTCCATCATGAAGTCGGCTGGCCCCGTCTGCAGCACGGGGGCGACGGCAGGATGCGCAAAGCGACCGTAGGCGGCGTCGATCATCTCGCCCAGTTCGGCGTCCGACACAGTGTCGTCGAGGAATGGCGAAATGACGGCGCGGGCGATCACCTGATAGGGCTGCCCCGCCAGGGATTTGAGCTCAGCCTTGCTCAGGGTGGGCCAGTGATCCGGCGCATAAAGGCCGCCATCTGGCGCAAGCCCCGTCAGCAGAACGTCATCAAACGACAGCTCAGGCGACTGCCCGCGCGTCGAACTGTAAGAAACCTGGGCGGCCATTATCCCCCGCTACACATCAAGAACCGATCCGCGGCGCGCGAGCCGATCAGGATCTTGTCCTTAAGCCGCACGCCCACTGTCGCGGCGGATAGCACATCTCCGGGGTCTTGGAAGACCGTTTCGGTCAGTCCGCTCTCTGCCACCCGCATAATCTGCGATGGCGCCTGGTCTTTCAGCCCTTCACCATAGGCGGTGAACGACAGCGGCTGCGGGATCGAGCCGACGAGAACGTGATTATCCGTGTCGATCGAGACGCTGTCAGGGAACGTGTCGAGCGGCACGTAACGCGATGCGGTCAGGACGTCCGTTTCCGGATCACGCTCATATCGGACAAGCCGCTTGGCCCGCATCTCGGCCAGATACAGCGTCTTGCCATCGTCTGACAGCGCCAAGCCGTTCGGGAATGCCAGGCCATCGGCCACGTCGGACCAGCTGGACCCATCATAGTGCAGGATCTGACCGGTCTTGAAGCCGAACATGAAATCGACCTTGCCACGCCAGCTTTCCCGTCCTGCCGCCGTATCATTGGTGACATAAAAACTGCGCGGGCCGGTGGCGACGACATCATTAGGACTGGTCAGACGCGGATCGGAAAAGCGCTCCCGAAGGACCAGGTCGCCGCTCGCGTCGATGTCGTAGAGCAGCACTTCAGGACCGGCGAGATTGACCGCAAACAGACGGTTCAGCGCCCGGCCATCGGGCAGCAGAGTGTGGTAGAGGTCAATGCCCATGGGATTGAGCAGCGCAGGCGCGCCATCGGTGCGGTCGCGCCAGGAGGAATCGTCCAGCGGATTATCCGTGTCAAACCGCAGCAGCATGCCGCGCGGCGCCTCACCCCGGCGATCCATGGTCGACAGAAAGGCAATACCCGTCCCGGGAAGCGGCGCAATGTCGATCGCGCCATAAATGCCGACCACAGGCGTACAGCGAAGCTTGCCCTTGGCCTCCACGACATCGAATTGACGGAAACTGAAACCGAGCCAGACGATCACGGCGATAGCGCCGATAGCGGTCAGGGCAATCAGGTACACAAACGGGGTCAGGAAACGCATTCAGGAGGAGCCCATAACTGACAGACCCACAACCAAGCCCATGGACGGTCAAAGGACAAGCCTTGACCGTCCCCGAACCACCACGCCAGACCAATTTCTTTTGAGGCTGGATCGCAATTCGGTCTTGCCCTTTCTAGCTCAATAGCCTATGCGCCGCGCCTTCCTAGAGTTTTACCCACGTCACCCGTGAGGCCCGATATGAAAAAGAACACGCATCCCGAATATCACTTCATCGAAGTCGTGATGACCGATGGGACGAAATTCACGACCCGCTCGACCCTTGGCGAGCCGGGCCAGACCCTGAACCTCGATATCGATCCGACGTCGCACCCTGCGTGGACCGGTGGCCCACAGCGCCTGACCGATAAAGGCCGCGTGTCCAAGTTCAACAGCAAGTTCGGCAATTTCGGCATCTGATCCTGACCTGTTCTTCGGGAACAGCCAAGCGGCCCCTCGCGGGCCGCTTTTTGCTGTGTCCGAGCCGTTTTCAGGTCAGTGCACGGACGAGGCTGATGACGGCGCGCTCAACATCGTCTGGCATGTCGATTTCCCCGGCCATCACCAGGGACGCGTAGCCGTGCACCAGTGACCACATCGCGTCACGCATCGCCGCTTCCTCCGCTTCATCGGACGGATATTGTCGCGCCACGGCAGCGGCGAGTACCCCATAGGCCTCGCCGCCACTGGCCTTCAGATCAGCGTCATTCGGGTTGAGCAGATCAGCGCGGAACATCACGCTGTAGAGGCCGGGATTGGCCAGCGCGAAGCGGACGTAAGCGATGCCGATCGCCGGCATGTCCACATCCCCCGAAATCGTCATCTCTTCTGTCAGCATGGCAAATCCCCGCGCCGCCAGCGCCGTGGTGAGGCCGCGCATGTCACCAAAATGATGGGACGGCGCGCCGTGACTGACCCCCGCCCGCAACGCACACTGACGAAGCGTCAGGCCTTCGACACCCTTTTCATCGAGAATGGCAATAGCAGCATTGATGATGGCGTTGCGCAGATCGCCATGATGATAGTTCTGAGACTTGGCCACAAATTGATAGATTCTCCTGATGAAAGGTGTTCTTGACAGTCAATCTAGACAATGTCTAGATAAGGCATCAAGGGAGAGTTTCCATGACGCCAGACGAATTGTTTCCGATCGTGAATGCCGTGCCGCTTGCCGGATGGGCTGCCCTCGTTTTCCTGCCGTTCTGGCGCGGCACCCAGTGGATTACGGCCATTATCCTGCCCCTCCTGCTCTCAACTGCCTACGTCCTCCTGCTCGTGCCTGGCCTTGTTCAGGCGGGCGGTATGGCAGGCGATTTCACCTCGCTCGAGGGCGTCAAAACCCTTCTGGCCAGCGATGGCGGCGCGCTCGTCGGCTGGATCCACTACCTCGCTTTCGACCTGTTCGTCGGTGCATGGGAAGCGCGTGATGCAAAACGAAACGGCGTGCCCCATCTTCTTCTCGTGCCCTGCCTGATCCTTACATTCATGCTTGGACCAACAGGCCTGCTCCTCTACTTTATCATCCGCACCGTGAGAAATCGCGGCTTGCGGTCCATTGACTGACTCACATGACAAAGACATTTTTTCTGGCCCGCTTCTGGCGGGGGCACCGGGCCCTGACCGTATTCGGCATTGCCCTGCTCTGTCTGGCAATCCCCAGTCTGGCCGCAAGCCTCGTTGATCATCGCCAATTGGCCGGCGTGTCTGTGTGGATCAAACCCATCAAGTTCATGCTCTCCACCGGCCTTTTCCTGCTGACGCTGGCCTACTTTGCTGCCGATCTGCCCGCCGGCCGACGCGGATGGCAGCTGGAGGCCTTGGCATGGACGGCGATCATCACCAGCCTTTTTGAAGTGGGCTATATCACCTGGCAAGGCGCCCATGGGCTTGAAAGCCATTTCAACGGGACGTCCCAGACCACCGCCAATCTGTATCGGGCCATGGGCGTGGCGGCTCTTCTGCTCACAGCCACGTCGTTCTGGCTGGGCTGCCTGATCGCCCGGCGGTCGGATCGTCTGAAAGGTCCCTATCGCCGCGCGATCGTCTTGGGCCTTATCATCACTGGCATCGCCGGTATCGGTTCGGGCGCGGCCATCGCTGCCAATCTGGGTCACTGGGTTGGGGATCCCGGATCAGATATTGTGGGTATTCCGCTTCTGGGCTGGTCCAGAGTGGTGGGGGATCTGCGACCCGGTCATTTTCTGGCGATCCACGCCATGCAGATCCTGCCCGTTTTTGGCGCTGCTGTAGAGCTGGCAGGTGCACAATCATTCTGGGCGCGGCGGATGGTGGATGTCTTTGCGCTGGCACTGGTTGCCGGTATCATCGGCCTTATTGTTCTGGGCTACAAAGGTTTGCCTCTATTCCCTTATTGAGTTCTCACGACGGCGTCGTCCGCGCCTTTCGCATTGCCTTTCCTGCCAGCATGGCGGCCATGATCACCCCGCTTCTGGGCGTCGTTGACATGGCCGTGCTCGCCCGCGGCGCGACAACGACGGATATTGCCGGCGTATCGCTGGCTGCAGCTGTGTTCGCGATTGTCTACTGGACGCTGGGCTTCTTGCGCATGAGCCTTTCGGGACTGTCGGCTCAGGCCGATGGCCGCAATGACGAAGCCGGTCTGCGGGCGCATCTCATTCAGGGCGCGTTGCTTGGGTTTGTTCTCGGCTTTGTGCTCCTCATCCTCCGCCTGCCGATCAGTCAGGCCGCGCAGTGGATCATGGGCGGCGGCACGGATGTTTCGCCCGGCGCCCTTGGTGCCATGCGTGACTATATTGAAATCCGGCTTCTCGCGGCACCGCTGGCCATTGCATTTTTCGCAGGCGTGGGCTGGCTCACCGGTCAGGGGAGGACCGGGCTGATGATGGTCGTCGTGGTCTCAGTGACGATCCTCAACGCTGTTCTTGACGCCTGGTTCGTTCTTTATCTGGACTGGGGCGTCAAGGGTATCGCCGCTGGCACGGCCCTGGCCGAAGGGCTCGGTACAGTCTTGCTGGGCGGCGTTATCCTCGGGGTCCTGCATCGGCGCGGCGGGATCCGCCAGCACTGGGACCTGGCGCGGCTGCGCGAGAATTTACGATCGATCCTTGCCCTGAACATGGACATCGCCATACGGACTTTTCTGCTGGCTTTTGTATTTGCCTGGTTCGCGCGGGCGGGCGGACAGTTCGGCGATATCACACTGGCAGCGAATGAGGTCCTGATGCACATCGTCATGACCGCGGGTCTGCTGCTTGATGGACCTGCGATTGCTGCAGAAACACTGGTCGGAAAGGCACTGGGCGCCACCAACGATCGACGCGCCCGGTTTCATGAAGCGGTCCGGTCGACCAGCACTCTGGCGATTGGCGCTGCACTTTGCCTGACCATCATCCTCTGGCTCGCCGCACAGCCGGTCATCGACCTTGTCATCCCGCCGCAGGGAGATATGCGGGACCTGCGAGCGGTCATCGGCCAATATTATCCATGGGCCATCATCGGTCCCATCGTCATGATGGTGCCGTTCCAGCTCGACGGCATCTTCATCGGCGCCATGCGCGGAAATGTGCTCCGCAACGCCATGCTCGCCTCTGTCGGTCTATTTGCCGCAGCCCTGATCGGTGTTGTGCCCATCCTCGGCAATCATGGTCTCTGGCTGGCTTTCGTCGTCTTCATGCTCAGCCGCGGGGTCATGCTGCTGATCGCCTGGCCAGGCTTTCGGCGCCTGACGGGCTGATCACGGGAACAGATCGCCGCCCCCATCCGTTTCTTGTGCAAGCCATGAAATGGAGGCTCATATGGAAAATCTGCGCGGTCCACAGGACAAAGACGAAAATAGCCGTCAACGCTTCGAGCATCCGCCGAGCAATGAAAAATTTGCCGATGTCGAGCGCCCGGCGACAGAGCCGGACAATCTTGAAGATCAGCCCCTCCCCGTCGACCTGACCGATGATCCCGTCTTCTCACCGGAAGACGCCCGGACGCCGGAACAGAACGAGACATACAATGCGGACAAGGGCGTGATGAAACAGTCCACCGAGGACGACCCCGATCCAACCGGCGAGCGTCTGGAACAGGATCTGGGCGATCTGTCCGACGCCACACCACTCTACCAGAAAGGCTGACGCCTTCCCGTCCGCATCCGCCCTGCCAGAGACAATCTGGCAGGGCTTTTTTGCGTCTGAGTCATGGCCACAGCGCGCCAAGCTGGTAAAAGCCAGCCCGATGAAGACGCATCCCATCTCGCAACTCGCCAATCCGGCGCGCTTTCTGGCGGTCACACGACCGGTCATGCCCGTTCTGTGGGTTCTGACGGCGCTTTGCCTGGCCGCTGGCACCTATATGGCATTCATCACCTCGCCGCCTGATTTCCGGCAGGGCGAAAGCGTCCGGATGATGTACGTCCATGTCCCCGCAGCATGGCTCGCGCTCCAGACCTATGCGGCCGTCGCGATCGCCAGCTTTGTTGGATTTGTCTGGCGCCATCGCCTCGCCGACCTTGCCGCGCGCGAGGCCGCCAAAATCGGCCTTGCCTTCACTGTCCTTGCACTGATGACCGGCAGTTTCTGGGGTAAGGTCACATGGGGCGTGTATTGGGACTGGGATCCGCGACTGACATCCATGCTGGTGCTGATGTTCATCTATGTTGGCTATATCTCAATTTGGCAGGCGGTTGAGGGCGAAGCCCGCGCCGCTCGGCTCGCCGCCCTGCTGGCAATGCTCGGCGCGATCAACCTTCCCATCATCAAGTTTTCTGTCGACTGGTGGGACAGCCTCCATCAGAAGGCCACCGTGATCCGCGAGGGCGGGCCCTCAATGCCCGCCTCGATGCTGTGGCCGCTCCTCCTGATGGGCCTTGGCTATTTTTTCCTCTCCATCGCCTATACGATCTTGCGCACACGGACCGCCCTCGTCGAGCGGACCGTCCGCCAGCCTGAAAGCCGTGCTCCATCACGCGCCCAACTTGAAGCCATTCCCGAAGGAGGCGGTCATGAGTGAGCCCACGATTGGCGCTGGCATCGTCACCGCTGACCCCACCCTTTTTATCGGCCTGTCCTGGGGTCTGTCGGCCCTCATTCTGGGGGGCCTCGTGCTGCACGCTGTCCTTGCGGCAAGGCGAGTGAAACGATGACTGGCAAGAAGCCTACCTCCCCCTTTCGCAAGCGGCAGCGTCGCCTTTTGATGCTGGGTATTGTTCTGCCAGCATTCTTCGGCGCAACGGCTCTTGCCCTGTTCGCGGTCAGTCAGACCAAGGTCTATTTCTATGCGCCGTCGGGATTGCCGGCGCTGTCAGAGCTGCCGGACCGTGAGATCCGCCTCGGCGGCATGGTCGAGAAGGGATCGCTGAAGGCTGGCGAAGCGGTCGCCGTCACCTTCACCATCACTGACGGCGAAAAATCCGTCCCGGTCATTTTCGATGATGTCCTGCCGGGCCTTGTCGCAGAAGGCGATGGTGTCATTGCACAGGGCCGGATGCGCGAGGACGGCACGTTCATCGCCTCAACTGTCCTGGCGCGCCATGATGAAAACTACATGGCCCCGGAAGTCGCAGACGCGCTGAAAGAAACAGGCGCCTACGAACAATATATAAATGACAAGCGCCGCTAGGGCACGACGGGACCCATGCGTCGGCACGGCTGGTCATAAATCGCAATATTGTCGAACCAGCTCTGAACGGTTCGGTAGCTTCCATCGGCATTTTTCGGCGCCCAGCTGGGATCATTGCCGCCATGGAACGTCACGATCACAAATCGGCTGATCAGAGATTCTGGTGAAAAGACGCTTCGGAATGTCAGTCCCGTCTGTTCCCGCACGGGCGTTCCATTCAGATAAAGACGCGTGAAACCGGGCGTGCCATCCTCCGTATTCAGACGGGTATGGAGGGTGACCGCAAACCACTCGTCCGTGGGGAAAGCTGCATCGCTTAACGCCGTCCCGATCTCGCCGTACTTCCCGGGCTGGTCCTGATGATAGGTGTAGGTGAGCGGCACACCCTCTGCGCCCCACATGATGCGGGCCGACCAGCCCTCGGGCGTCAGCGCCTGCCCGCCCGTGACCGAGCGATCGGGGACGAAGCCGTGCATCTTGCCGCCGCGGACGAACGGG
Organism: Parvularcula sp. LCG005; assembly: GCF_032930845.1. Taxonomy (GTDB): domain Bacteria; phylum Pseudomonadota; class Alphaproteobacteria; order Caulobacterales; family Parvularculaceae; genus Parvularcula. Next base: position 328,103 of record NZ_CP136758.1, on the reverse strand, counting down.
AAGTCCTTCTCGAATTTGACATCGAACGACAGGCTGAGTTCCTCATACCCGTCCTTCAGCGGAATATTTGCATAGTTCCGCTCACTTCCATGCGCATCGCCGACGTAGTTTGACTGCAGCACGTGCTGACCGTTTTCCTTGATAACGGAGAGATTGGGATGATGCGTCATGAGAGCCGCGGCAGTACTGGATGCGTCTTCAAAATCCTCGGCCGCAATAGGGACGCTGGCCGCGCAAGGCAGTAAATCCATGGCAAACATCGTCGGCACCTCCCCGTTTTCGCTGACCCTAAAGCACCCTGCCAAAGCAGGCCAGTTGACAAATGAACATTGTTCATTTTATACGGTTCTGGTCATTCAGGAGGGCCTTATGCCCCGTTCAATTCTGTTCCGCGCCGCCTACTATCTCGTGTCGACATTTTTCGTCGTCACCGCGATGCCCCTGCTTCTGTGGCCGACGCGCCGACCGGTCGCACGCTGGATACAGGCCTATTGCCAAGTCATGGTCTGGCTGATGCGGCATATTGGCGGCATTGATGTGCGGTTGCGTGGCCTGGACCACCTGCCCGATGGGCCGTTCATCATTGCGTCCAAGCATCAAAGCTGGGGCGACGGCTTCGTCGTGTTCGCCGCCATTCCGGACCTGGCCTTTGTTACTGGCGGTCACCTTCTGAACTATCCCCTGCTGGGCCCCATCCTGCGCAAGCTCGGGGCGATTGTCGTGAACAATTGCGGCGGCGTGGCTGCACGGGGCCGGTTGATGGCTGAAGAGATGGAAAAAGCGAGCGCCGAGGGCCGGTCCATCCTGATCTACCCCGAAGGGCACCTGTCCCCCGTGGGCACCCAGCACCGCTATCGCAAAGGCGTCTTTCATCTTTATGAGAAAATGAACTGTCCTGTCGTACCGGTGGCCACCGATCTGGGCTTGCGCTGGCCACAGCAATCGGCGTGGATCGTGCCTGGCCCCTGCTCGGTGGAATTTCTCCCCGCCATCGCGCCAGGTCTGGACAAGGAATGTTTCATGGCCGAGCTTGAGCAGATGATCGAAACCCGTTCCCTTTCGCTTCTCCACGACCAGGCGGCAGCCGGCACCCTGCCCGCCGCTATCGTCCCATCGATACCGACCCCTGCATGACCAGTTTCATACCAACGCGGCGGTTCTGGCCCCTGTGGGGCGCGACGACCCTTGGGGCGTTTGCCGACAATACCCTCCGTATGGCAACAATCCTGGCCGTTCTTGCGGCGTTCAATGCAGGCGACACGGGGGTCTTCAGTCTGCCTTGGGGGATGGGTGAGCGGGCCAGTGCAATTGTCTCGATCTGCTTCACCCTGCCAATCTTTCTGTTCTCGCTGATCGCCGGCCAGTTGGCTGATTGTCGGCCGCGACACAGCCTGATCCGCAAGCTGAAGATCATCGAAGTCATGCTGATGGTGCTGGCAGCGATATTCTTCCTTATCGGGTCGGCCCCGCTGCTGCTGGCCACGATGTTCGTCATGGGCGCGCAGTCAGCGTTTTTCAGCCCCGTCCGCAATGCCGTCATGCCCCAGCTCTTTGGCCCGGGCGAGTTGATCCGGGCGAATGGCTACTACAATGCCGGCCTGTTCGTGGCGATCATCGCCGGTTACGGCCTTGGCGGTCTGTTCGTGAACCAGGAAGGCGGCAGGCTGATCGTCTCTGCCATGCTTATTGGTGCTGCCGGTCTTGGCATGCTGTCATCCTTCTACATGCCGGAGACCCACGCGCCCGGACATCGCCCCATTGACTGGAACATCCCCAAAGTGGCGTGGAAACAATACGCCCACGTCTTCGAGATGAAGGGCGTCTTCTATCCCATGCTCGGAATCGGATGGTTCTGGTTCGTTGCCTCGGCCGTTCTCGCCAATCTGCCCGACTATGTGTCGGAAGTCCTGGGGGGCAACGATGCCAGCATCTCCGCGGTACAGGCCCTTTTTGCGATTGGCGCCGGGATCGGCTCGATTATTGCGGGCATTTGGGGGGGCCGCGTCCGTGACAGCTTTACACTGGCGGGCATTGGCGTCTTTGGCACGATCGTTGGCTGTTTCCTGATCTGGCTCGTCAGCCTTGGCGCCAATCCTGACCTGCCGATCTTCCGGCCTCAAAGCATACCCCTCCTGATTCTTCTGTCCTGTACCGCCGCGGCCAATGGCCTCTTTGCCGTCCCCATGATGGCAGCGCTGCAGCAGCGTGCGCCTGAAGATGAGCGGGCAAAGGTCATGGGGACGTCGAACATGACGAATGGCGCGGCCGCAACGATTGGCGCCGCGCTCCTGCTCCCCCTGCGCGGGGCGGGCCTTGGCGCGGAGGATGTCTTCCTCGTCCTTGCGGTCCTGCAGCTTTGCGTCCTGCTGTTCATGCTACGGCGGCAGACAGCCATTAAAAAAGCGGCGGCTACCGTCTATGGCAGCCCGCCGCTTTCATCAGATCCTGCCATCAGCAAGACACCCTGAATAATCAGGATGCCTTATCCTTGTTGTCCGAGGTCCAATATGATGCACACGGAATGCGCCGCTTGTCACAACGGTGCGCGTATTTCTTGGCGATTTCCTGCACCTCTTCCATCAGACCCGCATCAAGGGTCGTCGGGTTGAGCCCCAGTTGAAGGAACTGCTTGTTCTCGACCTGCAGCTCATTCTCATCCGCTTCCTTGCGCGGATTGGGAATTCGGTCGATTTCGCAGCCCGTCTTGTCGGCAATCATCTGCGCCAGGTCCCGTACGCGACGCGTTTCGGTCATCTGGTTCAGAATCATCACCCGGTCGCCGCGCTCTGGCGGATTGGTCACCGCCAGTTCGATACATTTGACCGTATCCTGAATGTGGATGAACGCGCGCGTCTGCCCGCCCGTGCCATGAACGGTGAGCGGGTATCCGATCGCCGCCTGCATCAGGAAGCGGTTGAGGACCGTGCCGTAGTCGCCATCATAATCAAACCGGTTGATCAGCGCTTCATCAAGACGGGTTTCTTCGGTCTGGGTGCCCCAGACAATGCCCTGGTGAAGGTCGGTGATCCGCAGGTGATCGTTCTTTGCATAATAGGCAAAGAACAGCTGATCCTGCGTCTTGGTCATGTGATAGATCGAGCCGGGATTGGCCGGATACAGAATTTCCTGCTCAACAAGGCCATTGACGCCGGCATCAACCTGAACCGTCAGATAGCCTTCCGGGATGACCATGCCGGCCGTCCCGTAGCCATAGACCCCCATCGTCCCCAGATGCACGACGTGGATATCAAGGCCGCTTTCAACAATTGCCGCCAGCACGTTGTGCGTCGCATTGAGGTTATTATCGACCGTATAACGCTTATGGGACGCTGACTTCATCGAATAGGGCGCAGCGCGCTGTTCGGCGAAGTGCACCAGCGCATCCGGCTGATAGGAATGCAGCAGGTTCAGAAGATCAGTATATTGATGAGCAACATCAATGAACTTGACCGAAATGTCCTTGCCAGACACGCGCTTCCACGCCGCAACCCGATCGGTCAGCGGCGAAATGGGGGTCAGGGACTCGACTTCCAGCTCAACATCAATTTTTCGACGCGAAAGGTTATCGACGATACAGACGTCGTGCCCCTGTGCCGACAAATGCAGGGCCGTCGGCCACCCGCAAAAACCATCCCCGCCCAGAACGACAATTTTCATCCACTACCCACCTTTCGGACATTCAAGGTTCTCACTCTTAGAGACTGGCTAGCAGATTTGACAACGGTTTGGTGGGATTGTTTCGGCCAAATATATGGTTCAAAACGGTAAAGCGCAGCGATAATTGCATGGATATGCGACACGTTGCGTCTTTTAGGGACAATCGGTTGGGCGTTATCGTCCCGGTTGCAGAAATAATGGGTTTATCGCTCCTGGACACTGCGAAGGATGTGCTGTCGGCGCTGCTGCCGGTCAGCTGGACGAGCGAACGAGCGCCTGTGGCGTGCAATCTCGCCCGCTCCATTATCCTTGTAGGCCAGGACCAGAACGATGATGGGTGCGTGCGCCAGCGCCGCGCCCTTAAACCGATCCTGCACGAAATCCGCCGCGTCCACATCAACGTTGTCGAGATCTACGGCAATGACGTACCGCGCCGGAACGGCCAGCCCATGAGCTGGCTGAACACCCGCAAGCTGCGCCGCAGTCTGGATGTCAAATCCGGCTTTCACTTTCTGTGTGTCGATGATCAGGGTGAGATCGGCGTCCGCGGTCGCGTGCCTGTGTCCCAGGCCGTGCTTGCCGAGCTGGTAATGGGTGAAGAGCGGATGGCCCTGCCCCCGCCCAAGCCGGAACGGCCAAAGACCCGGCGCCCCGGCGATGACCGGGCCGAAGATGTCGAGGCCGAGCGGTCCCCGTGGTCAGTAGGCGTTCTTCGGTAGAATCACTGCCAGCACTGTCATCACGATGATGCGCAGGTCGAAGGTCAGGGACCAGTTCTCAATATAAGCAAGATCGTGCCGGATCCGCGCGGCCATGGTTTCGTCATCCGCGGTTTCCCCGCGGAACCCTTTGACCTGGGCCCAGCCGGTGATGCCGGGCTTCACCTTATGGCGGGCGGCGTAATCAGCGATGATGTGCATGTAGTATTTGTCGTGGGCAATCGCGTGAGGGCGCGGTCCGACGAGCGACATGTCACCGCGCAGCACATTCCACAGCTGCGGCAGTTCATCGAGGCTGGCGCGGCGCAGGAAACGGCCGACGCGCGTGATACGGTCATCGTCCTTGGTCGCCTGGACGACCGTATCCCCGTTTTCCATCACGCGCATGGTCCGGAATTTCACGATCGGGAAAATCTCACCGGCAAAGCCCTGGCGGTTCTGGATGAAGAAAATGGGCCCCGGGCTGTCCAGGCGGACGGCGATGGCGCAGATCACCATGATCGGCAGGGCAAACAGGAAGAGAATGGAACCGAGGATCTTGTCCTCGAGCATTTTCACGAAATTGTTCCAGCCCGTGATCGGTCGGCGATGAACCGTCAACAGGGGCATGGTGCCGATAGTCGTCATCTGGCCAACGCCGCGCTCGAGCCAGAAATGGTCAGGACAGAGGGCCACATGCACCGGCAAGGCACTCAACCGGCTAATGATCTGCGTGATCTGCTCAGATTTCGAATCGGGCAGGCACAGGATGACATCGTCCAGCATGCCGGCTTCGACCAGCGACTGGGCCTGATCCATGGCGCCCTGGCCAGTCTCGGCCATTTCTTCGGCAGTATAGCGGGCGACAACCAGCAGGCCGCTCTCCCGCTCACCCGCACGCTTGAGAAAAAGCTCCGCAACTTCATCATCGCCGACAACGGCAATTTTCCGGCACAAGCTACGGCCATCACGGGTCAGATTGCGCAGGACCCAGGTCGTCGCGAAGCGGCCCAGCACCAGGCCAACGGTCGCGAAAAGCGCCCAGGCCAGCAGCCAGCTGCGGGACAAAAGCTGTGAAACACCAAAAGCGTAGGACAGTGCGATCAGGCTGAGCAGCGTCAGGCCCCAGCGCCAGACCACGCCGCGCAAGGAATCCCAACTGTGCAGCAACTGGTCGAAATGAAAATAGCCGCCCTGACGCAGCGCCTCTGCAAGGGCGAGGCCCGCAAGGAAACCGGTGCAGATCAGGATCCATGGATCGGAGGCGGTGGCAAAGCCATCGATAATTACGCCGCGGTCAGCCAGCGGTGTTGCCGCAAACGCAGCCCCGGTGATGATCATCACCGTGAGGGCAGCGGCGATATCACCGCACATTTCCCGAGACATGAACGGACGCCGCTTTGGCGGCGTCATCACAGCACGCTGACCGGTCACGCCGGGCTTATCTGACTGTGTTTGACCTGTACTGCTCACTGCTGATGTGCCTGTGTCCGCTCCGTCGTCTTTGCGAGCCGATGCAAATCCATCTGCTGCGGATTTCACACGTCGCCAGCCGAAACTAGTCACCATAGACCCGATCCCCGTGGGCGGCGCAACCACCTCTATGCTGCGATTGCACATTAACCTTGGTGCCGTTTGGGCGTTTCCCTTCCTAGCGAAAAAGTGTTTACCACATCCTGCAAAAGGGAAAGTTGTGCGATGAATATTTTTCTTGATGGCCTCATTGATATAACCCTGCGTGCGGGCAAAGCGATCATGGACGTCTATCAAGGCGGCTTTGAGGCACGGGAGAAATCTGATGGATCCTCTGTTACCGATGCCGATGAAGCGGGCGAAGCTATTATCGTCGCTGGCCTGAAGGCCGTTCATCCGGACATTCCGATTCTTGCCGAGGAAGCCGCCAGCCGCGGTGAAATGCCCGAGCTGGGCAGCAAATTCTTTCTCGTCGACCCGCTCGACGGCACCAAGGAATTTGTGAACCGAACGGCTGAGTTTACCGTCAACATCGCCCTGGTCGAGAATGGCCGCCCGGTGGCCGGCGTCGTTCTCGCCCCGGCGCTTGGCAAAATGTGGTTCGGCGCGATTGATACAGGCGCGTTCGTTCAGGAGATTGACCCCGCGACCATGGTCCGGACGGGCGTTCCCCAGACGATTACCGTCCGCATCAAGCCTGAAAACGGGCTGATCGCAGTGGCCAGCCGCAGCCATCGCAGCGCCGAAACAGAAAGCCTGCTGACCAAATTGGGGGCTGAAGAATTCAAGCCCGCAGGGTCGTCCCTGAAATTCTGCCTCGTGGCTGAGGGTCAGGCGGACGTGTATCCCCGTCTTGGGCGGACGATGGAATGGGATACGGGCGCCGGTCAGGCCGTGCTCGAGGCCGCGGGTGGCCGTGTGCATGAGCTAGATGGCGAGACCGAGGGCGGCCCGCTTCTTTATGGTAAGAAAGAGCGCGGCTATGACAATCCGCACTTTATCGCCTGGGGGGCGTAACTGACGCCTGCGGAAGAAATCCGCCAACAGGCGCTGACGCTTGGCTTCAGCGTCTGTCACTTTACGGATGCCGGCCTGCCCGATGAGGTCGGCGCCCGGTTACGCAACGCCATTCAGGACGGCCATCATGGCACAATGGCGTGGATGGAAAACCGCGTCGAACAGCGCAGCCACCCCCGCGCCCTCTGGCCTGAGGCGAAGAGCGTTATCATGCTCGGCCTAAACTATGGCCCTGAGACAGATCCCCTCACCGCACTGGAGCACGAGGACCGCGGCGTCATCTCCGTCTACGCCCAGAATGAAGACTATCATGACGTCATCAAGAAGCGGCTGAAGCAGCTGGGACGCTGGCTGATCGATCAATATGGCGGCGAGATAAAGGTGTTCGTCGACACGGCGCCGGTGATGGAAAAACCACTCGCGGCACAGGCCGGTCTAGGCTGGCAGGGCAAGCACACCAATCTTGTCAGTCGCGAATTTGGCTCCTGGCTTTTTCTGGGATCGATCTACACCACGCTCGACCTCGACGCTGATACGCCGGAGACAGATCATTGCGGGTCATGCCGGGCGTGTCTTGACATCTGTCCGACCGCCGCCTTCCCCGCGCCATACCGCCTCGATGCTCGGCGGTGTATCAGCTATCTGACAATCGAGCACAAAGGCACGATCGACGCCGCCCTGCGCCCGCTCATGGGTAACCGTATTTATGGGTGCGACGACTGTCTCGCCATCTGCCCCTGGAACAAATTTGCCGAAGAGGGGCGCGAGGCAAAGCTGATTGCCCGCGACACGCTGCGCTCGCCCTCTCTGGCGACCCTTGTACAATTGGATGACGCTGCGTTCCGTTCGCTTTTTACGAAAAGTCCGGTCAAACGGATCGGACGCGACAGGTTTGTGCGCAATGTTCTGATTGCCATCGGCAATAGTGCGGACACAGCCTTTCTACCGCTGGTGAAGAACCGCCTCACGGACGAGGCGCCTGAGGTGCGCGCCATGGCGGTTTGGGCATGGCGGTGTCTCGGCGGCGCAGAGGACGCCCTTGGCCACCTTCATGAGCGCGAAAACCACCCCGATGTCAGGCAGGAGCTGACTGCCGCCGCCCCTTGACCTGCGACACTTCCACTGGCTCTCCCGCCTGCGGCACGACGTTGATCGTCTGGGTGGGGAACGCAAATTCGATATCACGCTCGCCGAAGACCTGCATGATCTTGCGGTTCACCAGCGTGCAGTGGTCCAGATAGGTAAACCAGCCACGATCCGTATCGCGCTGGACGTCCTCTCCCTCGCCCATGAAATAGTAATAATAGGCCCGAATGATCAGTACGCTGTCCTCAAATTTGGGGAAGCTGATATGGGCGCCGTCTCGGTCATGGCCCTTGGCGCTATCGAGCACCTCTTCGTCTTCGAAGACATCATGCAGCGCCTGGATCGCCCGGTCGACCTCGTCGGGTGCATTCCGATAGGGAAGCGCGATGTTGAGTTCTGTACGGATATAATCGCGGGCGGACAGGTTCTGCACTTCTTTGTCGATGAACTGCATATTTGGAATGGTGATAAGGTCGCCGGACAGATCCTTGACCTTCACGGACTGAAGCTGAATGTCCTCGACCACCGCGATATGACTGCCCAATTCGCCCTTGAAGACGATCCAGTCGCCGACAACGAATGGCCTGTTGGCGAAAATGGTGATGGCGCCAAACAGGTTCTTCACTGAGTCCTGTGCAGCAAGCGACAGGGCCAGACCGAAGACGCCGAGACCGACCAGCAGCGCCCCTACATCCATGCCCAGCACATTCTGCAGCACGAAGAGAAGGATGATGGTCAAAATGACTACACGAATAATCCGCTGAATGATGGTCACCACCATGCGGTCATAATGAGTGTCTTTACCGGTACCGATCCGACTACGGAACAAGGCGGAAGCGGCATCGATCAGGGATAGAATGAAAAGCGCAACGGCGATGACCAGAAGGAAGCGGGGTATTTGATAGGATAGTGATTTGAGAACGGGACCAAGGGTCAGAAAGCCGAGCGCGATCGTGAAGGCGAAGATAAAGATGAGAAGGCCACCAGCCCGACCAACGCCTTTCAGGGTCGAGCCGAGCAGTGGCGTCAAATCTTCATTTGCTCTGCCAGCAAGATATTTCATACCGGCATGAAATAGCCGGCCCGCGACAAGGCCGCCCACAAGAGCGAGCGCGAAGAATCCCCAATCGAGCAGGCTGGTCTGCTCGTACAGGGGCGAGAACACCGTCATGAAATACTGACCATCCTGAGCCTGATCATAATGCGGTGGGATGGCCGCCAAGGACTTTTTCAGGCCCGGCAGACTGTCCAGTGTTGTTTGTGTGAAGAGCCATTTCTTCGGCGCAACCTGCCTCAGGGCAATCTCACCTTCTGGCGGCGAGCTGGCGGCGGACCAGATCCAGTCGTGATCAACCGCCAGGGGAAACACTTCAAATCGTGTATCACCGGACTGTTCGACGCGCTTCGCGCCAGGCAGCTCAGCTGCGGAGATCGGCCCGATCCGCGTGAGAACGGCGTAAAGATCGTCTGCCTGCGCTCGAGTGGCATAGGCCGGGAGGCTCGCCAGCGCGCGTTCGTACCCGATTTCGTCGTAACCGCGGCTGACCAGCAGCATGGCTTCGGTAAACGTCTTCAAACTGTCGCGTGGACTTTCCTGACTATTGTAGCGTGGGTTCTCTACGCGATCCCGCTCTTCACCGGGCTGGATCTGGCGGATCAGAAGACGGCTGCCGGAACCCACCGCTTCCATCAGATCGGAGAAGCCGCTGGGGCGCTGCGCCTCGTCATTATTCTTCTGCCCACCAAGCAGTTGGGCGTCCGCAGATACGACGGTCAACGCCATGACCAGGAAAGCGGTGACGACATGGCGAAGACATGGGGCAATGAAGGTCATGGTTTTCAACTAGAGCGGCAACACGTCGCGGCAATAAAAAAGGGCCGGGCATGCGGCCCGGCCCTCTTATCATTACATTGCAGGCGCGATTAGGCGGCGACGCGATCTTCGTGACGGCCTTCCCGAACCTCTTCAATGATCTTGGCACAGAAGGCATCAAGGTCACCGGGGTTCCGGCTGGTAATCAGCGCTTCATGAACGACGACGGCCTCGTCCTTCCAGTTCGCACCGGCATTGACCAAGTCCGTCTTGATCGATTTGTACGACGTGACGTCACGACCTTTTACAACACCCGCTTCGATGAGCAGCCATGGCGCGTGGCAAATCGCGGCAAGTGGCTTTTTCGTGTTGAAGAAGTCGTACACGAATTTTACCGCCTGCTCATTAGCGCGGAGCAGGTCTGGGTTGATCTGACCACCGGGCAGGACCAGCGCGTGATAGTCATCGACTGTCACCTGATCGATCGTCTTGTCGACCTTAACGCTCTCGCCCCAATTATCCTTGTCCCAGCCTTTGATTTCGCCGGGTTCCAGCGAGACGACGTGGACTTCTGATCCGGCGTCGCGAAGCTGGCGCAGGGGCTCCATCAACTCTGATTGTTCGAAACCATTCGTAGCAAGAATAGCAATTTTTGAATTCTGAATCTTCGTCATAATTTTTTCCTTCCGTTGTGGACGGCTACACAACTAACGGAGGAAGGCCCGCATACGTTCCATATCAAAGGCTGCGGAAGAGTGTCGTTTTTGTCATGAAAATGCCGCCCCCGGTCAAGGAGCGGCATCCAAAAGCATATTGATTTTAGCGATCCGCTCTGCGCCGACGACGGACAGCGCCGATCCCCGCCAGACCACTGGCCATCAGAAGAGCTGCGGCAGGCACCGGCACCGGATCGACCGGGATGGAAACGTCCGCCGTGAAGCCAATGTTCTGGAAATCCACCTGGCGGTTGGTGCCGGACAACAGCGCCACGACAAACTGGACGTTCAGCGGTGCCGCAAGAACGATATCCTGCGCTGTGATACCACCAGGAGAGCCGAGATCGGGCTCGATCGAAAGGCTGCCGACTTCAACATTGTCCTTGTTGAAGAAAGTGAAGTCGATATTGTCGACGTCATAGCTCTCGCCGTTATAATTCCAGAAATGCAGTGTACTGATATCGTATTCCTGACCGAAATCGAAAATCAGTTCCAGCGCGCCACCGGCTTCATCTGCCGTGTACCAGATGTGGGTGGTCTGATTGTGAAACTCCTCAGCATCGGCCGAGGGCGCATCAATGACCTTGTCGATGGTCTGCCCGCCGTTGAACGTATTGTTGAACGTCCCCGGCGACGTGCCATCGCTCACCTCAACACTGATATTGTCAATATTCAGATAGACGGGCGCAGCATGTGCGGCAGAAAACGAAGCAAAACCGAACAGGCTTGCAGCAGTAATGAGTGACTTTTTCATGGCAAATTCCCCTTGATACCGTCTCTACGGTAGTCGGCAGGGACAGTGCGCGCAAGAAAGCACTGCAGAATCCAACTATTTATTATTTAGCGTGACCGGTTTTCCCATCAGTTTACGCAACTGTGTCTACGCGTTAAAAAACGAGGTCTGCCGCAGACGGAGCGATTCGCCACCATCCCGCTATACCATAGCGTGTGCGAATGGTTTCGCGGACCTCATGGGGGATCGCCTCAGACCGCATCAGCAGGATATCGCCGCCGCGCGGCTGGATGACCGCCGTCGGAGGAATCCTGTCGAGAGCGGCCAGCATGGTCTGGCCGCTTGTCGGGTCGACTGGCACATGGTCCCACAGGGCCAACGTGCCGCCATCTGCCTCGTCCCATGCCTCGTTGAGATAGCACACGAGGGACATGACCCGGTTTTTGGGCGTATGGCCGCGAATAGGTCTCTCACCAGCGGGGCGCGAAGGATGGGCGAACGCATCCAGATGCCGCGTATAGTGGCCACCGGGCGGATAAATCGCATAATGCGCCTCAAAGCTTTGCAAGCCCGCAAACAGCTCGCGATTCATGGCCTGCCGCAGCGTCTCGCAATAGCGCAGAAAAGCGATCTGAACCGGTGATGATCCATCAAGCCAGGTGATGCGCGTCCGCCGGATGTTGCGGTCCTGCTGATAATCGGCCCCTCGCCCTACACCCGCATCCTTGGTCACCGATGCAGCATCGAGGCGGATCGCTTCATCACGCAGGGCGGTGACCAGCGCGGGAGAAAGAGCGCCCGTCGCGCGGGCCCAGCCGTCCGACGCCAGGCTCGCTGTCAGGCTGGCCGCCAGATTGGCGCTGAGGCCCGTTTCTCCATCAAAAAAGGGCTGGTCTGGACCAGCCCCATTCACGACGTTCATTCAAGAACACCTGTTGTCTAATGTCATTGAGTTCTCAGCGGGGTGCGAGAACCATCATCATCTGGCGACCCTCGAGTTTGGGAAGGGCCTCGACCTTGGTCGTGCCTTCAAACTCTTCGCGCACCTTGTTGAGAAGCTCCATACCGCGCTCTTGGTGGGCCATTTCACGCCCCCTGAACCGCAGGGTCACCTTGACCTTGTCGCCTTCTTCAAAGAACCGACGCATCGCCCTGGTCTTCACCTCATAATCATGGATGTCGATGTTCGGGCGCATCTTGATCTCTTTGACCTCGACGACTTTCTGCTTCTTCTTGGCTTCAGCCTTTTTCTTCTGCTGCTGATATTTGAACTTGCCGTAGTCCATCACCTTGCAGACAGGGATGTCGCCGCCCGCGACCTCGACAAGGTCAAGGCTGGCACCGGCCGCGATGCCGATCGCTTCATCAATGGCGATAGGGCCTTTTTTCTCGCCCTGTTCGTCAATCAGCAGGACCTTCGATGCCCTGATCTGATCGTTCATCCGAGGACCCGTCTGTTTCGGCGGGGTCATGTTCTGTGGTCTGCGCGAGATGGTCGTCTCCTATATCAACTTCTGTGTCGGGGTGGCCGCGCCTTGCGCAAAAGGCAAGGGAAAGCGACCACATCGCGTTAATATAGCGCCTGGAGTGTCACCATTCAATTGAAATGGACGTGAATGAGCGTTGCGTCATGCAAATGCTCGCAGACCTTTCTTCGGTGCGCCCTTCAACAGCCCCATATTCCGCAACATGGAAATGGCCATTTCAGCATCGATCCGGCTGACATCCTGTGCTGTCAGCTTGATGACCTCGCGGCCAAAAAGGCTTTCAGCCTCAGACACATCCGCAGGGTGCAGCAGGAGAAGACCGGGACATCCGACCGATGCGCACAGATGCAGCTCGTCAGTGGCACCGGCCACGAAGAACTGCGCATGACGCGCCAGCATGGCAAGCTGCGACAGGTCCGCTTTCCCGGCCAGGTCAATGACCTGTCCCGCCCCCAGCGAACGCCCGTCACCCAGATCCTGCTTCGCGATGTCGTGCGCGAACGCGCTGATCTCATCAGGTCCGATGACTACGGACTTGATGCCTTCCGCAGCAAGGGCCTGGGCCAGCACGGCATAGGCCTTGGCTGGCCAGCGGCGGGACGGGTCGGTTGCCGGCAACAGAAGGGCGAACTGCCCGGTGATCCCGAACCAGGAGGGCTGCATGTTGGCGGCGTCCTTGCGGGCGGTGAAAGCCCAGCGGAGATCCGGCAGGCGATGCTCCACCGGCAGGCGCGCATCGGACAGCAATTTGCGCATGGCAGGACCAGAGAACGACGCCGTCTGGCGACCTTCCTTCGTCATCACGCGTTTTGGCCCGATCCAGCGGGGGCCACGGAAACCGGTCATGGCCGAGCGCAGTTCCAACGTCGCCTTGGTGCCGTCGAGGTCATAGACCTGCTCGTAACCAATACGTTTCAGCTGGCTGACAAATTCCTTCTGGGCCGCTTTGTCATTGAAAGAACCGGCCGCAAGCACACGGTCAAAATGCGGTGAACCCTTGGCCAGCCGCCCAAACGCGGCAGTGGTCAGCAGATCGATCGGCACACCCGGGTTGGCCGCGCGGATCGCGGCAAAGGCCGGTTCAGCTTCGACAAACTGCCGCAAACCCTCTTGCTTCAGCACCAAAATACGCGCGCCGGGCATACTCACTATCCTGACTGGGCGGTGGGCCGCCCTTCTTGCGATGTTAAGGAGTTATAAACAGAAAGAGTAGCGTCCGTCATGGCCTCAATCGAGAATCGTTCAACAGCGCGCGCCCGCGCCGCAGCAGCAACCTTGCGACGCCCCGTCGGGGTCAGCGTCGCCCAGCGGGACACCGAGGTCGCAATCGCCTTGGCATCTCCCGGCGGGACAAGGCATCCGGTCTTTTCAGGATCGATGGTTTCCAACGATCCCCCATGGGCCGTGGCGATGACGGGCCGCCCCATGGCCTGCGCCTCTACAGAAACACGGCCGAAGGCTTCAGGCCGGGTTGAGGCGGATACGACGATGTGAGCCCAGTCATAGGCAGCTGGCATGTCTTCCCAATGGCCATGAATATGGACGCTGTCGCGCAAGCCTGCCTCCTCGATCTCTCGCCGCAGAGACGCTTCATAGTCGTCCCGCCCCTGGGCGCTGCCAACCAGAACGACCCGAACCGGGCCGATGGTTCCTTCTTCCTGCAAAAGCCTTGCCGCTGCGATCATTTCGCGCTGGCCTTTCCATTCGGTCAGACGACCCGGCAGAAGGATGCGGATGGCACCTTCACCGCCAAACGCCGTGAGCGCCGCCTGCTGACGGGCATCATCCAGTTGCTCAGGATCAAACCGTGACAGATCGGCCCCCCGGGGAATCACCACCATGCGGCCGGGGTCGAAAAACGGCGCATCGGCAAAGCTCTGCCGAACAGCCTCAGCAGTATATTCAGAGTTGGCGATCACCACCTCGCCCCGGGCCATCGCGGAATTGTAGAGGCGCTTCAGGGCGGTCTTGGCGCGATAAATACCATGATAGGTCGTGACGAACGGCGTTCCCGTGGCGCGGGCTGCGCCCAGCGCACTCCAGGCCGGCGCGCGTGACCGGGCGTGGATGACGGACACCTTCTCCCGTTTCACCAGATCGATCAGGCGGCCGCGATTGCCCCACATGGTCAGCGGGTTCTTTGATGCGGCAGGCATTGTGATGTGTCGGCTGCCTTCGTCTTCCAGCTGCGCCACCATCGGCCCACCTTCGGACACGACAAGAGATCGCCCGCCCGCAGCCACCACCGCCCTACCCACTTCGAGCGTTGTGCGCTCTGCTCCTCCGGTCTCCAGCGCCGGAATGACCTGCAATATGGTAATGCCCGAAAGATCCATCTTTGCACTCACATCCTTGTGCTCTTCGCCCCACGCGGTAGACACATTGCCCTATGGATCACAAGAGCACACCGCCCGTCACCATGGTCGACGGTCCGAAGACCGACCGCCTTGCCGTTCGCCAGCACAAAGGGGCGGGCCCGGGCCTGATATGGCTTGGCGGCTATGCGTCTGACATGTTGGGCACGAAAGCGACGGCCCTCTACGATCACGCGGCCGGTCGCGGCTTTGCCTGTACGCTGTTTGACTATTCCGGGCACGGTGAAAGCGATGGGGCCTTCGAAGACGGGACCATCGGCATCTGGGCCCGCGACGCGCTGCACATTCTGGATCATCACACGGAAGGGCCGCAGGTGCTGGTCGGTTCCTCCATGGGGGGATGGATCGCCGGACTTCTTGCCCGCTGGCGGCCAGAACGGATAGCCGGACTGGTGCTCGTCGCGCCTGCCCCCGATTTCACAGATGCCCTCATGCCGCTGCGCATGTCCGCCGAGGATCTATCGCGCATCAAACAGGACGGAAAGCTGGTTGTGCCGTCGGAATATGATGACAGCGAGATGGTCTATACAGCCGCCCTGTTCAGCGATGGTGATCACCATCTGATCTTTGATCAGCCGCTGGACGTCGATGTGCCTGTGCGGATCCTCTCCGGCATGGCGGACGACGTCGTGCCCTGGCGTCACGTCATGCGGTATGCGGATCATCTGTCGAGCACTGATGTGGTGGTGAGCCTTGTCAAGGCGGGCGACCACCGGATGTCTGGGCCCGAAGAGCTGAAGCGTCTGTTTGCCTTTGTTGACGAGCTGACAGCATGAGCGCGCCGCAGCCCAACCCTGCCACGCTGCCCTTGCGCAACATCTGGTATTTTGCCGCGCCCTCCGCCGAAATCAAAGCAGGAAAGATGGAGCGTCGCTTCTATCTTGGCCAGCCCGTCGTCCTTGGACGGACAAAATCCGGCAGGGTGTTTGCGATGCGCGATGTGTGCCCGCACAGGGCCGCGCCGTTCTCTGCCGGGCAACAGTCCGATGAACAGGGGCGGGCTTGCGTCGAATGCCCCTATCACGGCTGGAAGTTCGATGTGGAGGACGGCACCTGTCGCAAGATCCCCGCACTGAGTGAGCGGGAAGTTTTTGCTCGCGAAAAAGTCCGGGCCCCGATCTATCCGACCCATGAGCAGAAGGGCCTTATCTGGATCTACATCCCTGATGATCTGCGCCGCTTCGACGGCGTGCCCGACCTCGACCCGCCGCACATTCCGGATGATATTCCCGGCCCTGCGCCCAAGATGATTATCCACGCCAAGGCGGAAGGTCCCTATGACGAAGCGGTGATCGGGCTCGTCGACCCGGCCCACACGCCTTTCGTCCATCAGCAATGGTTCTGGCGCCGGCCCGGGGATGCGAGCGAGAAGGTCAAGGATTACGAGCCAACGGCCTTCGGCTTCCGGATGAAGCCGCACCGGCCATCGTCCAATGGACGCGCCTATAAGCTGATCGGCGGGGCCGCGACGACCGAGATCGAGTTTCGCCTGCCCGCCACGCGCCTCGAGACGATCCGCAACGAGAAATATACGATCCTCGGCTTGACCTGTATCACACCGACCGAGGACAACCGCGCCCTGATCACCCAGATGTTTTTCTGGAACATGCCGCTTCTGTCCGTTTTGAAGCCTTTTACCTATCCCCTGGCCAAGACCTTCCTCGGACAGGATGGTGCCATCCTCAGCGCCCAGAACGAAAATATCGCGCTGGCCAAGCCGGTCATGCTGTATGCCGGTGATCCCGACCGGCTGGCCCAGTGGTATTTGGCGCTGAAACGCGCCTATCTTGCAGGCGGTGCCGACAAGTTTGAAAACCCGATCGAGGCCACCCAACTTTACTGGCGCACTTGAGCGTCAAGGATGAAGGTATGAAACGCATCGCTGTCCTGCCCCTTCTTTTGCTCGTTGCCTGCGGCAATGCCGATACAAACGTGGAGGCGAGCACGCCCCCCGCCGCCGCGGCAGCCACAGCCGCCGTCCCAGAAGCAACTGATGCACCTGCGGCGCCAAAGACGTATACCTATGAGGTCGTAGAAACGTTTCCGCACGGTACGGAAGATTTTACGCAGGGTCTCTTCATCGCGGATGGCACCCTTTACGAAAGCACGGGCAAGGTTGGTAAGTCGACCCTGATCCGTCACGACATCATTGGCGATGGCGCGGAGAAGCGAGTCGCCCTGCCTGCCACGATCTTCGGTGAGGGGGCGACCGTCGTCGATGACCGCATCATCACCCTGACCTGGCGCGCAGGCACGGCCTATGTTTTTGATCTGGACACCCTCGAACAGGTCGGCACTTTCCAATATGCCGGCGAAGGCTGGGGCCTGACCTATGATGGCAGCCGCCTGATCATGAGCGACGGCACGGACACGTTGCGCTTCTTTGACCCGGCAACCTTTGAAGAAACCGGCCGGGTGCAGGTCAAGGCCAATGGTCGGCCCATTACGCGGCTGAACGAGCTGGAGTTCATCAAGGGCGAGGTCTGGGCGAATATCTGGCAGACCGACGTGATCGTCCGGCTCGATCCGTCCGATGGACACGTGACCGGCTTCATCAACCTCGCCGGGCTGCATCCAGACAGAGCGGATGTAAATGACGAAGTGCTGAACGGCATCGCCTATGATGCGGCTGCGGACAAAATCTATGTCACGGGAAAATGGTGGCCGAAAGTGTTTGAAATTGCCGTGGTGCCGACAGGCAAATAACGATCAGGCTTCCGGCAGGACGGGCTGTCCGCCCTGCCAGACCTGTTTCAACGCCAGCTGACGGTCGAGCCGGACAAGGTCGGCCCTGCTGCCTTTTCTTATTGTACCGCTCTGCGCCAGACCCATGAATTGGGCCGGATTGGCTGTCGCCATGGCGATCGCGGCCGCGGGTTCAACATCGGTCATCTCAACCAGCTGGCGCACGGCGCTCGCCATATCAAGGTTGGACCCGGCGAGCGTGCCGCTCTCGTCAACACACAGACCATCCTTGATCATTATCGTCTGACCCGACAACGCAAACCGTTTCAGACTGGTGCCAACGCCCGGCATAGCATCTGTGACCAGCACGAAACGATCCAGCGGACGGGCACGCAATGCAATGCGCAATGCAGCTGCACTGACGTGATGCCCATCAGCGATCAGGCCGCAATAGGCTGTCTGGCTGTCGAGTGCCGCGCCGACCACGCCAGGCTCACGATGATGGAGCGGTGACATCGCATTGTAGAGGTGAGTGAAGCCCGTCACGCCTGCATCCAGGGCTTTGGTCATCTGCTCATAGGTTGCATCCGTGTGCCCCGCCGAGATCACCACGCCGCGCTGTTGCAGGGCCTCGATATCCTCAAGTCGGCAGCACTCGGGCGCGAGGGTCACGAGAGTGCGCCCCACTTCCAGACTGCTCAGAAGGCGGATCGCTTCATCCGTCAGTTGGGCGAACTTGCTGGCGTCGTGAATGCCCTTGCGGCGGACGTTCAGGAACGGCCCTTCGATATGGATGCCTACCACGCCCGGTACACCAGCGGTGATCGCGTCCTCCACCGCGCGCATGGCCCGGTCGATGACATCGAGATCATCACTGATCAGGGTCGGCAGGAATGACGTGGTGCCGAACGACCGGTGAGCCGCTCCAATCGTTCTGATCGTGTCGACATCAGGCGTATCGTTGAAGAGGACGCTGCCCCCACCATTGACCTGCACATCAAAAAAGCCCGGACACAGATAATCACCACCGAAATCGATGACGCCGTCGGCAGAAATACCATCAGAACCGATGGATTTGATAAGGCCGTCAGAGATCGCAACGTCGCAAAGAGGCGCACCCTGCCGCCCTGGCATCAAGGCCACATTGTTGAGCACAAGGGAGGTCATTGGGTCTTGGTGACCTTGTTGAGATGCGGCGGCGTATCGGGATCAAATCCGCGGCGGACGGACAGGCTGTTGGCGAAGCGGTAAAAGCGGTGGATCATCAGAATGGGCTCCAGCGCCGGGTGCGCCGCGATCATCGGGAGATGATCATCTGTGCTCGTATCGATCAGCAGGGTTCTAGCACCCCGCTGGGCAAACTCCGCCATCACGGCGCGCACATCGTCCCCGGCCCGGTCCGACCCGGCAAAGCCAAGCACCGGAAAACCTTCACCGACAATTGCCATGGGGCCATGCCGCACTTCGGCGGAAGAAAAGGCTTCAGCATGCAGGCCGCAGGTCTCTTTGAGCTTGAGCGCCGCCTCCTGCGCGATGCCGAGCCCATAGCCCCGCCCAATGACGAAGAGATTCCGGGCGTCGACGAGAGTGTCTTCCGCATATTGCCACTCCAGAGACCAGGCTCTTTCCAGCAATTGCGGCAATTCGCTCAATCCGGACAATAGCGCCTCGTCCTCAGACCAGAGCGCGACCAGTTGCGCCAACGCCACCAGCGACGCGATGTAGGATTTCGTCGCCGCGACCGAGACCTCTCTCCCCGCCCTCAACGGTAGCAACAAATCCGAATACTGCCCAAGCGGGCCGTCAGGATCGTTCATCAGGACAATTGATATCGCACCGGCATCGCGCCTGGCGCGCGCAGCGGCTATGAGGTCAGGGCTGCGCCCAGACTGGGAGATTGAAATACACGCGCTGCCCTGGGCGTGCGGGGGACAATCATAGAGTGACGTCACGGACAAGGCAGCGGAACTGGTTGGCAAGCCAAGCAGGATCTCGAACAGATATTTGCCGTAGGTCGCGGCATGATCCGATGACCCCCGTCCGCAGGTCACGACAGAATTGATGGGCTGCTTGTTTAATACACGGAGCAAATCCTGCCGATCAGGGAATTGATCCAAAAGGCGCTGCACCACCGCCGGCGCCTCCGCCGCTTCAGCGAACATGCGAGTACTTTCGGGCGCCATCATCAGACCTCACTTGCCCGGCGAGCGAGCAACACGGCCCCGCCCACGGGCTGGTCGAGGGGCGGCACCAGAACGGCTTGCAACGCCTCACTCAACCGCGGCGCCATGACCCCGGCCATGCCGCCGCAAAGCGTGATTTTCGCAATACCGAATGACAGAAGCTTGCGCAGATGAATATCGATTTCGGCTACCGTCTGGGCGACCAGTTCCTGCCCCAGCGCATCGCCACCATCGCACGCCTCCACGACCATCGGCGCCAATGCGCCGTAATCGGACGGTGTGGCCTTGTTGATCCAGTCGATGATGCGCTCAGGCTCACCGCCCAATGCCTGAAGAATGTTCCCCACAAGCGGGCTGCTATCCCGAAATCCGTCCTTGGCCGCCAGCGCTTCTTTCACGGCTTCATGACCAAGCGCCGCCGCAGAACCGCCGTCGCCGGCTTCGAAACCCCAGCCTCCGATATGGTGTACCTCGCCCCCCTTCAGCGCGAGCCCGGCGCTTCCCGTCCCGATAATGAGAATGCCGCCATCGCCGCCATTGAAAGCACCGAGACAGGCGATATAGGCATCACTTGAAACGTGTACAGACTTGAATGCTGGCGCAGCCGTGATGACCCGGTCAATATCAGCGTCACTGACCACGCCCGCGAGGCCAGCCCCAAGTCGGGTCGAGGGAAAAATGTCCTTATTCAGGCCCGCAGTCATGGCCGCCGCCGTCGCAGCCTCAGTGATGTTCCCCCAGACGGAAGAAAGACCGAGCCGGATATTTCCGGGGCCCGCTTCACCTTCTCCCAGGACCTGACCCTCAGCGGAGCACAGGCGGGCGCGACAGCGGGTGCCACCGCCATCAATGCCGAGATAATACTGTGCGGGCGATGTCATGACACCTCACCCCCATCTCGCCGCTTCATGGAATAGAGGCCGAACAGACCGATAATGACATAGGCCGGAACAACGATCAGCAGGAAGACGAGCTGGAAGTTCATGGACTGCTTGCCAATGGCGAACAGATAGGGAAGTACCGCGCCGCCCGCGATACCCATGACGAGAAAGGCTGAGCCGATTTCGGTCAGACGACCAAGGCCGCGAATGGCCAGCGGGAAGATCGCCGGCCACATCATCGCATTGGCAAAGCCAAGCGCCGCGACGAACCCGACCGACACATACCCCTTGGTGACAAAGGCCCCGGTGGCCAGGATGATCCCAAGCACCGCGGATCCGGTCAAATATTGTTCTTGGGAGAAGAACCGCGGCACAAGGATCAAGCCTGCGACGTAGCCGACGAGCATGCCGCTCAGCGTGAGGGAGGTGAAATATTTCGTCTGGCTCAGCGCCAGACCAAAGGCGTTGCCATAGGTGCCGATTGCGTCCCCCGCCATGACTTCAACACCCACATACAGGAACAGCGCCAGGACGCCGAACCACAGATGAGGATAGGCAAAAATTCCCTTGTCCGCTGCGCCACCGCCAGCGTCATTGGACGCCGGACTGCCCGACAGGTTCGGCAAGGGAGACCGCCAGATCGCCAGCGCGGTGGCCGCCATGAACCCGGCGATTATGAGATAGGGCAAGTGCACCTTTGCCGCGAACTGGGACAACAACTGCGCCTGTTCGTCAGGCGGGGCGGCTGCGGCCTCGGCCGCAAAAGTATCGACATTCTGCATGACGAACAGGCCGAAAACGATGGGCGCAATGATCCCGCCGACCTTGTTGCAGATCCCCATGATGGCGATGCGCTGGGCCGCGCCTTCAATGGGCCCCAGGATCGATACATAGGGATTGACGGCTGTCTGAAGAATGGCCAGCCCCGCGCCCAGAATGAACAGACCGCTTAACGCGCCGCCGAACATTTGCATCGTTGCAAACTGGCCGAACACCATGGACCCCGCTGCCATGACGATAAGCGCCACGGCCATGCCGCGCTTCATCCCGGTGTAGCGGAGGATCGCGGACGCCGGCAGGGCAAACACCAGATAGGAAAGATAGAAGACCATCAGCACAAGGAAGGCCTCAACATCGGTCAGGGTGAAAGCGAGCTTCACGTAGGAAATGAGTGGACCATTGAGCCAGGTACAGAAACCGATGATGAAGAACAGCCCGCCCATGGCCGCAATCTGCACCCGTATTGGCAGTCCACCTTGTGTATTTTGGTTGGCCACGGCCCCCACCTTCCCTGTTATATCTTGATGACCCAGCGACGGGCGTAGAGGTAATTCATCGCAGCCCAGATCAGGGCGAGATAGAGCAGGACCGGCAGGAACGCCGCCCACCCCTCACCTATTATCGGTGCCATGCTTGTGTAGGTCTGCTGAAAAACGTCCCAACCCGGAACAGATGCGGTCAGGATGTGCAGGACATAGGCAGCAATCGCATTGGCTCCGAACGGCAGGAACACAGCCCCAAGCACGCTGCCTGCTGCGCTCGGCCCTCGATCAACCAGACGATGGAGAAGCGCAAGGACGCACAGGCTGATCCCGCAGGTGACGAGAACAAATGGGCTGGACCAGATATCCTTGACCACCGGGAATACAATACCCCACAGCGCGCCAATCAATAGGAGCGCCGCGCCCGCCAGAAACAGCTTGCCGGACAATGCCCCCCGCCCGCGTCGGCCCAGGACCTCGCCGACGGCGACGCCGATCAGGCCATGGGCAATGGCTGGAAGCGTGCCCAGAACGCCTTCAGGATCATAGCCCTGCGGCCCCTTGACGTAGAGATGCTCACCCGCACCGAGGAAGAACCGGTCCACATAGGCAACGAAATTCTGACCGCGCACCCAGATGTCTGTGTCCACCCCATCAGGGGACGGAACAAGGCTGAGCGGCCAGTACAGGACGAGAATGGTCACGATCAGTCCCAGACGCCATCGGGAGCCCAGCCACAGATAAAGCGCCGCACACGCCCCATAGACCAGAGCTATCCGCTGCAGGACACCGAAGAGGCGCCAGGTCGACCCGTCGAAATTCATCATCCAATAGATGTTCGACAGCAGAAAGCCCAAGACGAAGAGCCTGAAGATCCGCCAGAAGATGCGTCCCCCCGTCTTCCCGGAGAGACCCTGTCCGCCCTGCGCCAGACCGAGTGACAAAGGTATTGCCACGCCAACCATGAACAGGAAGGCCGGAAAAACGAGATCGGCCAGCATCAGGCCTTCCCAATGGGCGTGGAGCAGCAGGGGAAAGACGTCTGCCTGGGCGGACCAGCTCATCAGCGACATGGAATTGACGAGGATCATCCCGGCGACGGCCATGCCGCGCAGTATATCCAGAGAGATCAGCCGATCCGTCCGAACAGTGTCCACTCGCCCCTCCTTCAGTTCACCGCCCCGTTGCGGCAGCCCGACAGGAGGGTGGCACAGGCCGATACGGTCGACAATACCTTTTTCCTTAATTGGTCCTATTCAAGTCCCTTGCAGCTCCGCCACCACGTCGTAGGCGTCACCGCGATAATAGGACTGGGTGAACTCGCACGGCAGACCGCTGGCCTGGAAACCGCGCCGTTCAATGAACAGCCCGGGCGCGCCCGGCTCAACATTCAGAACACGCGCCTGCTCACTCGTGAACGCCACAGCGCGCAGTCGTTGCAGCGCCCGTACTGGCCGCTGTCCCTGTGCATCGAGCGCCGCGTATAGAGAATCAGTGACCAGATCTGTCGACGGCAGACAGGAGACGGGAATGGTTGCCAATTCCAAAGCCAGCGGCTCGTCATCGGCATATCGTATGCGGTTGAACCGGTGGATCAGTGTGCCGGGGGAAAGACCCAGCGCCAGCGCCTCTTCGGGGGTCACCGCCGCTGTCTTGCGGGAAATCCAGACACTGCGAACGGCAAAGCCGCGCTGCTGCATGTCTTCTGAGAACGACGACAGGGTGGAAAAGCTTTTTTGAACCCTCTCCCCCCTGACAAACGTGCCAGCTCCGGCACGCCGGGTCAGCAGGCCCTCGCGGACCAGGCCATCGACAGCCTTGCGCACAGTAATCCTTGAGACATCAAAGCCGCGCGCCAAGTCCCTTTCTGTCGGAATTGCCCCCCGCTCATCCACCGCCCGCCGTGCGATAGCCTCCCGCAACACCGTCTGCAGCTGCAGATAGAGCGGGGTCGCAGCGGATTTATCGAGCGGCGTCATGATATCCAAGGCCATGGGATCGGTCCTGCTGTCAGCAACGGACCTCATATTGACCCAGTGATCGCGATAGGACAACTATATAACCTTAACAGACCCGTTTTGTTGGGGGACTTATGATTTCGCACCTGCTCGCCGCAACCCTTCTGTCGGCAACGGCCCTGCAACCCAGTGATGCCGAGTGGCGTGATTTCGCCGCCGATATCGGTGTCGAGTTCACGATCGTCGACAATCATCCCACAGACTGTCCGGCGCAGGCCAGCAATTGTTTCCTCGCCACATTGTCCCTGACCTTGCCGGCGGACATGCCCCCGGCATTCGCCACCGCACGTCCGGAATTCTACTATAGCTATGTCGGACGCCAGATTGCGGTCGACAGCGGCCCGTTCGAGAACCGGCTCATCAATGGCGACCTCAATGTGCTCAGCCCGAAGGCCGGTACGAAGCTCAAAGCCGGTGAGACGTACACGATCAACATCTGGGGCGCGGGGCAGTTCTTCTCTGCCTACTACCCGATGCCCAATATCTACGCAGTTCTTGATGATTATCCGGCGCAGGTCCTCGAGGCATCCCGCGCTGTCATCGACCCCGATACCGGACTAGAATATCTGCCCTTCGTCACCGCCATGACCGACGAGACAAAATTGGCCACGTCCCGTCCGGATGACGATACCCAGTGGCTGACCCCCGCGCGGGCGTTTGAGCGATATGCTGCGTGGCAAGTGGCCCCCTCAGAACCGCTGGGCAAGAGCGATATCGTCATCCTGCCGACACCCAACGAAGTCAGTCTTCGCAATGGGGCCGATATTTCGGTTCAGCCTGGCCTGAAGCTGCGGCTCGCAGGGCTCGACCGTAGCGATATTGCCGGGGCGCTTGAATACCTGTCCGCACACGGCGTTACGGAATCGAGATCAGGATTTCCGCTGTCCATCAGGGTCGGGAAAGGCGAAAATCAACCGGCTGAATCCTCTTCTATCAACGTTCGGTCTCGTCAGATCACGATCAATGCTGCCGACGTGGCTGGCGCCTCGCACGCCCTTCACAGTCTTGGCCAACAGATCGCCCATGGCGAGGGCACGCTTCCCCAGTTCGACTTGACGGACGCACCGCGATTTGGCTTTCGCGGGCTCCACCTCGACATCTCCCGCAATTACCACAGCCCTGAGCTGATCATTGATCTGATCGATCAGATGGCCGTGTACAAACTGAATACGCTGCATCTCCATCTGGGAGATGATGAGGGATGGCGGCTCGACATACCTGCGTTACCCGAACTGGCTGATGTGGGCGGTAAAAGATGTCATGATCCGCAGGAGGAGCGCTGCCTGCTGCCGCAGCTGGGGGCTGGCCCTGATGCCAACACGCCAGTCAACGGCGCGCTCAGCGGCGACGACTACCTCGCGATCCTGAAGGCCGCCAAGGCGCGGCACATTGATATCATCCCGTCTTTCGACATGCCCGGGCATTCCCGTGCGGCGATCATGGCGATGGAGGCGCGATATCAGCGCCTGATGCGAGAGGACCGCCCCGAGGAGGCGGAGCGTTATCGCCTCACCGAAGAGGCTGACACAACCACCTATCGCAGTATTCAGAACTATGACGATAACACGCTGAATGTCTGCCTTGAGGCGACCTACAGTTTCGTCGATGTCGTGCTTGATGAAGTCGTACGCCTGCATGACGAGGCCGGCCTGCCCCTTCAGCGCTATCATATTGGCGCCGACGAAACCGCTGGCGCCTGGTCAGAATCACCAAGCTGCAAGGCGCTCATGGCCGATACCGGCATGACCGTGGACGAGCTGGGGCCTTACTTTATCCAGCGCGTCGCCAGTGGACTGGCGGCGCGGGGTGTCATTCCGGCTGGCTGGAGCGATGGTATGGGGCACACGGACCCCGCTGCAATGCCGCAGCGCGTGCAGACCAATATCTGGGGTGGCCTGTTTAACGGTGGTGTTGCCGAGGCGCATCGTCAGGCGAATGAGGGCTGGGACACGATCATCTCAATCCCGGATGTTGTTTACTTCGATATTCCCTATGCGCCTGATCCACTGGAACGCGGCTATGACTGGCCGTCGCGCGGCACCGATACCTTCAAGGTTTTCGGGTTCATGCCTGAGAATCTCGCGGCGAATGCCAGCACGATGAAAGATATTACCGCGAAAGGGCGCGAGATCACTGATACGGTGCCGCTGACCGCCGGTCATAGCATTGACGGCCTGCAGGCGCAGCTGTGGAGCGAAACCGTTCGGAGTGACGAGCAGGTGCAGTATATGCTCTTTCCACGGCTGATCGCCCTCGCCGAACGGGCCTGGCACAGGGCAGCGTGGGAACCGGACTATGTTGCAGGCGCAAGCTATCGATATGGCGATGGTCAGGTGAATACCGACGACGTACTGAAGGACTGGCAGTCTTTTTCGCGGCGTCTGGCGGCGCATTTGCCGCTCCTGGCCAGCGATGGCGTCTTCTTCCGCCTTGCCCCGCCGGGCGTCAAAGAGATCGATGGCCACATTTACGCAGAGACAGAGTTCCCCACACTGACGGTTGAGTGGACCGACCAGTCCGGCGATGGGTCATGGAACGTTTATGACGAACCCGTGCCGGTCAAAGCGGATCTTCTGTTCAGGACACGTGGTCCTGCGGGGCGGGTCAGCCGCGCTGTCGCGCCCTGACCGTCCCCTTCTGACGAAGCCCTTGCCTTGACTTCGCGCGAGTGAACATATAGCGAACAAAACGAATCAGCATAAAGGTGATCGATGATTCTCGATAACCTCACTCTAGCGCTGGGCGCCGCCATCATTGGTTGGGCCCTGACCATGTTTTTTCTCGTCTCTTATCTTCAGCGCGGCGCGAAGCTGCGCACGGCGCAGCACCATCTGTGGGCGGAGCGCGAACGGGTCGCCGCCCTCAACGGTCGGCTGGAACGACTTGAGGAGACGCAGGATGCGCTGGCGGAAACGCGCGCCTCCCTTTCCGAGAGCGAGCGGCAGCGCGCCACGCTCAGCACGCGGGTAGAGGAACGCGAGCGGCAGCTGGGCGAATTGCGGCAGCAGCTGGAGAATGAATTCCGCACCATGTCCGCCAAGCTGGTGCGCGAGACCGGTGACGCCCTGATGCGCGAAGCGGCCCAGAGCTTTGAGAAGCAGCATGTGGTCGCGCGCAAGGACGCAGAGACCTATTCCCGCTCCGTCTCGGATCTTCTCAAACCGATGCGCGAAACCCTGACCCGTTATGAAGAAGGGCTGCGCGACATGCGCGACCAGCAGAAAAAGGCTCAGGGTGAGCTGACCGGACAGATTACTGCGCTGGCCCAGTCTGCCGGTGCCGTGCAGGCTGAAGCGCGGTCTCTCGCCTCAGCCCTGAAATCTGGCCCCAAAACCCGCGGCCGCTGGGGGGAAACCACGCTGCGGAATGTCATCGAAATGTCGGGCCTGTCCGCCCATGCAGATTTCTCCGAACAGTTTCAGGTGACCGACGATAATCAGGCCCGGAAAATCCCGGATCTGGTGGTGCGCCTGCCCGGTGAACGGATGGTGGCTGTCGACTCCAAAGTCTCCCTGTCCGACTGGCTCGATGCCGCCGGCGCCGAGGATGACGCGGTACGCGCCGATGCCGCCGCCCGCCATGGCCGGTCTGTCTGGACGCATGTACAGCAACTGGCCGCCAAAGATTATGCCGGCGCGCTGAAAAAGGATGGGGCAATCGACTTTGTCGTCATGTTTCTGCCCGGTGAGACCTTCTTTACCGCGGCCATCGAACAGCGACCCAATCTGTTTCAGGATGCGTTTGAGCGCGGCGTCCTGATCGCCACGCCGACGACGCTTATCGCCATTCTCAAATCCATCGCCCATGCGTGGCGCCAGCAGCGGGCCAATGAAAGCGCCCATGAGGTCGCGAACATGGCTTCGGATCTTTATGAAAGCCTGCGGAAGACCGGTGATTACCTCAATGATCTGGGCAAGGCACTCGACAAGACCGTCAGCAGCTACAACAGCCTGATCGGCAATGTGGAAAGCCGCGTCATGCCCCGGGCCCGCCGCTTTGCGGACTATGAAATGCCCGGC